>CAJXQM010000001.1 GCA_913058145.1 uncultured Colwellia sp.
TAATATCTTCCTGCATAAGTACCTAGGCGAACTAAAATAAGCCGTGTAAAACAATCTATTACTGAATTTTTATTATACGGGAATAAGCTTCTTCTTAGAGAAGCATACGTAAAATTATCTTTAGCTTTATACTTTTAAGTAAAACATTAATACTAAAAACCAGTGAAAGTTCTTCACTGGTTTTTAGTTACTGATAACTAATTCATAAAATAAATTTAGTGTTAAGAAGTATTGTTTATCACCATGTTCACTTAATATATTTATGTACTTTATTTTAATTACCAATCAAACCATTAATATGGGCAACAACACTTCTGCCTAGAGCACCTAGATGATAACCACCTTCAAGCATTGACACTATTCGACCTTGTCCGTGTTCTTTGACAATGTTTTTTAATTCATCAGTAACCCAACGATAATCATCTTCAGTTAAACTAACCTGAGACATGTCATCTTCAATGTGGGCATCAAAACCAGCTGAAATAAGGATCAACTCTGGTTTGAATTTATTTAAAGCGGGTAGCCAATTTTCAGTGATCGCTTTTCGAAAGTCAGGACCTTTTGTTGTAGCGACTAATGGTGTATTGATAACAGGTGGTGTATCACTCTCTACAATTTCAAACGGATACAGTGGATATTCATAACTTGAACAAAAAAGGTAACCTTTATCATCTTCGGGAGTTGCATTAAAGTGATTTCTTACAATGTCTTCAGTACCATTTCCATGATGGACATCAAAATCGACTATCGCAATACGCTTTAAACCATATTTTTGTTTAGCATAAGCGGCTGCTATAGCAACGTTATTGAAAAAACAAAAACCCATGCCTTTATTGTGTTCAGCATGGTGTCCTGGCGGCCTAGTAGTACAAAATGCAGAGGTTAACGTGCCTTGCATGACTAAGTCAACGGCATCTACAGCAGCGCCGGCAGAATACAAAATAGAGCTGAGCGTTTTGGAATTCATCACAGAATCTGCGCCCACGGTAAAGTTTCCCTCACCTTCATTAGGGGCATTATCGAAAACAAAATCGATATACGCTTGTGTATGTGCTAAAAGTAGTAATTCTTTATCAATGGGCTTTGAATCAAACTGTCGTACAACATAATCCAGACCACTTCGAATCAATTGATCTGAAATAGCGGATAAACGTTTTCCGTTTTCAGGGTGGTGTTCACCCATATCATGTTCACCACAACGGTAGTGGCCTATAATTCCAACGGTCATAAATACTCCTTACTTTCTTATTGTGTATCCATATCAACCGTTTTAGGTTGGGTTAAGGTGAGCGTTAAACTCACTTCATCAAAATCTTCACTCGGTTTTCGCACAAAGCCTACCTTTTCAAATACTTTTAGCATCGAAGCATTGTCTCTACGAACACAAGCAACTAAGCTATCAAGCTTACGAATTCTGGCTATGGCAATCATTTCACCTAACAAGGTACTTGCCATACCAAGACCACGTAGACTTTCTTTAATAACAAAAGCAACTTCGCCACTGTTCATGCTCTTAATATAATAATAACGCGCAACGGCTTGTATTACTTCACCCATATGATGATTTACCGTGAAACACAGGGCTAAATCAGTATGTTGATCAACACTTACCAAGTTACAAGATTTTTCTCTGGTCATTTGTGTTATATGGTGATTATAACGCATGATTAGCGTTTCTTTATTATGAGAATAGAAAAACTCTTGTAGTTTACGTTCATCGGCAGGGCCTAAAGGTCTTAATATGTAATTAGTATAGGCGAAATTAAAACGCTTCATTTCTACATCGCCCAATTCAGGTACAGAGCTTGGCGAGCTTTCTTGATATTCAGGTACCCAGTAATGTTTTCGCACATCGCTTAGTAATTTATCTCTAAATTTTGGATGAGCGATACGAATTAGTTCTAGTGCGCGTTCACGAATACTTTTACCTTGCAACGAAGCAATACCAAATTCGGTAATCACAAAGGCAACATGACCACGTGATGTAACGACACCGCCACCTTCAGTGATGTGTGCAACTATACGAGACGTTTTACCATCTACAGTGGTGGAAGGTAGAGCTATAATCGCTTTACCTCCTTTACTTAAAGAAGCGCCACGAACAAAATCTACTTGTCCACCAATGCCACTATAGAACTGATAGCCAATAGAATCAGCCACTACTTGGCCGGTCAAATCTACTTCAATGGCGCTATTGATCGACACCATATTGTCGTTTTTAGCAATTTTGTCTGGTGAGTTTACATGCTCTGAAGGAAAAAATTCAATGTGTGGATTACCGTCAACGAAGTCATATAACTTTTGGCTACCAATACAATAAGTGACTACCGCTTTACCTTTATGGTAAGTTTTTCGCCGGTTATTGATAACACCTTTTAGCATTAAATCAATAACACCATCAGAAATCATTTCAGAGTGAATGCCTAGATCTTTATGATTACCTAAGTAGCGCAATACTGCTTCAGGAATTTTGCCTATACCTATCTGTAAGGTCGCGCCATTTTCTATCAACATAGCAACATACTGACCAATTTGCTCTGTTCGCTTATCAATTTTAGGCGGAATGATTTGTGGCAAATCTTGTGGAGTATGCATCCAAGCGTGAATTTGATTTACATGAACAAAACTATGCCCATTGGTGCGTGGCATTTTCGGATTTACTTGTGCGATAACATACCTTGCTGCTTTTACTGCAGCTGAAACAATATCAACACTTACACCTAATGAACAGTAACCGTATTCATCAGGCGGGCTGACCATAATTAATGCGGCATCAAGTGGTAAAATATTTTCTGTAAATAAACGTGGAATATCCGAAACAAAACAAGGCGTATAATCACCACGCCCTTCGGCAATCGCTTCTCGAATGTTTTTTCCACCAATAAATAAGCTATTTACTTTAAATAAATCTTTATGCTCAGGTTTGGCCCAAACATTCTCAGAGAGTGTTAAAATATGTACCGTTTCAATATCGTGCAAGTCGTTTGATTTAGCAATTAAATCGTCAATTAAAGCATTAGGTACAGCGGCATTTGAGCCAATAAAAATACGATTACCTGATTTTAAATAATCATCCCAATTAATACTGTTATTTTCAGCATCATTTACTTCATTTTTTGCTGACATTTACATTCCTGTTGTTTGACAAATGGGCTAGTTGTGTCATCTATTTCCTATTGACTATAAGTAAATAATTTAAAATATACATAAGCTATTAACTATAAGTATGACTTAAAGTACATAATATTCATTGATCTCAGTCAATGCTACAATGTTTTTTTTTCATTGAGAGTACTAAGTGGCAATTAATAAAATATTTATCATCGGTTTACCGAGAACAGCCACGACTAGTGTCTGTTTAGCCTTACTTGGGCTGGGATTTAAAACGGCACATAATGCTTATACACAGCATGCTTTTACACAAGCACAAGTGCTGGCAGATACGCCAATCTTTTTTGATTATCAAACACTTGATAAACACTTTCCCAATAGTAAATTTATCTATTTAACACGAGAAGCATCATTATGGATACCCTCAATCAAGCAGCTATTACAGCGTATGATGGTAAATTTACAAAGGAATGATGGAGGCTTTAATCCTCATTTGAAGCGTTGTTATAGCGAGGTTTTTTCACCATTAACTGCCGATAACATCGAACAAGATGAATTTTTACTTAGTTGTTATCAACGTCATCAACAAGATGTGGTTGATTATTTTCAACAACGAAACCAAGATTTACTAACGCTTGATGTGAGTGATGAACACAGTTATCAAGCTCTGCTAAATTTTTTAAACGTTGAACAATTAGATGAAAATAAAAAAGGTTTTAAACCCATTAATATCGGTGGCAAGGTTAAAGCCTGGCAGGCAATTAATAATAAGCTAAAAATTGAGTCAACAAATAAAGGCAAAATTGATAAAATTCTTTATTAATTTTATTATTGTAGATAAACCTCTACGCAGGTAAAATCACGATGAATTTGTCTCATCTTTTCCTTTAGAGAGTAGTACTTATGTTTGAACTAAAACACCACACAGGCCAAAATTGGGTTGATGCGGTAATGGCTGATTTCCCTCATTTTTTACAAGATCATGCCGCGGCGGAGAAAAAAGCGTCAGGTATGGCTATGGCTATGCTATCGCATTATCCAGACAAAGCAAAATTAGTACGTGCGATGACTGATCTTGCTATCGAAGAGCTAATTCATTTTAAACAAGTGTTAAAATTACTTGTGGCTCGTAATGTGACGTTAGGACAAGATAAAAAAGATCCATATATTACACAAATTCGCGCTTTATTTCGCAACGGTACAAGTTTATTTTTATTGGATAGATTACTGGTTGCGGCTGTTATTGAAGCTCGCGGTTACGAGAAGTTTTGGTTGGTGTCACAAGCGCTTCCTGAAGGTAAAGATAAAGATCTTTATGTGGCGATTGCTAATTCGGAAGAAAAACATAAAAATTTGTTTGTTGAACTCTCTTATGAGTATTTTGATAAAAACGATGTTGATCAACGCTTAGAAGAAATTTTAATTGCTGAAGCTAAAATATGCGCGGGTTTACCTATTCGCGCGGTATTACATTAATAGTAATTTATTACTCCTATAATCTTATGGCTTATGATGAAAACATCTTTTAATAGCTTAACACCTGAATTGATCGCACAGCGTAAGTCGGTACATGAACTGTGTCGGCAATTTAGTCGCAGTCCAAGTAAAGGGAATTTAAAACGATTAAAAACGCTATTTGATTCTTGTGGTGAAGACGTGTTTATCGAACAGGGCTTTCATATGGATTATGGCGATAATATTACGCTGGGTGATCGTGTTTTTATTAATGTTAACTGTACCCTTATTGACGGTAAGCGGGCAGAAGTTAACCAAGCTGATGATATACACTTAATAAACGGTAAAATTAGCATCGGTAACGATTGTTTAATTGGTCCTAATGTTCAGATTTTGGCGGTTTCTCATGATGTGGACCCACAAAGTCGATTAGCAAAATATAACTATGTTGATGATATTATCATTGGTGAAAATGTCTGGTTGGGTGGCGGTGTTATCATTTTAGCTGGGGTTATTATAGGTGATAATGCAGTTGTTGGTGCAGGTAGTGTGGTTACTAAAAATGTAGATGGCCAAAGTTTTTATGCGGGTAATCCAGCGCATAAAATTCGAGATTTATAGTTAAGGTTATAATAGCGTTTTAATAAGGTTCTAATAAGATTTTAATATAGTTATTGAGTTATTCTCTAGGGTAAACTCATATAAGTCGTTATAGTAAATACTTATTTATTGTTATTAGACCAATTAAATTAATACATCAACCCATAAGGTTTTATATGCACTTTCTTTCACGACGTTTAGTGATGCCCAATGACTTAAATTATGCCAACTCCTTATTTGGTGGTAGAGCATTAGAGTGGATCGATGAAGAAGCCGCTATTTACGCTATTTGTCAGTTAGAAACGAATTGTTTGGTAACAAAGCATATTGGTGCAATTAGTTTTGAATCTGCTGCTTTTCAAGGTGATGTAGTTGAATTTGGTTTAGCAACGAAAAAAGTAGGCAGAACATCTATCACCATCACTTGTTTAGTGCGTAATAAAATCACTAAAAAATCAATCTGTTTGGCGGATGATATTGTCTTTGTGAAAGTTGACTCACAAACAAGACAACCGATTCCTCACGGAAAAACACTTGAGCAGTTGACTAAGCAAGCAGAAGCAGAAATGAACAGCTTGAACGATTAACGTTTTTATTATCAACAACTAGTGATTACTCAATTACGCTTCTTGAAATTGATAATTTATGATCATTGCTTATGTTAAAATAAAGTTGCGCGATTAATTTACTTAACGGCTATAACTGAAATGTTGCTATATACGTTACATGACAATACAATAATATTATCATCACTATTTTTATTGACTTTATTATGACTTCGGAACGTTTTGGTACCAGTGCCAACTATAAACAAAAAGAACAAGGTTATCGTGACCGCGCATTAAAATTATTTCCTTGGGTGTGTGGCCGCTGTGCTCGAGAATTTGTTTACTCAAATATTAAAGAATTGACCGTACATCATATGGATCATGATCATACTAACAATCCAAATGATGGCAGTAATTGGGAATTACTGTGCATATATTGCCATGATAATGAACATGCAAAATATACTGATCATGCGCAATATAAAACCGAGGTAAAAGCCGGCGATACTAATCAAGAGTCAGCAACGTATAATCCTTTTGCTGACCTTAAATCAATGTTGAAAAAATGATATGTTAAGATAAGCTATTCTTATTGAGATAAGTATTCCTGATAATTGTTAATGCCAAAATAGCGGAGTGATTTTTTAAGTTTCACTTTTTTGGCAATGAGTGACTTACCACAATAAATTTTGACTATCTGTTTATCTGTGTTCGAGTCAATATCATAATAATGATTGCCATTTTCCATCAGGTTATCAAACTCAGTTTTCATTATTAACTTCATCAGTTCACCTTATATTCCCTTGTTTTAGCTATATGGCGACGGTAGATAATATTTACTATTAATAAGGCAAACATAAAAGGCAGGCTGCTTAACACCAGATAATTCCAACCGCCATTAAACAAAATCCAACCAGCCATTAATGACGCAAATGCTTGGAAACCAAATAGAATAAAATCGTTTGTTGCTTGCACCTTATGTCGTTCACAGGCTTTATAACTTTGCGGTAACAGTGATGTCCCTGTTAAAAATAGAAAGTTCCAACCAACACCTAACAAAATTAATGCCCACCAATAATGCATTACTTCTTGACCAGAAAAAGCGATTAACGCTACCGCAATGTAAATCACACTACCGAGTGTTAATAAACCTTTTAAAGCTATTTTATTGATTAACCAAGGCGTTAGTAAAGACGGTATATACATAGCAGCAATATGACTTTGTATTACCCATTTTGTTTCTACTAAACTGTGACCTTGCATGTGGTGCATACTCAATGGTGTTGCTGTCATTAAGTAACTCATCAGAGCATAACCAATAGTAGCAGTACAAACAGAAATAATAAAAATTGGCTGTTTTATTATCTTTGCTAATGGCCTTGCGTCACCACTACTTAGTGTTTCTTTTATTTCAGGCTCTTTGAAAAACACCATAATAAGTGCCGCTAAGCCAATAAAGAAAGCTAATAAAAGAAATGAGCCTGCATAACCATGAGGAGAGTCAAGCCATTCTTTAGCGGTTACCGCTATTTCAGGGCCTAAGAAGGCAGCAAACACACCACTTAACATTAAAATGGATAAAGTTTTAGGGATATCTTCTTCTTTGTCGGTACTTTCTATTGCGGCAAAGCGTAATTGTTGCGTGAAAGCACTGCCAATACCAAATAAGAAACTAGCGAAATTAAATAACTCAAACAAGGCTAGCTTGGTAGATGAAATGGCTAATAATGAAGCGATAAATAGGCAACTAAACCCTGTGAATGCTGCAAATTTTCTGCCATTAGCTCTAGCAATTATTGCGGCGGGTATAGAGCCAGCAGCAACACCTAAAATCATTAAACTAATAGGCAGTGTGGCTAGGGAGGGGTTTGTTGTGAGTTCACTTGATAATAACCCACCAATAAAAACAATGATCGGCGCAGAGCACATAACTAAAGGTTGCGCCATAAACAGTAAACTAATGTTTAGGGGTAAATTAAACTTCTTTGTGAGTATAATAGCAGTAATGGCGATGAGTGCTGTGATCAATAAAATAATAGTCATAATTAGCCAGAGTCCATCGCCAAAATAGCTTTAATATTAACGTCTCCTGGATATTTTATTAACGATTCTTGTTGCTGTTTTCGGGCCAATACGGCCATACGATCTGATAATTCATTACCTTCAATGTTGGCATGGCCTTTAACATGAGATATCACTAATTTTTGCTTAATTTCTTGATAAAGCGAAAAGCACTCTTTGATTAAATTTACGTTTTTTATTTCCTCTCCTTTACCGCGTGTCCAACCTTTTGTTTGCCAACCTTTTGCCCATTTTGTGATGCAATCGATTGAATATTTAGAATCAGACAAGACTTGCACCTGTTCAACCGATTCTAAATAATTCTTGGCAAGCTTAAAGGAATATAACAAACCATTTAACTCTGCTGTATTGTTGGTACCGTTAGCTTGGTATAAACCGTAATAAAGTACACTTATTTTACCTTGTTGATAAACAGCTAAACCAGTACCCGATTTACCTGGGTTTGGTGAACAAGCACCGTCACAATATATTTGTATTTCAGCGGTTACTTTAGTGGCTGCACTGATATTGCTACTGTAGCTGCTTTTTTTGGCTACACTACTTTTACTCGTGCTGCTTTTATTGGTTAATGAACGTTTCATTAAGGCTTTAGTGTAAGTTGAAGCAAAGGCCGTTTCCGCCTCAACTTTAGATTCAAAGCCCATAAATTGTGCATCAGAACGGCCTTGAGTATGACTCTGCACTTCAGCCCAAGTAGTAAAAACACCTGTTTTAACGCCTTTCCAAATCACATAAGATTTTTTACTCATAAATATACTTTTTCTACTGATTACATAATATTAAACATTATCATCAATAAATATCCCCATAGCTAGCAAAAACCGATGAGTTGTTCTTAAAAGTGTTGATTTTTTATAAAAAAATCAACTTGGTGATTAAAATCTTTGTCCTGTGCACAAAGCTTGCTAAAATCAGCGCCACAAAGATAATGTATTTAGGATTTTTAATGGCGATTAATTGGTTTCCCGGCCACATGCACAAAGCACAAAAAGAAATTAAAGAAATATTGCCACAAATAGATGTGGTTATTGAAGTGTGTGATGCGCGCTTACCCTTTAGTAGTGAAAACCCAATGATCACCGAAATAAGAGGCGATAAGCCACTTATTAAAATTCTCAATAAAAGTGATTTAGCCGATGCCGAAAAAACAAAGCTTTGGCTGGAATATTTAGAATCGCAGCATAACGTTAAAGCGATTGCTTTAACGACAGAAAATAATGCTATCGCGAAAATGATTCCTGATTTAATTCGAAAGCTTGTTCCAAATAAAGATGAAGAAGGCAAACAAATAAATGCCATGATCATGGGAATTCCTAATGTGGGCAAATCAACACTGATCAATACCTTAGTAGGTAAAGCAAAAGCTAAAGTAGGTAATGAGCCAGCAGTCACTAAAGGTCAACAACGTATTCGCCTTGAAGAAGGATTATACCTTTTTGATACGCCAGGGATGTTATGGCCAAAAATTGCCAATGAAAATAGTGGCTACCGTTTAGCGGTGTCAGGCGCGGTTAAAGATACAGCTTTTGATCATGATGACATTGCTTATTTTGCTGCAGAATACTTGTTGGCTAATTACCCAGAACGTTTGATAGAACGTTATAAGCTTGCTGAAACACCTCAACATGAAGAAGATTTAATTGAAGCTATTGGCAGAAAACGTGGCTGTATACGTAGTGGTGGTCATATTGACATGCATAAGGCCGCAGTCATTTTGATCAATGAAATAAGAGATAAAACACTAGGTGCAATTACTTTTGAAATACCTGATATTATTGAAAAAGAGAATCAATATTTTAATGAATTAGAAGCCAAAAGAGTTGCTGCTCGTGAAGCTAAAAAGCTGGCGAGGGGACGTGGCAGAAAAAACAAAAGGTAATAACAATGACTGAACAAACAGCAGCAACATTTACGTTACATTCACAACTAGCGAAAGACTGTTTTGAATTAGCAGACTTTCCCTTGTGTAAGTTACTACTATGCAATGATAGTGCATATCCTTGGTTTATTTTGGTGCCCAAAGTGAATGATATTACGGATATCTATCAGTTAGACTGGCAACAACAACAGCAATTACTGAATGAATCCAGCTTACTCAGTGAGTTGGCCATGCAAGTTTTTGTTGGTGATAAAATGAATGTAGCAGCGCTTGGTAATATCGTAGAGCAATTGCATATACATCATGTGGTGCGTTATAAAAATGATGTAAGCTGGCCTAAACCTATATGGGGGCAGCAGCCGTTAACCCCCTATACTGAAATTGAATTAGCCGCGTTAAAAGATAAAGTATTACCAAAATTAGCAGTTGTTTTAGACGCTATTCAATACTAAATATTATTGTTAAAGTGTTCAATCTTTATAAATGTATGAGTTTTCTTATTGTATTTTATTTTTTAGGATCAAGAGTACGATTTTACATAGAATCTTCTATATTGAAAAATTGGTATTGGTTTTTACCCGCTTTTTTCGCGCAGTACATAGCTTGATCAGCTTGGCGAATGAGTACTTCATTACCAATATCTATACTTTGAGGGTAGAAGCTGACACCAATACTGGCTGAAACATTCATACTGTGTTGATTATATTTTATATCTGAAGATAGATCGTTTAAGAAACGTTGAAGCAGTGGAATGAGTTCTTCACTTTTGTTTAAATCTGTCATCACTATGACAAATTCATCCCCACCTATTCTTGATACTATATCACTTTGTCTCACTATAGCATTCATTCTCGAAGCAACAATAGATAACACTTCATCTCCTGCATCATGTCCATAGGTATCATTCACTTCTTTAAATCCATCAAGGTCAATAAAAAGAACAGCAAGTTGTTTGTCATTTCTTTTTACAACATGCATAGCATGTGTCAATAATTCTGAGAGTAGAAATCTATTTGGAAGCTTCGTGAGTGAATCATGTTTTGCGGTATGCTCGAGTTTATCTTGATATTTTTTTTGTGCTGTAATATCAGTATGGAATCCTACAACCCTTATTGCATTACCACTATTATCAAAGACTGCTTTTCCTCTATCTAAAATATATTTATATTCTCCATTTTTACATAAAACTCGATGTGTTGACTCATAAAATTCTGTATCACCATTTAAATGCGCTTTAATCTGTTCCATTGTAGCTTCTAACTCATCAGGGTGTACTCTGTCAGTCCATTCACTTATATCATTACCTATATCTTGAGCTTCATACCCTAGCATTTTCTTCCAGTTATTAGAAAAAAATACTTTATTAGTTATAGGGTTCCAATCCCATAAACCATCTTGTGTACTTTCTATGGCAAGTGAAAAACGAATTTTTTCATCTTCTAATTCTTTTGTACGTTGTGATAAACTCTTACGACTATTAAATGAAATTAGAAAAACGATATAGATAAGAAAAGAGACTACTATCCCTAAAACAGCAAGTATACTTGGAATATAAGTTTCCATTTGCTTATCTAGTTTTTGTGTACTATACGCATGCATACTCCATTTACGACCACCTATTTCCAATACTTGAACTATAGTGTGCTTACCTCTATTTAAGAACTCGTTACTAGATTTAAATAAAAGATTTTTTTCTAATATTTCTCCATCATAGAGCTCGAGAGGTATTGTAGTTTCTTTGGCTAAAGCGGGTGTCATCAAATCACCCATACGAAAGACACTATATATATATCCAATTAAAGCTGTGCGACGATCTTTTATGGAATTTAAGGATAAAGATTTTTTATACAATGGAAGATACATCAAAACACCTGTTTGCACATTAGAATCGATCTCTTGCACGAGTGTTACACGACTTGATATTGTAGGAAGTCCTGAATCCCGTGCTAGCTCCATGGCTTGTCTTCGTGTTGACTGAGAAAACATATCATAGCCTATTGCTGCCATGTTGCGCTTATCTAGGGGCTCCAAGTAAATAATAGCACTGTACTGCTCTCGCTTTCCTTCTGGGTTGAGTTTAAAATCAATATAGCCTTCATCTTGCATCAATGACTCTAAAGGTTTTATCTCTTCACCTTTGAGCATTAAAGTGATTCCTAAGCCTTGTATACCGGGATAAAATTTTTTAATTTGTAAATTTTCAACAAATTCTTTCCATTCTTCACGAGTTATATTTTGGCTTGATTGATAAAAAGCGACACCACTTCTAAGTGCATTTTCATAAACCAGCATACGTTTTTCAATATTTTCAGTGACTTTATAAACGTGAGACTTGAAAAAATTCTCAGAACGTAAATTATAATAGTTTTGTGTTATGCTCCATGCAAAATAAGAAATTGATAAAAAAATGATTAAAAGCGAATTTATAGTTAGCTTCCTATCTAAAATAAATTTGTACATTTTAGTTTATCCATCGTATTTGATATTTATCAAACTGTATAAAATATGATTATGTACTGATGTAGTATAATCGAGTTTTATTTTTTTTCCTCTTTTAGTAAATAAAGTCAATAAAATATCCTAATCATGTTTATTTGATTTTAGCTTTTAAGTGAATTGAACCGACGGAGTGATTGAGGTGATAAAACAGACAATTAAAGTGTGTTTTTTAAACACAACGACTTGATCTTACCTAACGTCGATAATTGTTATACAACTTCAGCTAATAATTGCGCTAAAGAGTAGTATTATTACTCACTTTAGATTAAATTGCCGCCTTAAATTTACAGTTAACCAGAGCGCCTTATG
Organism: uncultured Colwellia sp.; assembly: GCA_913058145.1. Classification (GTDB taxonomy): domain Bacteria; phylum Pseudomonadota; class Gammaproteobacteria; order Enterobacterales; family Alteromonadaceae; genus Colwellia. The sequence goes on from CAJXQM010000001.1 coordinate 12,484, forward strand.
TTAGAAAATACTCTCCCTCAACTTGAGCAACTGATTGAACGAATTATTGATAAAAATAACCAACTACAAAGTACAATAGTAGAGCTAGAACAGCAAAAATCAGTGCTTGTAGATGAAAATGAAACGTTACAACTTGAAGTACTTGAAGGTGAAGAAAAACAAACGCAAACAAATGATGTATTAGCGAGCTTATTAGGTAAATTACAAAGTGTAGAAGAGCTTAGTTAATGTTTGCTGAAGATTCTATAGGGATCAGCATTGAAGTTATGGGCAAGCAACACCAGTTTTCATGTTCAGCTCAGCAAGCAGAGGGGTTAAAGCAAGCAGCTAATAATCTCAGTGCTATGTGTGAAGACATCAAAAAACAAAAGGGCATGGCTAGCAGTGAGCGTGCTTTATTAGTTGCGTCAATTAATTTAAGTTATTCACTATTGATGGCAAACAATGAACTTAAACGTCATCAACAAGGGCAAAATGCTTTGATCGCTACCTTAAAAAGTGCGTTATAAATAGACTCTTTTTTTAGTTTTTTTTGTAGGTTAAAATGGTATTACTTGATTATTTTTTCCGTAAAAATAAAAGCAGGTTACAACGGCTTATAAAGTTAATGACACTATTATTTTACCCATTTAAATAGGAATAAACATGGACTTAAATGTATACCTCTCTGGCGAAATACACACAGACTGGAGACAGCGCTTAAAAGAAGGTTGTGAGGCACACAATTTATCCATTGTTTTCACCTCGGCTGTTACAAACCATGAGGCGAGTGATAGCGCGGGCGATATACTTGGAAAAGAAGATAATAGCTTTTGGCGTGATCACAAATCAGCCAAAGTGAACGCAATACGAACTAAAACACTGATTGAAAACTGTGACTTAGCGGTAGTTCGTTTTGGAAATAAATACAAACAGTGGAATGCGGCTTTTGATGCGGGTTACTGTGCAGCTATGGGAACACCCTATATCACGCTTCATGATGAGGATATCGTTCATCCCTTAAAAGAAGTTGATGGGTCAGCTATGGCTTGGGCTAAAACACCTGAGCAAGTTATCGAGGTTTTAAAGTATGTTCTTACAAAAGCGTAAAATCAAATTATATTTTAGGACGTTATGAGAAAAAATTCTATTCCACTGTTTATTGGCGTAATTATTAGTCTTATCGCTATTTGGTTAGTAAATGATTATTTGTTAGTAGATCAATGCCGAGATAGTGGCGGTAGTTTTGATTACAGTACAGCTGAGTGTTTATTAGAAAATGGCGATGTAAAAGCGTCAGAGCTAGGACCATATATAATGGCCATCTATTTTTTTATGGGTTTATTCATTTCGTTGTTTGTTTCATTTTCTATTCGTAAAACATTCAATATTGCGCAATAAAAATTATAAGGCGTTTAAGCAGAACAAAAGCAGGGTATATAATTAGACAATAATAGGGAAATCAAAGACAATGATTAACTAAGAAATCGATAGGATGTCCTTACTGTGGTGAAACAATTAAGGTGTTAATTGATTCAACCGACATAGATCAACAATACATTGAAGATTGCCAAGTCTGCTGTAAGCCAATAAATTTTTTGGTTTCTGAGAGTATGGATGGTGAAGTATCGGTTAATGTTTACAATGAAGATGACACGTCGCCTATTAAGGGTATTATGTTTACTATTTGAGTTATTAAAAATCAGCTATTTTTGTTTGCTCTCTTCGTATAGAATCCGCTATATGATGTTTACTTAGTAAATACCTCGAAAACATTTCTGAAATATTTCAAAACAGTAAAATTTAACTTATACCTTCTTATTCCTTTCTAAAATGACATAAAAAAAATGAATGATATAACCATAGCAACGCACAACGGCAATTTTCATGCAGATGATGTTTTTAGTATCGCTGCACTTAAAAACATTTTCCCTTCTGTTAATCTTATACGCACACGGGATTTATCACTTATCGGCCAGGCAGATATTGTGATAGATGTAGGCGGTGAATATAACCCCGATACTGGCCGTTTTGACCATCATCAACGCGGGGGAGCAGGTGAGCGTGAAAATGGAATTCCCTATTCATCATTTGGTTTAATTTGGCAAAAATATGGCTTAGAGATATGCAAAGGTAACCAAGATGTAGCAAACTCTGTAGATGCTGGTCTAGTCTCGACCATTGATGCTATCGATTGTGGCCATGTTGAAGGTGTTTCTCAAGGTATAAGCCTTAGCCAAACTATTTCAATGTTTAACCCTACTTGGCAAGAAAACAGCCATTTTGATAGCTGCTTTGATGAAGCGGTTGATTTTGCCTCGCGCGTTTTAACACGATTTATTGCCTCTGCTAACGGTGGCATTAGTGCAAAAGAAATTGTAGCGACAGCAATTGATAATGCAGACGACTCAAGAGTGATTGTACTAGAAAAATATACCCCGTGGAAAAGAACCGTTCACGCTTTATCCACAGAGGCTTTATATATGATTTATCCATCTCCGTCTGGCCAGTGGAGAATTCAAACAGTACCGGTTGAACCCGGTTCATTCGAAGACAGGAAATCGCTGCCTAGCGCATGGGCCGGTTTATCAGATAAAGCACTTAAAGATGTTACAGGTATTGATGATGCAATGTTTTGCCATAATGGTTTATTTATCGCGGGTGCAGAATCATTTGAAAGCACGATGAAAATGGCCGCTATAGCACTTAAAGAATAGAAACAAAATAACGCCTTAATTCAGCACTAAATAGCGTAGAGAACACGGATGAAACTACGCCATAAAAAATATGTTACTGAATCAATGCGAGGGTGTTACCTGTTAAATGGGCATATATGATCAATAAATTCTTATTAAAAACAAGCTTATTTACAGGCTTAGCGATAATTGCATTTGCTGCCAACTCTGTATTATGTCGTTTAGCGTTAGGTAATGGGGCCATTGATGCATCGAGTTTTACGGCAATTCGACTATTATCAGGTGCGGTTGCTCTTTTTGTTATTTTAAGTATAAAAGGAAGTAACAAAGGAGCATTATCTAAAGGCAGTTGGGGAGCCAGTTTTACGTTGTTCCTCTATGCAATAACCTTTTCATATGCTTATCTTTCTGTTGATACCGGCACCGGTGCTCTTATTCTATTTGGATCAGTTCAAATTACTATGATAATGCTGTCATTGATTTCTGGTACGCGATTACATATTATCGAGTGGTCTGGAGTTATTATCACTTTCACCGGGTTTATTTATCTTATTTTACCTAATATAACAACGCCTTCAGTTAATGGCCTTGTACTGATGACCGTTTCTGGAATTTCATGGGGTATTTATACCCTAAAAGGGCGCAGCTCAAAAAATCCGCTTATGGACACAACCTATAATTTTTTAAGAACCATTCCTTTTCTGGTGTTATTAGTGTTTTTTACAATGCAAAACATGAATTATTCATCAGAAGGGATAGTATTAGCACTGATCTCAGGAGCTATAACATCTGGCGTAGGTTACACCATATGGTATATCGCACTTGGGGGACTATCCTCAACACAAGCTGCTGTTATCCAATTATCTGTGCCTGTTGTTGCGGCTATTGGCGGCGTTATATTTGTGTCTGAGGTAATCACCATTCGTCTTGTTATTTCAGCTACTATAGTGCTCAGTGGTATATTAATGGTGGTTTTAGGTAAATATCATTTCACTCAAAAAAATACAAAATAAAGATTGAAATCAGATTAACAGATTAGACGACTAAGCCAGGTATTTTACCTGCACCTGAAGTAATAATTGTACCATTAGAGATAGTTTGACTTTTGCTCAAAAAAGAAATGAATAACCTTTGTGAGTGGAATACTCTTGACCTAATCACAGTAAATACGCTATTTTAAACATGTGTTTGAATTAGGGTGAATACCCAAATCGGTGAGTAATATAAAGTATGAGTACAAAGACTAAAATTTTAGATGCAGCAGAAGTTCTTTTTGCTGATAAAGGCTTTAACGGTACATCGTTAAGAGAGATAACCAGTCAAGCGGAAGTTAACTTAGCCGCGGTTAATTATCATTTTGGCTCAAAAAAAGAATTAATCAAAGCGGTTATGTCTCGTTATATGAATGAACTATCGCCTCGATTAGAGTCAGCATTAAATGCACTTTGTCTTGACGAAGTACAGCCGACATTAATAGACGTTTTTTCTGCTTTTCTTGAGCCCTTATTACATCTAAATAGTTTTAAAGACAATGGTACGCGCAACTTCTTGCAGTTACTTGGTCGAGGATTTACAGATAATCAGGGTTTTTTACGTTGGTTTTTAACCACACAATACCCTGGTGTTTTTACTAACTTTACCCAAGCTGTTCACAAAGCTTACCCAGAATTAAGCGCAGAAGAAATGTTTTGGCGTTTACATTTTACTATGGGTACTATTGTTTTTACTATGTCGTCGAGTGATGCGTTAATTGATATTGCTCAAAATGATTTTGATCGCCAAGTTGATATTGCTGGCGTGATTAAGCAAGTTATTCCTTATGTGGCAGCAGGGGTTGCCGCACCTATTGTGAGATAAGGGAAAAATAAAGGCTATAAATTATTATTTACAGCCTTTTAGAGAATACTACTTTTAAGTAGAACCACTATTTTAAAATTTTTTCGCGTGAATAAGCCTATTAATCACTATCAGTAAAAAAGCGGCACTATAAGCACCATAGACCACAATCATCCACTGTGGCATGCTATAACCTACAAATTGCCAGCTAATTTCACCACAATCACCTGTTGCTTCAAACAATGCGGGGACCCACTCATGTAAAGGTGCCCAAGTTGGAAAATTAGGAATAATGTCACAGCTAAAAAATAATGATCCTGAATTAGCTTGCATCTCTACATGCTCTAAAGCAATGAATAGTCCCCAAATTGCTCCTATTGACCATAAACTATAAGAAATAATACGAGTGATTAAAAACTGACAGCCCCAAAAACCAATAAAGCCAGCCAGTATAATTGCGCAAATAGCAACACGTTGATATACACACATGATGCAAGGTGCTAAATCCATGGAATATTGAAAAAACAATGCGCATAGTTCTAGCCCTAAGGCTGATAATGCCAGCAATAACCAAGGTGATGAATGGGTCGTTAAGTCACTTAAAAATTTCATTTTTTTCCTATATTTGGTGCATAGCAAGAATAACGGGTATAAAAAAAGCTTCTAAAATTATTTAGAAGCTTTTTATCATAACAAATAAAATGTTTGTATTATAACAATTAAGTTATTTGAAATTGTTACAAATTAACTACCATTGATCAGTAGGTGAACATAGATACTGGCAGCGTAACCTAAAGCAATTACAGGAGTCCATTTTAAGTGACTAAAGAACGTATAGTAACCACGTGCTTGACCCATAAGTGCAACACCAGCTGCAGAGCCAATAGATAGTAAGCTACCACCAACACCCGCCGTTAATGTTACTAATAACCACTGTGCATGTGACATATCAGGGTTCATCGTTAATACTGCAAACATGACCGGGATGTTATCAACAATTGCGGAAAGAATACCAACAAGTATATTCGCGTTAGTTGCACCAAGTTCACCATACATAAATTCTGAGGCCATACCTAAATAGCCGATAAATCCTAAACCACCTACAGCTAGAATTACACCATAGAAGAAGAATAACGTATCCCACTCAGCGCCTGCTATTTTATCAAAAATATCAAACTCTTTATCTTCTGCATATTTTTCAGTTTGATTTTTATGTCCAGGGGTCAATGATATATCAATTTTAGATTTGCCTGATTTTTTAATGTAGTAACCGAAAAGTTTCAAGTAAGCTAAACCTAACATCATGCCAAATACTGGTGGTAAATGTAAGAAGTTATGGAAAGATACGGCAGTGATAATCGTTAAAACAAATAGACCAACGATGGTTAAACCGCCATGTTTTATTGGCGTCATTTCGGTTGATTGGGCTGAAGGTTTGCCACTTGGAATAGCAAACTGCATGATAAACGCAGGTACAACATAGTTAACCACTGAAGGAATAAATAAGTGGAAGAACTCATTGAATTGGACCATACCTTTTTGCCAAACCATTAAGGTAGTGATATCACCAAACGGGCTAAATGCGCCACCAGCATTTGCGCCAACAACAATACCAATACAACTTATAGCAATAAATTTAGGTTCATCTTTACCAACAGCAAGTACAACAGCACACATAATTAACGCGGTGGTTAAGTTATCTGCAATAGGTGAAATAAAGAAGGCTAGAATACCGGTTAACCAAAATAGTACCTTGTAACTAAAACCTTTTGCGACTAACCAATCACGAAGTGCATCAAACACATTTCGTTCTAACATGGCATTAATGTATGTCATCGCAACAAGTAAGAAGAAGAAAAGTTCAGCGTACTCTAAGAAGTTATGACGAATAGCGACTTCTGCAGCATGCGGCATACCATGAGCGCCATAATAATAGGCGATAAGTATCCAGATTAATCCTGCAGCAAGTAAAACTGGTTTAGATTTTCTTAAGTGCAGTTGCTCTTCAAGAATAACTAAGGTGTATGCTAAAACAAAAATAGCAATGGCGGCATAGCCAATCCAGTGGGCTGTTAAGTCAACAGATTGATGTGCAGCATCAGATGCAAATGCAATACTAGGTACTAGCATTGCTAGTAATATGAATAAAATTTGTTTCATGTCTGTTCTCAAGTTGTGATTGAAGAGCTTAGTAAAATTTTGTGAGATTTTACCAAAATATCGAAAAAATGATATAGCCAAGTCGTCAGAAAGGTCATTCATTTCATTGATATTTATTATGTAAGTTATAGATTTGCCGTATGTCTGGTTTGAACTAGGTCTTTTGCTCTAACCTGGTGCGAACCATGTTGTGGTTTCACTTTTTCTGTGCAACAAAGGGTTCTGTTGTGGGGTTTTTATATCTATAGTGCTGTTTATTATGAGTATTTTTTGATGGCTTGTTTTGTGCATACCATGTAAAAAATAAAATAACACGAAACTTGATTATATTGAGCTGCACCAATACATATCAAATATTCGATAAATCAACTTGGAACCAAAAAATGTCAAGAACACTTTCATTTATATTCATCATTGTACTGTCATTAATGCCAACATTCGCTTTTGCTGATGAGGGGACACTTAATGGTGCTAATACGGCTTGGATTTTAACCTCAACTGCTTTGGTTTTACTGATGACTCTGCCTGGCTTAGCACTTTTTTATGGCGGTCTAGTACGCAAAAAGAATGTACTGTCTATATTGATGCAGTGTTTTTCTATTGGTGCAATATCCTCTATTTTATGGCTTGTTGTGGGTTATAGTCTTGCTTTTGGTGAAGGTAATGGTTTTATTGGTGATTTCTCTAAAGTGATGATGAATGGCATCGGCAAAGATGTATTGTCAGGTGATATACCTGAAAGTTTATTTATGCTATTTCAAATGACCTTTGCTGTCATAACACCTGCACTTATTATTGGTGGTTTTGCCGAGCGGATGCGGTTTTCATCAGTATTAATATTTAGTGCCTTATGGTTATTAGCTGTTTATGCTCCCGTTACCCATTGGGTCTGGGGTGGTGGTTGGTTAAGCCAAATGGGTGTTTATGATTTTGCTGGTGGTATTGTTGTTCATATCACTGCGGGTACTGCAGCGCTTGTTGCTGCCATGGTTGTAGGACCTAGACGCGGTTTTCCAAAAACACCTATGTTACCGCATAATTTAACTATGTCGGTTACTGGTGCAGGTATGCTTTGGGTCGGTTGGTTTGGCTTTAATGGTGGTAGTGCTTTAGCGGCGAACGGTGATGCATCTATGGCTATGTTAGTGACTCATATCTCAGCAGCAGCAGGCACGTTGACTTGGGCTGCTATTGAATGGAAAAAATTTGGTAAAGCCAGTGTATTAGGTGCTGTTACTGGTATGGTTGCAGGTTTGGGTACTATTACACCAGCATCAGGTTTTGTTGGTCCTGGCGGCGCACTTGTTATTGGTGTTAGTGCGGGCATCGTTTGTTTCTATGCAACGGTATTTATCAAACAGAAATTAAAAATTGATGATTCATTAGATGTTTTCCCTGTGCATGGTGTCGGTGGTATTTTAGGGACATTATTAGCAGGCGTATTTTCAGCTACGACCATAGGGGTTTTTAGTGGCTTCGGTTTTGCTGAGGGGATTACTACTATGGCAGAACAAGTTGGCGTACAACTTATCGGTATTGTTTCAACTTTAGTTTATACCGCAGTAGTTACCTATATTTTATTAAAACTTGTTGGCTTGATGACAAACGGGTTACGAGTTGATGAAGAACAAGAATCTAATGGCTTAGATCAAGTTGAACATGAAGAATCAGGTTATAATTTGTAATTTTTACTGTGATAAATTATTTTTTATTAAAAGCGTCTTCGGACGCTTTTTTGATATAACTTACTAATATAATATATATACTTGCTATTCACATCGCTTATGTAGATATTAGCCATAGGGATATTACTGTCGGTTTAAATATTAAGGTAAAACCTTGTAGGAAGCGGTGTGGCTTATCATTAATCATTATTAATTTCACCTTAAAACATTCTGATTAAGATTATTAACTATATGTTGGTACCAAAGGTCTATAGTAAAATAAGACTAAAGGCGTATATGAAAATAACCACAAAAAAATTACGATTAAACCAATCGTTTTTTAAAAATAAAATTAGCATTAAGTTAACTATATTATTTAAAATAAAAATATTACATTGAGTTTAAATAAACCTTAAGGATCTTCTCATGAATGAATTGAAACTTCGCTATCCAGTATCAGAAAAAGCTAAGGCGCATACCTTTATAGACAGTGCGAAATATGATGCTATGTATAAGCAATCTATTGAACAGCCGGATGTTTTTTGGGGTGAGCAAGCGAAAGAATTTATTGATTGGTATCAACCTTGGGATAGCGTTAGTAAAGTTGATTTGAAAAAATCTGAAATTAGCTGGTTTACAGGTGCTAAATTAAACGTTAGTTATAACTGTATTGATCGCCATCTTGAAACCAAGGCAAATCACACGGCTATTATTTTTGAAGGTGACGATCCTAATGATGATTTAACAGTTACTTATCAAGAGCTTCATGATCATGTTTGTCGTTTAGCTAACTTATTAAAAGAACGCGGTGTTAAAAAGGGCGATCGTGTTTGTCTTTATATGCCAATGATTCCAGAAACTACTTATGCCATGTTAGCTTGTGCGCGTATTGGTGCAATCCATTCTGTTATTTTTGGTGGTTTCTCTACTGAATCAATTAAAGCACGTGTACTTGATGCTAAGTGTGAAGTTGTTATTACCGCAGACCAATCTTTACGTGGCGGTAAAAGTCTCCCACTTAAAGCCAATGTTGATGCTGCTGTTGTAGATTGTCCTTTAGTGCATTCTGTTATCGTGGTTGAGCGTACCGGTGGTGATGTTGCTTATAATGATAATATTGATATTAAATACGGTGCCGCAGTCGCTAAGCAGTCAGCAGTATGTGAGCCTGAAGTAATGGATTCTGAAGATCCATTATTTATTTTATATACCTCAGGTTCAACAGGCACACCTAAAGGTGTTGTTCATACTTGTGGCGGTTATATCTTGTATGCAGCGATGACACATAAATATGTTTTCGATTATAAAGAAGATGAAATTTACTGGTGTACGGCTGATGCAGGTTGGATTACTGGTCATACTTATATTGTTTACGGCCCATTAGCTAATGGTGCAACTACCTTAGTATTTGAAGGTGTTCCAACATACCCTGATGCCGGGCGCTTTTGGCAAGTATGTGAAAAGCATAAAGTAAATGTATTTTACACAGCACCTACAGCAATTCGTGCTTTAATGGCAGTGGGTAACGAACCTGTTGAAAAATGTGATCTTTCTTCATTAAGATTATTAGGTAGCGTAGGCGAGCCTATTAACCCTGAAGCATGGCAATGGTATTATGAAATTGTTGGTAAAGGCAACTGTCCAATTGTTGATACTTGGTGGCAAACTGAAACAGGTGGTATTATGATTACCTCTCTACCTGGTGCGGTTGATATGAAGCCTGGTTGTGCTGGTAAGCCTTTCTTTGGTGTACAACCTGCTTTATTTGATAAAGATGGTAATACACTTGAAGGCGAAAACGCTGGTTTATTAGTGATGACGGCTAGTTGGCCTGGACAGTTACGTACAGTATATAACGACCATGATCGTTTCTATCAAACTTATTTAGGTCAATATCCAGGTAACTACTTTACGGGTGATGGTGCTAAACGTGATGCAGATGGTTTTATCTGGATCACTGGTCGTGTAGATGACGTATTAAACGTATCTGGTCACCGCCTTGGTACAGCTGAAATTGAAAGCTCATTAGTACATCATCCAGCAGTTGCTGAAGCTGCAGTTGTCGGTTATCCGCATGAAATCAAAGGTCAAGGCGTATATTGTTACGTTACTTTGATGGCGAATGCAGAAGAATCAGATGAACTTAACAAAGAGCTGAAAGAATTTGTTGGGAAGGAATTAGGTCGTTTTTCTAGACCTGACTACTTACAATTTGCTCCGGGTTTACCTAAAACACGTTCAGGTAAAATTATGCGTCGTATTTTACGTAAAATTGCTGAAAATGATGTAGACAGCTTAGGTGATACTTCAACGCTTGCTGACCCTGAAGTTGTAGACGATCTAATTAAAAATCGCATTATCCATGGTGCGTAATTTAGCCATGAATATATAAAATTATGAAAGCGCCGAAAGGCGTTTTTTTATGCCTAAGTTTAAATGTTAAGTGTCACTTTAGAAAAGTATAGGGTATTATTTTGGTTATTAAATTGGTGACTATATTAACGGTGATTATCCTTTTCATGTGTTTTGAATAATGAGTAATAACCTAAGCGTTATAAATGGTCACACGTTGCTTAACGCTCATTGAGTAAATTACGCATATTAATGCGGTATAGAAATACTAGGCCGTTAAAGCAGTATCAAACAGAACTAGGAAATAAAATGGAAGAATCAGTTAATGTTTTTGGTGAGCCGTTAGAAATTTGTGGTGGAAATCCCGTTACAGGTTTTTATCGTGATGGTAAGTGTAATACTTGTGAGCAAGATACGGGTTCGCACACTGTATGTATCGAAGCTTCCAAAGAATTTTTAGAATACTCACGCTTTAAAGGTAATGATCTATCGACACCTAGGCCTGAATTTGGTTTTAAGGGGGTTAATGTTGGTGATAGTTGGTGTTTGTGTGCTGCTAGATGGAAGGAAGCTATAGCAGACGATAGAGCACCGAGGGTTTATTTGCAAAGAACCCATATTAAAGCACTTGAAATAGTACCGATGGAATTATTAAAACCGTACGCGCTTGATTTGAGTTAATTATAACTACCCAAGCACCTTAAAATCACTTGGGTATTCATTTGGGTATATAGTAAATTGCTAGTTTGACATGCTTGCTTTGATTTGTTCAATAGTTGCATGGCGAACATCTTTACCTTCTACTAAGTAAATGATGTACTCACATAGGTTAGTTGTGTGATCGCTAATGCGCTCTAAGGCTCTGGCACACCAGGTTACTCGCAAGGCATTTTTAATTTCACGTGGGTTTTCCATCATTTTGGTGACGAGTAGGCGCGAAATATTATCAAACTCTTCATCAACAATATTATCATTTTTGATAATTTCTAATGCGGCTTCAACATCCATTTGTGCGTAAGCGGTTAAAGCTTTATTTAAGGTTTCACTGACATGCTTACCTAAATGTCTCAGTTCAACTAAGGGTCTTGAGCCTTCTTCTTCGGCAAAATTTCCTTTGGCCAGCTTGATGGCATTACGACCAAACTTTACTGACTCATCACCCATACGCTCAAGATCAGTGATGCTTTTAAGTACGCTGACTATTAAACGTAAATCACTGGCTGCAGGTTGGCGACGGGCTAAAATTTGTGTGCAATATTCGTCAATCTCTAATTCCATGGTATTGACTTCGTGATCACGCTCTATCACTTTTACTGCAAGTTTTGTATCGGCATTTAATACAGCAGTAAGTCCATCGTTAACTTGTTGTTCAACTAAAGCGCCCATTTCCATTACCAATGTTCTAACTTGCTCTAACTCTTCATTAAAACGACGAGAAATATGTTTATTTAAATGCAAGTTTTTGGTGAAGCCTGAAGGGGTATCAGTACTTTCTGTTGTTGTATTTGTCATTTTATTCTCCATTTAACCGAAGCGGCCAGTGATATAGTTTTCAGTTAATTTGTGACTTGGGCGAGTGAAGATATCTTCTGTTTTACCCATCTCTACTAATTTACCCATATGGAAATAAGCGGTGTGTTGTGATACTCGAGCGGCTTGTTGCATAGAGTGAGTGACGATAGCGATGGTATATTTTTCTTTCAGCTCATCAATTAACTCTTCAATGATAGCGGTGGCGATAGGATCAAGTGCTGACGCGGGTTCATCCATTAGAATAACTTCAGGACTAACGGCAATGGTTCTAGCAATACACAAACGTTGTTGTTGTCCGCCTGATAAACCGGTACCAGGATCGTTCAATCTATCTTTAACTTCATTAAATAAGCCAGCTTTTTGTAAGCTAGTTTCAACAATTTCATCTAACTCGGCTTTGTTGTTGGTTAAGCCGTGAATACGTGCTCCGTAAGCAACATTTTCATATATAGATTTTGGAAATGGATTAGGTTTTTGAAATACCATACCAACACGAGCGCGAAGTAGTACGGGATCTAAATTTTTGGCATAAATGTCTTCACCATCAAGGGTGAATTGTCCGGTAATTTTACAAATATCGATAGTGTCGTTCATACGGTTTAAGCTACGTAAAAACGTTGATTTTCCACAGCCAGATGGACCAATTAGTGCTGTCACTTGGTTTTTAGCTAAGTCTAAACTGATATTATCAATAGCTTGTTTATCACCATAATAAATATCGGCGTTTCTAATCGACATTTTGGCATTATCAGCATAAATATTACCAACGGTTTGGCTTAGCTCGATTTTGGACAAGTCAGTTTGAGACAAATCAGTTTGCGTTGCTTCATTCACATGCCCCGGTTTAGGTATCTTTATAGCGTTCATTATGTTTTCCTATCTCTTTTCAAATTTACTGCGCAGCATAGTCGCGGTAAGGTTTATTATTAATAATAATGTTAACAACACTAAAATGGCTGCGGAGGTTTTCGCTAAAAAAGCTCTTTCTGGGCTATCAGCCCATAAAAATATTTGCACGGGCAGTACGGTGGCAGAATCAACGATACTGGTGGGTACATCAACAATAAAAGCAACCATACCAATCATTAATAATGGCGCTGTTTCACCTAATGCTTGTGCTACCCCAATAATGGCTCCGGTGATAATGCCGGGCATCGCTTGTGGCAATACATGCGAGAATGTTACTTGCATTTTTGAAGCACCTAAACCTGTGGCTGCTTCTCTTATCGAAGGAGGAACTGCTTTGATTGCGGCGCGACTGGCGATAATGATAGTAGGTAAGGTCATTAAGGTTAATACAATACCGCCTACTAAAGGGGCAGAGCGGGGCAAACCAAATAAATTAATTATCACGGCTAAGCCTAGCAGGCCAAACACAATAGAGGGTACAGCAGCTAAATTATTAATGTTTATTTCAATAAAATCAGTTAAACGATTTTTAGGTGCAAATTCTTCTAAATAAAGCGCACCGGCAACACCTAACGGAAATGATAATAACAAGGTAACGAACATGGTGAGTAAAGTGCCCATCAACGCGCCTTTAATACCCGCAAGCTCCGGCTCTCTAGAATCACTGGAAGTGAAAAAGCTAATGTTAAATCGGCTTTCAACATTTTCACTGGAGGTAAGTTTTGCCAACCACTGTGCTTGGTTTTGGTTAATTCTCAGCCCTGCTTCACCTTCAGCAAATTCTTCTTTAAGGTAACTATCTACGTCATCGTCAAGTCTTACCCATACCTGTGTTTTTTTATCAAACAATTGAGGGGAAGCGAGTAAGTTATCTTTAAGGGTGAACTCAGCATTACTACTCAGTAATTTTGTTAGGCTACGTTTGTCCTTTCGGCCACTCACCTCTGGAAACATTTCATAGAGTGATTTTCTCAGCACATTACGATAATTTGCTTTGTTTAATTGCTCAGTAAGTGCTTCATTTTTAAGCCCTAGGCTTGAAGACTCACTAATATCAAGCCAAGAAGCCTGATAGTTCACGTCAAGCTTAACCCAGTGCTGATGAAAAGCCGGGAGTGCTTTTGAGGTAATATCTCCAAGTAAAATAACCACAAGTAGAAAGCCAAACAGTACGGCTGAAAGGCCAACACGTTTAAAGCGTTTTTCCTTACGGTGACGCTTTTTAAGGCCTAGCGAGACTCTTTCTGTGGTAGAGAAAGTCGTACTATTAGACTCTTTCACTGGTAAGTTTTTTTTTGATTTGGTTATATTGTGCTTAGTCATATTGTTCTCGATATTTTCTAACGACTTTCAGTGCTAAAACATTTAGACCGAGCGTGGTGATAAATAACATTAAACCTAAGGCAAAGGCAGCTAAGGTTTTTGGACTATCGAATTCTTGATCGCCGGTGAGTAGCGTCACTATTTGAACGGTTACTGTGGTTACTGAATCTAGTGGGTTGGCGGTTAAATTGGCTGCCATGCCTGCTGCCATTACCACTATCATGGTTTCACCTATGGCACGAGATACCGCTAATAATATAGCGCCAACAATGCCCGGTAATGCGGCGGGCAATAATACTTTTAACACTGTTTCACTTTTTGTTGCGCCCATACCATAAGACGCTTCTTTTAATGCGTTAGGTACTGCGCTGATGGCATCTTCGGATAGTGATGACACAAAAGGAATTATCATAGTGCCCATGACTAAGCCAGCGGCTAAGGCACTTTCAGAAGCGACACTTAAGCCTATGGACTCCCCCATGTTACGAATAACGGGGGCGACGGTTAAGGCGGCAAAAAAACCGTAAACTACGGTGGGAATACCTGCTAAGACTTCCAACATAGGTTTAGCAAACGCACGTAATTTTGCTGAAGCGTATTGTGATAAGTAAATGGCAATCATTAGGCCAACTGGTACGGCTAATAACATGGCAATAAAGGTAATTAACATAGTGCCTGCAAACAAAGGGATTGCACCAAAAGCTCCCGAGCCGGCTACTTGGTCAACACGCATTGCTGTTTGTGGGCTCCATTGTGTACCAAACATAAACTCTAGAGGTGAAACACTTTTAAAAAATTGAATTGATTCAAACAATACTGAGATAACAATGCCAACAGTGGTTAAAATAGCAACGGCAGATGACGCAACTAATAAGGCACGGATAATACGCTCAGACTTTTGTCTTGCTGGGTATGTCAGGCTAAACTTTCTAACTAAAACAGCCACACTGACACAGGCAATGATTAATACTAAGGCTGTTTTCAGCCAAGCGGCTTGTTGGTTTAATTCTTGTAAAGTAAATGCAGCTTTATATTCAGATGAGTTTTTCAAATCACTGCTTTGGCTTAATACTTGTAAAATATTAGCGGGTGTTTCTGAGCTTGCTATTGAACGAATGTTGTTTAAGTATAAGACGAGATCTACGTTTGATAAGGATTGAATATTGACGGGTAGTGTTGACGTGAGTAATTGTTCAACAACGATATGTTCACCGCTATTAAAAATTAGTAAGGTAATCAACGCGGGTAAACCACACACCATTGCGGTTAATAAGCCAAACTGTTGCGGTAGGCTAGTTAGTTCTTTTTTATGCCAAGCGCCCCCTGCAACTTTCAATGAACGTTGCAGACCAAACCAATAACTAAACAGTGTTAGGCCAAGTAAAACAAAAAATAATATTGATGAATTCATATTTTAAAAACTATTGTTAGAAAAAATAATGTTTGAAAAAGAAATCCAACCGTTAACAGCCTTTATTGCTAGCAACGATTGGGTATTATTTTAAACCGTTATTGTTATTGTTATTGTTATTTCAACACTAATGGGGAAAGAGACAATACACTTTGGCGAACTTTTGCTAGTTTTTCTGAGCCTAATGGAATCAAACCTTTGTCTGTTAAATACCCTTCTTCACCCATAGCGGCTTCACTGGTGAATTCTTTCAAAAATTCTAAAATACCAGGTACTTTGTTTACGTGCGCGTTTTTAACATAAAAGTATAATGGACGTGATACCGGGTAAGAACCGTCAGCAATGGCTTCAAAACTAGGACCTTGACCGTCAATAATTGAACCTTGTAATTTGTCACTGTTTTGGTCTAAAAAGCTAAAACCAAAAATTCCAAATGCTTTAGGGTTAGCTGATAATTTTTGTACTATTAGGTTATCGTTTTCACCTGCTTCAATGTAGGCGTGATCTTCACGTACGCTGTGACAAATTTCTTTGTATTTAGATTTGTTTTGTTTTTTAATTGCTTTAATCCATGAGAATTTTTTACAGCCACCCTCAAGTACTAGCTCTGCAAATGCATCACGTGTTCCTGACGTAGGAGGTGGCCCTAACACTTCAATTTTATTAGCAGGTAAAGTAGGGTTAATTTCACTCCATAATTTATATGGGTTAGCCACTAATGTTTCACTACCATCTTTAGCCGGAACCTCTTTTGCTAAAGCTAAAAATAACTCTTTACGGGTTATCTTCATTTGTTTGGTAGTATTTGAGTTTGCAACCACAATACCGTCATAACCTACAAGTACTTCAGTAATACTTGTTACGCCATTTTTAGCACACATATCAAATTCACTTTTTTTCATTCGACGTGATGCATTAGAAAGGTCAGGCGTGTTGATGGCGTTACTTGCACAAAATAACTTCATACCACCACCCGTACCGGTAGATTCAATTTTAGGTGTTTTAAAGTTAGTATTCTTACCAAAACGTTCGGCTACTACAGTTGAAAAAGGATAAACAGTTGATGAACCAACGGCAGTGATAGTGTCTCGGTTACCACCTTGAGCATTAGTAAAGCTACTTGTTAATGCAACGGTTACTAGTGATAGGCTTACTATAGTTTTCTTCAGGTTCATTTTATTTGTAAAAGTGTTCATATGATTTCTCATTTTTTAATTGAATTAATTATTTTTAGACTGAATATTGTTTCTAGGTTCGAGCTCATTTTTTAACTGTGTGCAGTGTAGAAATTTTATGTGACAACTAAGTGAACGATTTATGACACTTATGTGACAATGGAATGTTTGATCAAAATTAAGGTGTTTGATAACCATAAAGTTTGCGCTTTGACTTCATCAATCATAAGAAAAAGAGCTGCATTTATTATTTTACAAAAGGTACTGTACTCAACTAAATATATGTGTAAAAATAACATTACAAACAGCGTAACTAAATCTTTACGATTTTGTGTTTTTATTTTATGTTAAGCTACAGCCCTTTAAAAGTGTAACTTAAACTTTTCAATATTTTCTGCGCATTTTTAGTCATTAGTTTTTAGTTTTTAGGAATGAATCATGTCGTCTACAACCCAAAAAAGTACCCTTAATGATATCCATGTTAATGAAGAGCATGTATTAATTACCCCTGAGCAGCTTAAAGAAGCGCTGCCGTTAAAAGAATCTAGCCGAGAGTTTGTAAAGTCTGCTCGTAAAATAATTGCAGATATTATTCATAAACGTGATCCGCGTTTATTAGTTATTAGTGGTCCTTGTTCAGTACATGATGTTGATGCAGCCAAAGAATATGCCCGTGAACTTAAAAAGCTACACGATAAACATCAAGATTCTTTATATATTGTTATGCGAGTGTATTTTGAAAAGCCGCGTACCACGGTAGGCTGGAAAGGGTTAATTAATGACCCTCACATGGATGGCTCGTTTGATGTTGAATCGGGCTTGAGAAAAGCGCGTGAATTATTGATTTATTTAACTGAACTTGGTTTACCGCTTGCCACTGAAGCGCTTGATCCAATCAGTCCGCAGTATTTAGCCGAGTTATTTAGTTGGTCGGCTATTGGTGCACGTACGACAGAATCACAAACCCATAGAGAAATGGCGAGTGGTTTGTCTATGCCTATTGGTTTTAAAAATGGCACCAATGGTAGTTTAGATGTAGCGATTAATGCCTTGCAATCAGCGGCCTCTTCACATCGCTTTATGGGCATTAACCGTCAAGGGCAGGTGGCTTTAATTAAAACGTCTGGCAACCCTGATGGCCATGTTATTTTACGTGGCGGTAAACAACCTAACTATGACAGTGTGAACATTAGTGAATGTGAACAGGTTTTGGCTAAGCATAAATTACAGCCTGGCATCGTGGTAGATTGCAGTCATGGAAATTCAGCTAAAGACTATCGCCGTCAACCATTGGTTGCTACGAATGTTTTTAACCAAATTCGTGAAGGTAATAAGTCTATTATTGGCATTATGCTAGAAAGCAATATCAATGCGGGTAATCAAAGTAGTGACTTAGCATTCGATGATATGGAATATGGTGTTTCAGTAACGGATGCTTGTATAGATTTAGACAGCACAAAAGCTTTATTAAATGAAGCAGATACAATGCTTAATGATACACTGAAGCTGCGTATTACGTTATAAGAAACGTTATAAGAAACGTTGTAAGAAACTTTATAAGAGAAAATATGAGTAATTTTGATGACAATCTTAAAGTTTTACGAGACGAGATTGATGAAATTGATAGCCAGTTAGTTGCCTTGCTAGCAAAACGTTTAACCGTTACAACGAAAGTTGGCGCACTTAAAAGCCTTGAAGGTGTTCCTATTTTTGCACCTGAGCGAGAAGCCACGTTAATTAGTAAACGTAGAGAGCAAGCTGAAGAGGCCGGTTTGAGCGGTGACTTAATTGAAGATGTCTTACGTCGCTTGATGCGCGACTCTTATGTAAGCCAAGATGCTAGCGGTTATCAATGTATTAACCCCAATTGTAAAAAAGTGGTCGTTGTTGGTGGTAAAGGACAATTAGGGGGCGTTTTTGTTGATTTATTTAAACGTTCAGGATATCAAGTAGCTATTATTGAACAAGATGATTGGCCTAATAGTGATGCTATTTTAGCCGAGGCTAGTTTGGTGATTGTTTCAGTACCTATTCGCTTAACGTCAGTGGTTATTCATCAGTTAAATAACTTACCTGCTGACTGTATTTTAGCTGATTTTACTAGTGTAAAAGAGTCTCCCTTATATGAAATGATGAAAGTGCATTCAGGGCCTGTTGTCGGTTTACACCCAATGTTTGGCCCCGATGTGACGGGATTAATTAAACAAACCATTATTGTTTGTGATGGGCGAAATGAATCACAATATCAATGGTTGTTAAAACAGTTCCAAGTGTGGGGTGCTAAAATTTATCAAGTACCTGCTCACGGGCATGATCAGGCTATGTCGATGGTTCAAGTCATGCGACATTTCTCTACCATTGCTTACGGATACCATTTGATGGCCGAAGGGGCTGATATTGAGAATTTGGTTAATATGAGTTCACCCATTTATCGATTAGAATTGATCATGGTAGGTCGATTATTTGCACAAAATCCTATTTTATATTCAGATATTATTTTTTCGAATCCCGATAATGTCACTATGATGAAACGTTTTGCTTATCGTTTTCTTGAGTTATTAGGAGATGTTGAAAAAGGTGATAAAGAAGCTTTTGTGACTATGTTTAAGCAAGTTTCACATTGGTTTGGTGATTATGCAGATGACTTTTTGGCCGAAAGTAAAACGATGCTATTAAAGGCCAATGAGTTAAAAAAACACTAGCCCGCCTGTTATACTCGATTGTTAATTTAGATAAACGTTACTCGAAATACTATTATTTTTTTAGTATTTGAGTCAATGTATTATTGACGTGTGCTAAGTTAGTTGTGGGCCGCCAACTGTAATAAAGCCAGTAAAACTTCACCACCTAATTGGTTGGTTATAATTCCCTGTTGGCCACCTATTGCGGTTAACTTCACGTCATGAAGTTCTATTTTTTCAGATAAACCATTATTCACTATATTCAACACGACGGTGTTTATCATAATTGTTGAAATATTTATCTTGCCTTGAGGTTTTCCTCGATTTTTCTTTGCTTTAGTGTGCTCAATAATTGGACCGGCTTGCGGATTTTTTTGGGCATATTCTACGGCGTTGAGTTGAGGGTTATTTTTAGCGTATATTTTGGCACTTATATTGGGATATAACTCAGGGTAGTCTTGGGCCAGGGTAGAACTAATTTTCTCAATCAGTTGATCTATATTACTTGTTTTACCTGAGTTTTTTTCACTATTTAAAATAAGCTTATTGATTGTTATTGTATTTATTGTTGTTAATAAAGGTTGGCTGGGCTGCCTTTCTAATTCACTATGCGCTAGATCAATAATAATGGCATGTTTGGCTTGATGACCGCTTATGTTTAACAAGTTAAAATTCGTAAATTCCCCGGAGCCTGTACTTGACGAAAAATCAGCTAAATCTACAGTGGCTTTTTGACCACTGTAGTAATATCCTTGTAATTCAATTTGACTTTTAAGGTATTCGTTTAACGATCCATTGGCTAAAAACCAAAGCATAGAGCTAAGCGTTACTAATAAGGTAAAAGCTAAAACAGCTAGTTTATTCAAAGGAAAGCCTTTTTTTTCTAAGGAGTAATAAGATATGATGTTTTACTATAAAAAAGCCGTTACGGATTGGGGTAACGGCTTGATATTTTGTGCAGGTTTTACATGTAAGTTACTATATTATTGCACTACTGGGTACAATTGTTGGACTAATATGCTCAATAGGGTAACATCCTAATACTTTGATAAAATTAGTATGTTCGGTCATTTCATTAATCGCTTCTTGTAGCGCGAAAATTTTCAAATTTGCTTCGACATCAATATAAAACATTTCTTCCCAAGGGCGACCTTGGATTGGGCGAGACTCAAGCTTACACATATTAATACCTTTTTCTTTTAGTACCAATAAACATTCTACTAATGCACCTGCTTTTTGTCCTGTTGATAAAATAATGGTTGTTTTTGCTGGTATTTGTTCAGCAACATCTACAGATTTTCTTGCGACCAAGATAAAGCGTGTTTTGTTTTCATTTTGATTAGCAATTGATTTTTCTAATGCTTGTAATTTATAGAGTTGCCCGCCTTCTTCACTGCCAATGACCGCCACTGTGTCATCTTGCAATTTGGACGCTTTAACCATAGCATCAGCAGTGCTCTCGCAGTATTCTATACGTATATTATTTTGTTTATCTAAAAAATTACTACACTGTGCAAAGGGTTGACCATGAGCATAAATCGTTTTAATTTTATCTAAACGCGTATCGACTGCTGTCAGTAAACAATGCTCTATTGGTTGAGTGATTTCACCCACAATAGATAAATTAGTATGCTGCAACAAGTCATACACTTCGTTGATACTACCCGAGCTGGTATTTTCAATAGGCAACATTCCGTAATCTACTTGACCCGATTCCACTTGTTGCAGAATATCACTGAAATTTTGACAACCAGACTCAATTATTGTTTCTGCGCGTCGAGAGAAGTATCGATGGCTAGCCAAATAACTATATGAGCCTTTATCACCTAGAAAAGCAACGCTAATTGTTGGTGTTTGAGTATCAGGATTTGCTAAGCGTTGTAATAAAGCTTGTTGATTTAATACCGAGTCTTCAATGATAGTTTGAAAAATACTAGTAACATAGTGGGCATCTAAACCGAGTGTTTTACCCTGTTTTATTAAACGAATTAACAGCTCTTGTTCGCGTTGCTGATCCCTAATAGGACGAATCTGCTGTATTTTACTTTTAGCAACATTGAGTGTGAGTGCGCGACGTTTAGCAAACAAGGTAAGTAATTCTTGATCTAAAGTGGTTATTTGTTTACGTATTTCGTTTAAATCTAATTTTTCGCTCACTGTGTTTTCCTGTTTTTTCTCTAGAGCAGCTACTCTATCTAGCTTTACTGAATTATGTCAACAGTTTATTTAGACTGTTTTAATTTACTTATCTCTTTTATGGGATACATTGCCAAATAATGGCAAAACTGCTTAGTGTGGCTACACCCCAAACCAAGGAACGTAGTTTATCTATATTCACTAAATATAAGACGTTATACAGTATACGTGCACACACATGTACTATCGCGAGTAAGACTATATTTTTATCAGTGTTTTGTGTGGCTATTGCTAATAAAACTGCAGGAGCGAAAATTATTAATGATTCAAAAGCATTTTGATGTGCAGCTAATGCACGCGCACCAAAACCGGTTAGCTTACTTTGTTGATCGCGTGGGTGATTATTATTATAACCACCCAATTTATTCATAGCATAAGCAACGGGTCCTTTTGCTAGAAAGGGTAATAGTGTTGCAATAAATAAGCACCAAATTAATGTTGTCATTGTTGTTCCCATTGTTGTCGTTGTTATTATTAAACTTAAAATTTTACCCCATTATTGTATTCTTTTCTATAACGATGACATCAACAGATATCCTATTTTGCTAGTGGGCATATGATATATATCTGCTTCTTTAATAATAACTGATTAAAATAAACTAGTGAAGTATTTGATTTTTATGATGTAAGACAAAATTCTATATTTGATTAGATTTTCACCTTAATACTGCTATAATTTTATTAACGGAATTTTACTTATTTAAGTTTATGCTTAAATTTTTAGGGGTGTCAAATGGATGAGTCAATGTCAAAACATGTTCAAGTTGGAGAATGGATTTTCGAAGTAAAAATGGTTCGAGCATTAAAAGTCTCTGAATACGGTAAACCTTATTCGGCGATTGCAAATTGTAATATTAATGGCGATGTCATGTATGTAGATGGTTTGTTGACAAAAAACGAGCAAATGTTTACTAAAAGTGACTTTAATAGTTTTAATGATTTTTGTTATAAAATGGGACTTAAACAGTGCTCTTATCATCGATATCAAAACGGTCAATCAAAAACTAAAGATGTGATGATTATCCCGAGTATAGAACCACAGTTGCAAAAAAACACCCCGATAATACTGATTAAGTAATCGGTTGAATCGCGTTATTATAGTATTGGAAACCACTAAAGAAAGTTTGTCTCGGTGCTGTTTATTGTTAGAATAGCACATCAATCATTTACGATTAAAAATCACCATGGCATCACTTCAAGATCAATTACTTAAAGCGGGTTTAACAACCAAGCAAAAAACACGTCAAGCCAATGTAGATAAACGTAAGAAAAACAAACAAAAGCGCAGTGGTGTACAACATGGTGCTAGTTTACAAGAACAAGTTCAGCAGGACTTAGCCAAGGCTAAAACAGATAAACAAACAAAAGATAATACATTAAATGAATTGAAGCAGCAGCAACTCGCTGATAAAGAGCAATTCTTACGTATCAAACAAATATTAACACACCATCAGATTAAAAATGTTGGAGGTGATAATGATTACAACTATACCTTCGATACAACCATAAAAAAATTGCCATTAGATGCGGTGACCCATAAAGCATTAGTCAATGGCCGTTTAGCATTGTATGGTTTAGATAACGTCACTTATTTAGTTACTCGTGAAACAGCCGAAAAATTGAGTGAGTTAGATAACAGTATTGTGTTGGTACAAAATGATAAAGCGCGTGATGAAAAAGTGGATGTAAATGACCCTTATGCAGACTATCAAATTCCAGATGACCTGATGTGGTAAGTCAATTTAACTTACCCATATTATTACTGTGAATACTAATAATCATTAGGTAAAAATACTATTTCTGTAAATCCTTATGTAATAATACAATGATAGCAACACAAAGTTGTCAGGTTGCTATGGCCTATGAGGATAGAAATAATATGTCAAATAATACTGAGTTGAATGTTGATAAATGTAGTAATGAGCAAAAAACAATGCAACAACAATTGGCCGAGGCTAATAATGAAATTGCTGACTTAAAACTACAAATAGCGTGGTTAGAACGCTCTTATGAATGATGCATTTAGACTAACTGAAATAAATTAAATAAAAGGCTAATGTAAGTAATTACATTAGCCTTTTTCTTTGCCGTAATTTTATTTGTGGCTATTTGATATAAAGTAAAATAACCTTTTTAATAAATGATTATAGTTAGCTAGACATTTCTGGTATTCATTACTTGCATTAACACGAGTTCATGCTATTTTCTTGGTCAATCTCATTTATAAAAATTTAATTTAAGGAATTTTTCATGCCAAAGGCTAGTGATATAAAGAAAAACGCTGCGATAGAGCATAACGGTAAAGTATTAATTGTTCGAGATATTACTCGCTCTGTTCCACAAGGTCGAGCCGGGGGAAGCTTATATCGTATGCGTTTATATGATGTGGTTACCGGGGTTAAAGTTGATGAAACTTTTAAGGCCGATGATACGCTTAATTTTGCAGATTTAAGTCGTCGCCCATCAATGTTTTCATATATTGATGGCGATGAATATGTTTTTATGGATAATGAAGACTACACCCCATACAACTTAAATAAAGAAAGTATCAGCGAAGCGCTAGTCTTTATTAACGAAGATACTCAGGGGTTGTCTGTGATCCTTGTCGATGAAGTTCCTGTTGCAATTGATCTTCCAGCCTCTGTTGATTTAGTGATTACGGAAACTGATCCTTCTATAAAAGGAGCCTCAGCCAGTGCCAGAACTAAACCAGCAACCCTTTCAACAGGCTTGATTGTTCAGGTGCCAGAGCATATTTCTACCGGTGATAGAATTAAAGTTAACACCAGTGAGCATAAATTTATGGGTCGTGCAGACTCTAAATAATACATGCCTATTTAGATCAATCAGGAACCTAGCTTGAGTGAGTAGAATGTGTCAAATAAAACCATAAATCCTTCCTTCGAGCCTTCGACAGGCTCAGGATGAACGGAAACACTCCGTTTGCCCTGAGCCTGTCGAAGGGAACAGTCGAATATGACGTTATTAATAAACTCCTGAGTAAAGTACATAGGCAAGAAATAATAATAGGTAACATATGACAAGTATTGGTGTTTTAGGGAAAGAATGGGGCAATGACGAAAGGCAACAATGGTTTAATGAACAAATTATTAAACGCAGTTATCAAGATGAAGTTATTAGTCAAATTACTCGGTTAAAACCTTACTTTACTGTGCATCAATACGGTGCTTTAACACTTGATGCACAAAAGTACCCATTGTTTGCTCTCAAGAGTAAAAACTGGAACAAAGAAAAAAAAACAGTATTAATCACTGGTGGTGTTCATGGCTATGAAACTAGTGGCGTACAAGGAGCCTTGCAGTTTTTACACAATGAAGCTGATATAGATACTAATAGCTACAGCGAACTATTTAATATCATTGTTGTACCTTGCGTAAGCCCTTGGGCTTACGAAACGATTAATCGATGGAATAATAAAGCGATTGATCCTAATCGCTCTTTTTATGCTAATAGTCCTGCACAAGAGTCATCCTTATTAATTACATTTATTGCGGGTTTAGATACTGATATTAGTGTTCATATTGATTTGCATGAAACAACTGATACCGATAACACTGTTTTTAGACCCGCTTTAGCTGCACGTGATGCGATAGAGCAAAAAAGCTGGGATATTCCAGACGGTTTTTATTTAGTTGGGGATAGCCTTAACCCGCAAATAAAATTTCAGAAAGCTATTATTAAGGCTGTTAAAGCCGTTACTCATATTGCTCCTGCGGATGAGAATAGTAAGCTTATTGGTGAAGTACTTGAGCAGTTTGGCGTTATCAATTATGCGGGCAGAGAGCTGGGTCTTTGTATGGGGCTAACTGATGCGACTTATGTAACGACCACTGAAGTGTATCCAGATAGCCTTAAAGTTGATGATGAAAATTGTATTGTAGCGCAAGTTGCTGCGATAACAGGAGCACTTGATTTTATTATTAATGAATCTGCTTACTCGTTAATTAAAAATAAAACTTGAGAATAAAGAAAAGAAAAGAAAAGGGCTAAACATCGAATGTGTTAACCCCTTACAATGATACCTGCCCACTTGAAGGTGCTCGTTTCAGGAAGTATGAATCATGAGTTTTCAAGTGGGGCGGTTATATAGATAAATGGTTTTAATATGCCAATGGCGAAATGTAACCGTCTGGTTTTAAGGCGAGTACATCACAATTTAGTTGATCAATAACATGCTCTGCCGTGTTGCCAATTAAGGCCGCTGAAATCCCTGTTCTACCTATCGTACCCAGAATAACCATCTCAGCATCAAGTTTAGCGGCAACTTGCTCTATTACCGTTTCTGGAAGGCCTTCTTTAATATGCGTGTTAACAACGCTAATATCAAATTTATTCGCATGAGCAATCATAGCCTGCTTATGATGCTTAAGCATAGTCTCGTTGTACTCAGTTGAATTAAATTCAGGAATTTCAATCGCGATGTTAACGGGGGTTCCAGGAAACGAATTAACTAGATGAACATTAGCCTGAATTAATTGTGCTAGTTGTTTGGCTTCTTTTGTGATTTTTGCATTGAGCGAATGATGCTCAGCTTCATCACTACCTACATTAACAGCAGCGATAACATTACCATTACTTGGCCATTCATGTTCTTTTACCAGTAAGACAGGGCAGGGGCATTTACGTAAAATATGCCAATCAGTAGGTGTGAAAATGACTGATTTGAATTTGTCATGTTGATGAGTACCTTTTATGACAAGATCATAATTTTTCTTAATCACTAGTTCAATAATGGCCTCAAATGGACGGTTGTGCCAGACCACTTGACAATTGATTTCTATATCAGTATTTAACTCATTGATAAGGTTTTCTAGCCAAAGCTTTTTGTCTTTTACCATTGACTGACGCATAACATCACGTTCTTCACTAGAGAGTATGGTGGTCATTTCATACGAAAAATCAAAAATACTTAGGAATGCACTGACTTTTGTTGGGCTGGCATTATTGTGGTTTATTTTAGAGGCTAAATCTATTGCTCTTTTTAAGGCTTTCTGTTCATTGGTTGTCGGGTCGATGACTACTAAAATATTTTGATAAGTTTCCATAACAAATCTCACTCTGATGAAATTAAAAGACTAACTTGTATAACGCTTAGTTAACTTATAGCAAAAGTGTGGAATTAATGCTTGTTTTAAATCAATTTGTTGTAATTTATCAAGCAGCTAATTTAATTAGTATTATTAAATTAGCTGCTTGATAAATTAGTTTAGTACTGAGCATAACGAGTTAGGCTAGTTCACGGTGCAATCAATTAACTGATCAATATCTAAAATAGTGATAAGTTTACCTTGAACGTTGATTAAACCATTTTTATGAAAACGGTTTAACAAACGGCTGATGGTTTCAACAGTAAGGCCAATATAGTTGCCAATATCACTACGAGTCATGGTTAAACGATATTCTATTGAAGATAAACCTCGAGCATGATATCGGTCACTTAAATTCACTAAGAAGGTAGCAACACGCTGTTCAGCATTTTTTCTGTTAAGTAACGTAAGCATTTCTTGGTCTGATCTGATTTCATTACTCATTAAACGTAATATTTGTTTTTTAAGCTTAGGCATCGTGTTAGATAATAAATCTAAACTATCGTAAGGTATTTCACAAACCATTGATGTTTCAAGAGCTTGAGCAAAACTTTTATGCTCACTATCGGCAATAGCATCAAAACCTAATAAATCACCCGCTAGATGAAAGCCAGTAATTTGCTCTTCACCTTGCTCGTTAATTGTAAACGTTTTAAATGTACCAGAACGAATAGCAAATAAACAATTGAGTTCTTGGCCATCAGTATATATTTTATCGCCTTTATGAATAGGGCGCTTGCGATCAATAATATCATCAAGCGTATTCAGTTCCTTATCATTCAGAGTAAAAGGTAAGCAAAGTTCACTAATACTGCAACTTTGACATTGTATATGCTGTGCGCTGGGGTTTCTATTATTGGACATGTATTACTCTATTTTTTATAAGTAAATTATGTGTTTACTCTAATTTCAGGACTAGTTTATGGTATTAGAACATTTGTTGATATGCAACAATAAAACTATATATACCGAAGCCTATTAATATTAACGCCATTATTTTTCGTAAAAATGGGTTTGTTAGTGTATTTTTAATGCTATTAAAACCAAGAGATAATGTTAACAGAGCGGGTAAGGTGCCTAGACCAAAGAAAAACATGATACTAGCACCATTAATAATACTGCTACTTGCTAATGCCCAGGTAAGTGTTGAATAAACTAAGCCACAGGGTAACCAACCCCAGATTGCACCAAGACCAAGAGCTTTTAATGGGGTATTTACTGGAATTGCCCTGCTTGCTAGAGGAGAAATCTGTTGCCATAATTTTTTGCCTAGTGCTTCAATTTGATTGAGCCACATTAACCATTTGCCTAAGTACAAACCTAATAATATAACAAATACGGCAGAAAATAGTCGTAAACTAGCCAGTGGTAAGCCTATGTTTTTGGCAGCAATAGAGCCAGTAAAACCCACAATAGCGCCAATAAAACTATAAGAGGCTATGCGTCCTAAGTTATAGCAAAAAACTAACGTAAATTTACTTGATTGCTTTTGACACCCGTCTTGAACGTCATTTTGATTACCTTGTTGATCATTAACGGGAATTTGTTGATTATTCTCATGTTTGTTACTCGGAAGGGCAGACGTAAGCATGGTGGTTATCCCGCCACACATGGCAATGCAATGCCCTGAACCAAGTAATCCAATGATAAAAGCAGAAAAGAAATCTAAACTCATTTATTATTACTTTTTGAGTTATCACTACTAACGGTCAAGTTATCATTCTTTTCTTCTTTATCATCAGAGATTTTTTCATCAAAGAGAATGCTCATGCCTTGTTTTTCAAGATCTTCAAATTGTTCTGTTTTTACTGCCCAGAAAAAAAGATAAATACCAATCGTTGTAAGTAATACGGCAAGTGGAATTAATATATAAATAATGCTCATGAATTTTAGCCTTTATTTTTCAGTACTTATTTTTTTAATAGACGTAGTGAATTGGTAATCACTAAAATTGAACTTGCCGACATGCCAATAACAGCCATATAGGGAGTAATAAATCCGGCGACGGCGAGTGGTAATACAATACCATTATAACCAAAAGCCCATAAGTAATTTTGAAAAATAATCCGGCGTGTTTTCACCGCTATATAGTGCAATGTACCAATACTGCTTAGTTGGTTATTTAATAAAATAACATCAGCGCCACTTTTGGCTATATCTGTTCCACATCCCATCGCAATGGACACATGAGCGGCACCAAAAACAGGCGAGTCATTAACGCCATCTCCAATCATAGCAACAGTGGCATGTTGTTCTTTTTGTAAGCTTTTTATTTTAGTCATTTTATCAGTTGCACTCAAACCACCATAACAATGAGGTATTGATAGTAACTTAGCTAGTTTGTCACAAGCATTTTGACTATCACCTGATAGCATTAATGTTTGATTACTCTCATTTAGCTTAGTCAGTAATGCTTGTGCATCATCTCTTATTTTATCAACAAGATAAAAAGCCGCGATAAGAGTATTTTCATATACTAATACACAAGAGGCATTGATCAATTGCTCATGCTGTCTTTGGCTATCCGTAAAGCTAGTAAAGAGCCAGCTAGGTTTGCCAATATGGTATTGTTTATTGTCTATTAAACCACTAATACCTTTACCAGAATGCACCTTGACATCGGTGGCATTCATTGTGAAATTTCGATACTGATTAAAAGGCTTTGCCAGTGGGTGTTCAGAATGAGATTCTAATGCAGCGGCAAGGGCTAAGAGTTGTGCTTTGTTATAAACGCTATTTTTAACTAATATATCTATCTTATCAATGGCAAAGTCACCGGTAGTTAAGGTGCCCGTTTTATCAAAAGCAAAAGTATTTATCTTGGGGATTGTTTCCATTACATGAGAAGATTTTATCATAATGCCATCACTATTAAGGCGAGTGGTGGCACACGTTAAGGCGGTTGGTGTTGCTAAAGATAAGGCACAAGGGCAGGTAGCAACTAATACAGATAAGGTGATCCAAAAGGCTTCTTCGGGTAAATGCTGTTGCCAATAAATGGCTGTTCCTATTGCGGTAATTAGAATAATTGCGACAAAGTATTGGGCTACATGATCTGAGAAACGTGCTAACTTGGGCTTATGCGCTTGAGACTGTTCGCTTAAACGAATAAGTTGGCTTAAAAATGATTGACTACTTGGCTGGTTAACTTTTACCGTTAAATTGCCATCACCATTAATTGTGCCAGCAAATACATTCTCACCAATGTTTTTGTTTAATGGTAATTGCTCTCCAGATAACATGGCTTCGTTTACTTGGCTGTTACCGTTAGTAATAACGCCATCAGCGGGAATTGTTTCTCCGGGCTTTATTAGTACTAAATCATTTTTCACCAATAGCTTAGCTGCGACTAATTCTTCTTTTATTTTATCTCCGCTTCCATTAGGTAATTCATTACTCGTTATTTTTGTTGCCGTCATAGGCATCAATTTTAATAAATTTGCTGATACTTGTGCGGCATGAGATCGCGCTCGAAACTCTAAAAACTTGCCAATAAGTAGTAAGAAGGTGAACATTGAAACCGATTCAAAATACACTTCTCCTTGTTGTGTTATTGTTGCCCAGGCGCTAGCAGTAAATGCTAAAATAATGGCAATGGACACCGGTACATCCATCGATAATCGTTTTAATTTAAGCGCGGTAATTGCACCCATGTAAAAAGGAAATGCACCGTAGGTAGCAATAGGAATGGCTAAAATAAAGCTCACCCACCGCAGATAAACAATGTTGTATTCAGCCATATCTGAAAAAGCGCCAAAATATAAACCGACTGCAATCATCATAATTTGCATCATTAAAATGCCGCTGATGCCTAATCGTTTAATAAATTTCTTACTGGTAACTCTATTACGCTGCTCTAGTTCATTCGCTTTAAAGGGCAGGGCTTGATAGCCAATGTGATCAATGGCATTAAGAATTTCACTTAGTTTGACTTGTTCATCTTGCCATTTTATTGTTGCGCGCTGAGTAGTCGCATTGACCGTGATTTGATCTATGCCTTTAAGTTTACTCAATTGCATTTCAATTAACCAAGCACAGGCGGCACAGCTGATACCATCTACCGTTAATATCGCTTCTTTAGAATCCTTGTTTTGATAAATGAACTCATTTTGTAATACTTCTTCATCAAGCAATCTATTCTTTTGCTGTTGAGCTGCTCTTAATTGTGGTGGGATCAAACCAGCCCCTTTTTGAGCGGGCTCTGTTCTCACTTGATAATATTGAGTTAGATTATTGTCAACAATAGTTTGAGCAACGGCCTGACAACCTATGCAACACATAGGTTGTTTCTTATTATCGATAGTGACAAAAAGCGCTAGGCCTAAAGGTACACTCTCATTACAATGAAAACAGCGTTGTGTTTTGGATGATGTACTTGGCATGACAATAAAGTTCTAATTACGGGTTATCAAGAGAGTTAAATTATTGTGCTTTAATTGGATCTGGCACGATATCAATATAATCATTCTGCGGTAGGCTAATGGTATCTTGAATTTTCCAATGATTTTCAAATGGCGTTAGGGTGATTTTCCATTTACCTGAAACAGTATGGTCAAACGTGTGTCTGAAGTAACCATTTCCATCAGGGGTAAGCGCTAAGAAAAAATCTTTTTCTTCTTGTGTTGGATGAAAGAAACTAATGTTGATCAAAGGGAATGATTTTTCAATGCCTGTAGGCTTAAGCACAAGTTCATTGTTCTCTAATTTCAATGCGAACCGCATACCTAATTTTTGCGCCTTTTTGACTTTAGCTACTTGTAAGTTGATGGCTTTACCTGTTTTATAATAATCCCCCACAACAAGTGGATCAGGATTAGTATTAGCTATGATGTACGTTGTAATACCGGCTACAACGGCGGTACAAGGGAGAATAAAAACGAACCAAGCCCAAGGCTCACGATACCAAGATGTTTTCATAGATTTTAAACGTTTTAAAGTATATAAGTTTGGGTGTTATTATAGCGTTTATCACTATATTGGGCTAGTTTTCTTTATCAGAACTTGATAATAAAAAACCCGAGTTAACTTATTGTTAACTCGGGTTTTTTCTTTTTTTATAGAATAGCTGTTTTTCCGCTAATTCCTATAATTTAGTTCTGGTTTTAATCTTGAGAAAGGGAATAGATATAAGCACTAACGACATGTACTTTCTCTTCACCAAGAATGGCTTTCCAAGCAGGCATTACGCCGGCACGACCATTGCGAATAGACTCTTCAATAGCACGTTGTGAACCACCGTATAACCAAGTGTTATCAGATAAATTAGGTGCACCCATAGGTAAACCTAACGCTAAACTGCCTTGACCATCAGGACCATGACAACCAGCACAAAGACCAAACTTAGCTTTACCTGCTTTCGCTAGATCAGCATTGACAGAGCGGCCGCTTAAGCTGATAACATAAGCTGCAACTTCTTTCACACCTTCTTCACCACCAAGAACAGTAGCCCAAGGCATCATACCAACCGCTTTACGGCCATACAGCAGCGTTTCTTTAATTTTCTCTGGTGTGCCACCATATAACCAGTCTTTATCGGTTAGGTTAGGAAAGCCGGTAGTACCCCGAGCATCAGAGCCATGACATTGTGAACAGTTTTGAAGATATAGTCGTTGACCTACTTTCAAGGCTTCAGCATCGGTGGCTAAATCTTCAATACTACGCGCAGCGTAAGCATCAAAAATCGGACCATATTTAGCATCGGCTTGTTCCATTTCACGGTCATATTGAACTAATACGCCAGAATCTTTTTTTAAATATTCTACTGTTTGCGCTTTAGACTCTGCAATATTTAAAATACCTTGGTTGGAACTTTTCCAGCCTAAAAGACCTGTCCAGTTACCTAAGCCATAAAGTGCAATATAGCCAAATGCCCAAATAATGGTAAGTAAGAAGAACGTACTCCACCATTTAGGTAATGGATTGTTTAATTCTTCAATGCCGTCGAAGGTATGTCCCATAGACTCACCCTCTTCAACGCCCGCAAAGTTCTTTAAGCACATACGTAGTAGTAAAAAGCAACCTACTAGTGTGCCTATTGAAAGAACCCAAACCCATATGTTCCAGAAGGTAGACATAATTATTTTCTCTCCTGCTTGCTATCTTTATCAAGATGGCTTTGCTTATTTTGTTTTGTTAAATCGTCTTCTTCAAAAATAGAATTTGCTACTTCATCAAATGAAGCCTTTCGTTTTTTTGAGTAGGACCAAACTACAATGATGACAAATAACGCCAATATAAGGAGGGCAACTAGCCCTCTAAGTGTTCCGTAATCCATAAGGCAACTACTTCAATGCATGCCCAAGTGATTGCAAATAAGCAACCAGGGCATCCATTTCAGTTCTACCTTTAACTGCATCACCTGCACCATCAATTTCAGCCTGAGTATAAAGCGGAATGGCATTACCATTTTCGTCTTTATGGCTGCGATTACGCGTTAACCAGTTAAACGTTTCAAGTTTTTTACCTGTTATTTCACCGTCAAGCGTATTTTCTGCTAACCACTTAAATGCTGGCATGTTTGACTCAGGTACAACTGAACGAGGGTCATATAAATGGGCTTTATGCCAATCATCGCTATAACGACCACCAACACGAGCTAAATCAGGGCCAGTACGTTTAGAACCCCATAAAAATGGATGTTCCCAAACTTGTTCACCGGCAACACTGTAATGACCGTAACGTTCAGTTTCGGCTCTAAATGGGCGGATCATTTGGCTATGACAATTATTACAACCTTCACGAATGTATATGTCACGACCTTCCATTTGTAGTGCAGTGTAAGGCTTTAAATTATCAACAGGTGTTGTTGTCGCTTTTTGGAAGAACAACGGGGTAATTTCTACTAAGCCACCAATACTAATGGCTAAAATAGTAAATATAACGAACAAACCTATATTTTTTTCGACTTTTTCATGTATATTTTTCATGTCGATCTCCTTAGGCTTCTTCAGCTGGCTTAAGACTACCGTCTTTAGCACCAATTGTTTTAAACATGTTATAAGCCATTAATAAAAAGCCAGATACAATTAACACACCACCTAAGAAACGAATGAAATAGAATGGGTAAGAAGCAGTTAAACTCTCTACAAAGCTATAAGTCAATGTACCGTCTGTATTTACAGCTCTCCACATTAACCCTTGCATTACACCTGAAATCCACATGGCAACGATGTAAAGCACTATACCGGTTGTATGAATCCAGAAGTGAATATTAATCAAGCGAATGCTATACATACGACCTTGGTTAAATAAAATTGGAATTAAATGATACACAGCACCAATGGTAACCATGGCAACCCAGCCTAGCGCACCAGAATGAACATGACCAACAGTCCAATCAGTGTAATGCGATAAAGCATTTACTGATTTAATCGCCATCATTGGGCCTTCAAAGGTAGACATACCATAGAAAGACAAAGAAACAATGAGGAAACGTAAAATTGGATCACTACGAAGCTTATGCCATGCACCTGAAAGCGTCATAATACCGTTAATCATACCACCCCAAGAAGGAAGGAATAACACCATAGACATCACCATACCAACAGATTGAGCCCAGTCAGGGAGTGCAGTGTAATGTAAGTGATGAGGACCAGCCCAGATGTATAAAGAAATAAGTGCCCAAAAGTGAACAATAGACAAACGGTAAGAATAAACAGGACGTTCTGCTTGTTTAGGAACAAAGTAGTACATTATTCCCAAGAAACCAGCGGTTAATAGGAAACCAACGGCATTATGTCCATACCACCACTGTATCATCGCATCAATTGCGCCAGGGTAGATAGAATAAGATTTCATTGCAGAGACTGGAATAACCATAGAGTTAACAAGATGCAACATGGCTACGGTAAGGATAAAACCACCAAAGAACCAGTTAGCTACATAGATGTGTGAAGACTTTCGTTTAACTATTGTGCCAAAAAACACTATCGCATAA
Organism: uncultured Colwellia sp.; assembly: GCA_913058145.1. Taxonomy (GTDB): domain Bacteria; phylum Pseudomonadota; class Gammaproteobacteria; order Enterobacterales; family Alteromonadaceae; genus Colwellia. The sequence goes on from CAJXQM010000001.1 coordinate 47,443, forward strand.
CAAATCCAAACAATGGTAATCGCAATATCGATTGGCCATTCTAATTCAGCATATTCTTTTGTAGAGTTATAACCTAAAGGTAAAGATATTACTGCAGCTACAATAACAGCTTGCCATCCCCAAAAGGTAAAAGAGGCTAATTTGCCACCGAATAATCGGGCTTGACAGGTTCGCTGTACTACATAGTAAGAGGTAGCAAATAGAGCACTAGTACCAAAAGCAAAAATTACGGCATTGGTGTGAAGTGGTCGTAGACGAGAGTAGGTTAACCAAGGTGTATCAAAGTTTAACGCAGGCCAAATTAATTGAGCCGCGATAAGTACACCTACAGATGTACCAACGATCCCCCAGATTACAGTCATTACAGTAAATTGACGTACAACATCGAAGTTGTAGTCTACTGCTGACGTATTACTTTGAGTCATGTTATGGATTCCGCAGTGTTATTATTAATGAAAAAAATTATAAAGACGTTATTAACATCAAATGAGTTAAAAACGTACAATAATCAAACTATTTCTGTGTGTTTGCTTAGAGACGATGACATATGTCACAAAAGCGAGCTAAATATGCCTGACACAAGGTAATTTTACCCTTTGAGCATGACATAAATCAACCGCCGTCTCTTATTAAAATTGATATAGATCAAGTTTGAACTTAATTACTCATGGCTAGCGTGTAGCTATAAAAACAGGGTTAAGTATTTATTGCACTATAGTTGAATGAAAATCAAACAGATATGGTCAACTAACAAGGTATTGGTAATAGTTAAATATCGATCTATTTAATGCTTTTGTCTTGCATAACTAGCACTGTTTTCTTTTCTTCGACTTGAATTGATTACACTTTTTTATATTTACAAAAAATTCACTTAGGTTACTACGACATAAACCTAAGAGGTTAGTAATATGTTTTTGGTGGATTGGTAGTTAAATATTACGGTCACTAGCAGTATAAAGATCATTTCTTTTCATTATATTTAATATAAATACCATTCATCAGTTATCAGCATGATTTTGCCTATAGAAGCTTACAAATTTAATAGAAAAGGCTAGCTTTGTGGGATTAAATATTCAATTGTATTTTTTGAATTGCGGGTACTGGTTGTTTATCATAGGTTACTGGGTCAATAGGCGTTTGTCTTTATTTTGGCTAGGCATAGTCGTTAATTACTTGTTAACATACATATATTGAATTCAACTACCTTAAGGGGATCGAGCAATAGTAATCATTGCTTGAACTTATAAAATTATCCATGATGAAAGTTGTTGTCGTTATATTACTTATTTTGAATATATTCGCTTGTAATCCTATACAACAAGCATCGCAAAAGACAAATATGCCCCAGATACCTTTTAGTTGCTTAGCCAGCCAAAGTAACTGTGAAGTGATTACAGATTTAGGTGTTTTTAGTGTTCAGTTTTCAGGGCAAGCTGACATGGGAAAGATAAAAACAGAGTTACCATTTCAAATTCAGTTAACATTTGATACTAGGGATAAAAACGTTCAGTTAAAAAACGTAAGCAGTTACCTTGAAGGGAAAACTATGTTTATGGGTAAAATCCCGGTATTTTTTCAAATATCAAATAAAGGTAGTAACTCTATTATTGCACAAACCTTACTTGCTAGTTGTAGTGACGAGGTGATGGCATGGAGACTTTGGTTTACGGTCGAAATAGAGCAAGCTGATATGAGAACGAAGCAAGATTTTTTCATCGATTTTGATAGCAAAAGATTATAGAGGTGACTTTACTCATTACGAATAACCTATTCGCAATGAGTAAACTAAATTTTATATATTATTCGTCACATCAACTGATAGCTTTAATCTCTGTCCAGGTTGTAAATATTTATTTCGGCTTAAGCTATTCCAACGTTCAATATCACTAATACGAACATTAAACTTATCGGCAATACGGGCGAAGGAGTCACCTGGGCGAACATTATAAGTAATATTACGCATTATCGCTTGCTCAACGCTTTGATGACTTGCTTTGACTACAGTATTAGTTTTTTGCCAAATAACCAGTTTCTGTCCCAACTTCAGTGGATCGCGTGGAGCAAAACCATTCCATGCCGCTATTTTACTGCCTCGTACTTTAAATCGTTGACCGATATCCCAAAGATTATCACCAGAAACAACTCTATGTGTTACTTTAAAACCTTGCTGTTCCTTGGCCTGTTTTTTGGCAATACGTTGATTTTTAGATAATATATAGCTATCAAGTGATTTGGCTGCTACGGGAATTAATAAATGTTTTCCTGTACGTATTTGATTGCCGCTAATACCATTTACTTGGCGTATTAAATCAATACTGGTATGAAACTTTTTCGATATATAACCTAAGTTGTCGCCATTTTTAATTTTATATCGTTGCCAAGCTAGACGTTCATCTTTGGTTAATTTTGCTAAACCTTGTTCAAAGTGCGAAACCTTATGTTTGGGTAATAATAATCGATGTGGCCCATCAGGATCCGTTGCCCAACGGTTAAATCCTGGGTTTAACCGTTGTAATTCAGGTAGAGATAAATCAGCTAGGTTTGCGGCTTTGGCTAAATCGAGTTGTGACTTAATGTCTACTTGAACGATTACCTCATCATTATCAATTTTGTAAAGTTTGAGATTGAATTGCTCAGGACGTTTAACTATATCGGCAAGGGCCAGTAATTTAGGAACATAAGCACGTGTTTCTTTAGGTAAATCAAGCGACCAAAAGTCGGTATTTTTTCCTAGGCTTTTATTTTTTCTTACCGCGCGGCGAACACGACCTTCGCCTGAATTATAGGCGGCTAGAGCAAGTAACCAGTCGCCATCAAAAAATTTATGTAAATATTTCAGGTATTGTATGGCACCAGATGTCGAGGCAACAACATCGCGACGTCCATCGTACCACCAGTTTTGTTTCATATTGAAACGTGTTCCGGTACCGGGTATAAATTGCCACATACCAGAAGCTCTACCGTGTGAATAAGCAAAGGGATCGAAAGCACTCTCAACTACCGGTAGTAAGGCTATCTCTACCGGGACATTGTTTTTTTCTAGTTGTTCAACAATATAGTATAAAAATGGCTCAGCACGTTTTGCTACTCTGGTAAGGTAACTGGGATGTTTTACGTACCAATTACGCTGCATAATCACACGGTTGTTCTGTGGCACATCAAAAGTTAGTTGGCCACGTATACGTTGCCATACATCATTACTACTTTGTAGTGATTCATCTTTTAAAGAAAAGGTCACATCATCAACGGGGTGAATTACATCAATACTTTCATCGGCAAGTAATGCTTGATTTATTTCAGCGGTATTCGCTATTTGATCTAGAGGTAAATAAGTTTCGTTAGTATTATTTTGTGATAAAAAAGTGTTTTGGCAACCACTTAGGATCATTAATGCAGGGAATAAAAAATATTTCATGTACAACCAATGGTAATGTAAAACGGATAGTTAAATACCCATGTTAATTCAATATGCAGTATCCAGTAAGAATGAGCATCTGATGTATCAGGGGTATACTTGCTATGGATACTGCTTGCTAAAGCCTTGAACAGTAAGGTTAACACGTTAAAATTGGTCTTTCCAGCGCCTAATCGTGGTGAAAGTATCTTGTGGTGTGCCATTCGAGTCAGTTGCAAATTGTTGAGCGCTAGCCTGTACACTTTGCTTATGACAGCGTAAAAAAGGATTTATTTGCTTTTCTAGTTGAATGGTACTGGGAATACTTGCATAACCTTTAGAACGTAACTCGTTAACTTTCTTATTGTAAGTAACAAGTGCTTGATTGTTTGGCTCTACTGTTAGGGCAAACGCTAGGTTAGCTTGTGTATATTCATGGGTGCAATACACTTGAGTGTTTTCAGGTAAATCAGCTAGTTTAGTTAATGAGTTCAACATTTGCTCTGGGCTGCCTTCAAATAGTCGACCACAACCACCTGAAAACAGCGTGTCGCCACAAAATAGAATAGGCATTACATGGTCAGTAGCAAAGTAAGCTATATGCCCAGCAGTATGACCGGGTAAATCAATGATACGAAAATTAATGTTAAGTTCATCTAAAACAACCAAATCATTTTCATTCAGTTTGACATCACATTGCGGGATGTTTTCGTTTGCAGGTCCATAAACGGTTAATGACCATTTTTTTTGTTGGCAATAATCAACCAACTGATTTATACCGCCAGTATGATCTGAATGATGATGAGTTATCAATATTGAGGTAAGAGTCAGTGTGTTTTTTTCTAAAAACTCAATGCAAACACTTGCATCACCGGGATCAACTAAGGTTGCTACCTGTTTATTGGTAATAGCCCAAATGTAATTGTCACTAAAGGCTTTTATTGGCGTAATGTTTACAGGGTTAAGCCCTATAGACGAATTGATTGGTTGTATTGCACTCATCTGGAATTTCCAACTTGCTCATACTCAGTATATACTTAATTATACTTCTTTTAGTTTTGAATAACATGACTTATGAAACCCGCACTAGCATTTCGACAACCACATTATCCTGAATCTTGGCAAGAGCTGCCAAATGGTCGTCTTGTTTTATCGGCTATTGACGCAATATTAAAACCATGGTGGGAAAAGTTTTTTGGATATCACCTATTAAAAGTAGGCGCATTGAGTCAAGAGGTATGCACGCTAAATAGTCCTATAAAACATCAGGTCAGTTGTTGTGTTACTCGTACAATGGATAAAGCCAATATTGTTGGTGACATAGATGATTTACCCCTATTGGAACATAGCGTAGATGTTTGTTTACTCAGCCATACATTAGAATTTTCACTTGACCCTCACCATGTCATCCGTGAAGCTAATCGGGTACTTATTCCAAATGGTTACCTTATTATTACTGGTTTTAACCCATTATCTTTAGCTGGATTTAACCGAATAATACCTTATAGAAGAAAGCAAGAGCCTTGGAATGAGCACTTTTTTTCCCCTATGCGTGTGAAAGATTGGTTGCATTTAATGGGGTTTGAAATTCTTAGTGATGAACGTTGTGTACACAGTAATTTAACCGGGAAAATGAGCGAGCATTTTGTAGCAAACTATTGGCGAAAATTTGCCAGTAATTACTTTACTAGTTTTGGCTCTGTTTATGTCATCATAGCCAAAAAAAGAGTATTACCCTTAACACCCATCAAACCTAAATGGCAGATAAGAGCTAAATTTAGCTCGGTGAAAGTACCATCGATGAATGTTAATTCTAGTAAAAGAAATTATTTTTCATCTAAAACAAAATAAGTAGCAATAGCATGAAACTCAATGATTTTGAAAAATATTTAAATGAATTATTAAAGCCAAATCAAATAAAAGATTACGCGCCAAATGGCTTGCAAATTCAGGGCAATGAAAAAATAACTAAAATAGTGACGGGTGTCACCGCGTCACAAGCATTAATTGACTTAGCCATTGCAGAAAAAGCAGATGCGTTACTTGTACACCATGGTTATTTTTGGAAAAATGAGTCCTATGTTATTCGCGGAATGAAGCATAGACGGATTAAGGCGTTAATAGAGAATAATATCAATTTATTTGCTTATCATTTACCCCTTGATATTCACCCAACACTGGGTAACAACGCTCAATTGGCAACGTTGTTAAATATTGATGTGACAGGGCCGTTAGAATTAGGTAATGCCTTGAGTATCGCTATGCAAGGTAAATTACCTGAAATAACCAGTGGCTGTGATTTCGCGTTGTTAATTAATAAAAAGCTTAACCGTAAGTGTTTACACATAGCACCGCCATCGAATAAAAAAATTAAAACGATTGCGTGGTGTACTGGCGGAGGTCAAGACTATATTGAATTGGCAGCAGAACAAGGCATTGATGCCTTTATCTCCGGTGAAATATCGGAAAAAACAACACATATTGCTAAAGAAATGGATATTCACTTTTTTGCCGCAGGTCATCATGCTACCGAGCGTTACGGCGTTAAAGCGCTTGGTGAGCATATTGCTAAAGAGCAGGATCTAAACGTTGTTTTTATTGATGTTGACAACCCAGTATAGTCGTTTTTATTTAGCTATTTTCATCTAAATGCCATTAGTTAAACAATACTTTAAACCATTGTACTACACGACCTAAACTCTCATACCAGATAACGGTCGTTTGCTCTAAATTTCTACTAGTAGGAACATAATTTATCCAACTACTTTCACTATGCTGACTTTTAACCCAATATCCTGTTGGTGCAGCAATTGGAAATACCCCTGCAAGTTGAAAGTATTTCATTGACCTTGGCATATGGTTGGCGTTGGTAATTAATACCACATTAGCACCTTGTACTCTTGGACTTATCAGTTGTGCTTCTTCTTCGGTATCTTTGGGAAAGTTCTCTGTGATTATTTTTTGTTCAGGAATACCTAAGAGCACTAATGACTGTTTCATTTTTTCTGCATTTGATACTGGGTCATGACCAGTAAAGCCTGACGTAATGATTCTTGCTTCGGGGTGAATGTTATAAATTCTTAATGTCTCTACTAGACGCTGTAAAGAACCTGTTGCTAATTGACTTGTAACAGGTAACGCATCATTACTCGAATGGGTATTTCCTAAAACAACAATATAATCAACCGGTTTGCTAGAACGTGTAAATGCTTCATAATGATCTTCAATAGTGACCATTAAGGTGTCAGAAACAATAGGCATTGAAGATACAAATAAAAGTAAGAATGCAGACACTAAATATTTAACACTTGTGCTTGGACGTGATCGAAAATAAAACAGAGAACATATTAATAAAATTAGCACCATATTAATGGGCATAATGACGACTGAAATGACTTTCTTTAGTAAAAATAAATCCATAATGATTAACTATTGATTGATACTGTTTAATTGCTGTTTTTGTTAAGTTGCTTAAATCACTATAACAAGAATTTACAGAGCCGTAATCAAAAAAGCACTAAACAATAAAAATTGTTTAGTGCTAGAGCTAACCTTATATAAAATAGCCAAAACTAAGTATAAACACGTAGAAAAAATACGTGTATTCGCCTATTTCATATTTATCCACAATTGAATACTATTGAGAGTGCAATGAGATAAGTTTTGCCTCAATCATCAGTGCGACTGAAACTAAAGAGTCATTAGATCTATAACTAACACCCGCTTATTTTTTATACGTCAAAGAGCCAAATGTACTACTTTAAAATAGTTTATAAGAGAGTTTTTAATGTTATTACCGCAATATCATGATTTTTCCCAGCAGTTAATCCAATTCCTCCCCAAAGAACGAGTAATTAGTAACTATGCCAAACGACTTGCCTATGGTGTAGATGCCAGTTTTTACCGTTTAGTGCCACAATTAGTCTTGATTCTTGATAATGAAAATGAAGTTGTTAGGGTATTAAAAGAAGCTGCCTTGTTTAAGCTTGCCGTAACGTTTAGAGCCGCGGGCACAAGCCTTTCTGGACAAGCACAATCAGAATCAGTATTAATCATGTTGACAACCAATTGGCGTGCTCATCAAATTTTAGATTTAGGTCTTAAAATAAAATTAGGCCCAGGGGTTATTGGTGCTGACGCAAACAAATATTTATTACCTTACGGCCGAAAAATAGGACCTGATCCTGCTTCGATTAATACCTGTAAAATTGCCGGTATTGCAGCAAATAATGCCAGTGGTATGTGCTGTGGTACCGCACAAAATAGTTACCATACTTTAGATAGTATTAGAGTGGTTTTACATGATGGTTCAGTACTTGATACCGGTGATAAAGAAAATATTACTCAGTTTAACAAGACACATGATACGTTATTGAAAAATTTAAAAAAACTGGCATTCAAAACGTGCAGTAATAAAAAATTACATCAATTAATTCGCCATAAATATAGGCTGAAAAACACCACGGGCTACGCAATAAACTCGTTGATTGATTTTGATGATCCTATCGATATTCTTGCTCACTTAATGATTGGCTCTGAAGGCACATTAGGTTTTATTTCATCGCTCACCTATAACACGGTTATTGAACATAAATACCGAGCATCATCGCTGGTGTTTTTTCCTGATATACAAACAACATGTCATGCAGTATCCGCATTGGCTAATGCCAATGTTTCAGCCGTTGAACTAATGGATCGACGTGCCTTAGCATCAGTTAGCGATATGGATGGCTTACCTGATTTTATCAAAACGCTTGATAAAAATGTTGGCGCATTATTAATTGAAACTCGCGCAGCAAATGCACAATTATTGGGCGAGCAGGTCATTGAACTTGAGTTATTACTCGCTGAGTTTGAACAGACTAATGCGATTAACTTTACAGAGGTTGTTAGCGAATATTCTCAGCTTTGGGCAATAAGAAAGGGCACTTTTCCTGCTGTGGGTGCAGTACGTGAAAACGGCACTACAGTGATTATTGAAGATGTCGCCTTTCCGGTAGAACGCCTTGCTACTGCGGTTGCTGATCTCCAAGCTCTTTTTGATAAATATCATTATGATGAGGCCATTATTTTTGGTCATGCGCTTGAAGGAAATCTACATTTTGTTTTCACTCAAAATTTTGCAACACAATCTGAGGTAGATCGTTATCAACAATTTATGGATGATGTTTGTCAGCTAGTTGCGATTGACTATCAAGGTTCATTAAAAGCTGAACACGGTACAGGACGCAATATGGCCCCTTTTATCGAGTTAGAATGGGGTAAGCAAGGACTGGCGTTAATGCAACAAATAAAGCAATTATTTGATCCTAAAAACTTGCTAAACCCTGGCGTTATCATTAATGACGATCCTAATGCACATATTAAGCATTTAAAGGCATTACCGGCAGCAGATCCGCTTATTGATAAGTGTATTGAATGTGGCTTTTGTGAGCCAGTATGTCCTTCAAATGGTTTGAGTTTTACCCCTCGTCAGCGTATCACTACTTATCGAGAGATTAAACGCCTTACTGACACAAATGAAAACCCTAAATTACTGGCTGAACTTGAAAACGAGTTTAACTATTTAGGCATAGAAACTTGTGCAGCAACGGGGTTATGCGCAGAGCGCTGTCCTGTCGGCATTAATACTGGTGATCTCATTCGTGAGTTGCGTCATCGAAACAATACAAGTTATCAAGGAGTATCGAAGGTTTTAGCAAATAATTTTGCTACGGTAGAAAAAATGACGCGTGTTTCTCTTGCGGTTGCTGGTTTTAGCCATCGACTTGTTGGCAGTAAGGTTATGGGTGGGCTAACTGGCACCATAAGAAAGCTCTCTTTTAATAAAATTCCGTTATGGAGTAAATATTTACCGCAAAAAGCCAACTATACCCCTATAAGTAGCCCTAAAAACTCAGATAGCAATGAAATAAGTTCACGTCCCAAAGTAGTTTACATCCCAAGTTGCGCAAGCCGCAGTATGGGGCAAGCAATAACGGCGACAGACCAGCGTTCGTTAACAGAAGTCACTTTTTCTTTAATCAAAAAAGCAGGATTTGATGTCATCAGTCCTGATTTTACGGGTGAATGCTGTGGTATGCCATTCAATAGCAAAGGCATGTTTTCACAAGCAAATCAGAAGAGTAATTCTTTACTAAATAAGTTAAGAGAATTAAGTGAACAAGGTAAATATCCTATTTTAATTGATACTAGCCCGTGTAAATCAATGTTGTTAGACAATAAAGAAAAAGTCAGTGGTTTATCAATCCACGAGCCAGTGGGATTTATTGAAGATGTATTAATAAATTATTTAGATTTTTCGCCATTAGATGAAACAATAATGTTGCATGTTACTTGTTCTAGCAGAACAATGGGATTAGCAGTAAAAATGCAAAAGCTTGCAGAACGTTGCAGTACCAACGTTATTATACCCGAAGATATTCAATGCTGCGGCTTTGCTGGTGATAAGGGTTTTACCACACCAGAGTTGAATGAAAATGCGCTTGCCTCATTAAAAACTCAGGTGCCAAAAAATTGTAATACTGGTTATAGTAATAGTAGAACCTGTGAAATAGGCTTATCTCATCATTCAGGTATTGATTATCAGTCAATTATTTATTTAGTAGACAAAGCAACAACAGTAAAATGATGGCTTGAGCAAGACTAAATAATAAATAATAAAAAGAAGAATATAAGTGAATTTAAATTTAAAATTACAATTAGTTACTATAATCCCGTTGGTGCTAGCACTTTCGGGGGTACTTTTTGTCACGCAAGTGCAATATCAATCACTTTCTAAACAAACCGTTGATGAATATCGACAAAGCGTTATTAAGCATCGTAAAGACGAATTACGTAACTATGTAACGATTGCTGAAGGTGCGATAGAGCATATTTATCAAGATAAAAATTTAAATGTGCAACAAGCGCAAACATTAGTTAAACAAATATTATCTAATATGCGTTTTGGTGAAGACGGCTACTTTTTTGCTTATGATTTGGATGGAACTGCGTTAGTGGTAGCCGGACAAGAATGGCGAATAGGTAAAAATTGGCTTGATCTTGAAGACAGAAATGGCATCAAACTTATTCAGGGCCTTATTGAAAAAGCACAAGGGGGAGGTGGTTACCTAAACTATGTTTTTAATCAACCCTCTAAAGATGGTGACGATGCTAAAAAAATCGGTTATTCACGCGCATTAGATGATTGGCAGTGGATGATTGGCACAGGCGTGTATATTGACGATATCGATCAAGAAACAGCACTACTAAATACCTCTATCGGCAAACATATTGGTAATACTTCTATAATGACACTTGTCATTGGACTGTTTGCTGTTATTGTCATTTTTATTTCAGGACAGTTTATTCGTTTTAGTGAAAAAAAGTTGGCTAACCGTAAATTACGCGAGTTAAATGAGCGTATTTTTCAAACGCAAGAAGAAGAATGTAAACGCGTCTCTAGAGAACTGCACGATGGTATTAGCCAAACTGTTGCGGCAGCTAAATTTTCGTTAGAAACTGCACAATTAAAACAGCAGAATAATGATCCTGCCAGTAAAGAAATGGATCGTGCTATGGCATTTATTTGCAAAATAATGGGCGATATTCGCGCTATTTCTCATCAGCTTCATCCAGGGATACTTGAAGATTTCGGTTTAGGCGCGGCATTAGAAGAACTCGGTAGAGATTTTTCTCAGCGAACGGGTATTGATGTAAAGGTAGAGCGTTTATCTATTAGAAACGTTTTATCAACTGAAGTTAAAGCCGCGTTATATCGTATTGCTCAGGAGTCGTTTACCAACATTGAACGACATGCCAATGCTTCAAAAGTTACACTGAGTTTAAAATTGACCTCTGATTGGTTGGTACTAGAAATTACTGACAATGGCCAAGGTTTTGATTATCTTGGTTACGATAAGAGTAGCGACAAAAAAACTCAAGTGCATCAAGGAATTGGTCTACGTAACATGAATGAGAGACTAAGTTTTTATCAAGGTAACTTAACCGTTAATTCAGAAAATAATGGCACCACAATACTCGCTCGCATACCACAGTCGCAACTGCGTTATAATGCAAGTAATACGAGTGAAAATTCAAATAAAGGGGAAAAGTATGATTAAAGTGTTATTAGTTGATGATCATCCGCTCTTTAGAGAAGGGCTGACATATCGCTTAAGTCTTGACGCCGGTATAGAGGTTGTTGGTGAAGCTGAAAACGGCAAACAAGCGCTGGAACTTATTAAGAGCCTTGAATTTGATATTGTCTTAATGGATATCAACATGCCTGAGATGGATGGCATGTACGTACTTGAGTTGATTAAAGAGCAAGATATTGATTGTAAAGTACTTATGCTAAGTATGCATGATAATAAAGAATACATTTTAGGTGCTATGCGACATGGTGCGGATGGCTATATTTTGAAAGATGTGCCCGGAAAAGAGTTAATCGAAGCGATTAAAAAAGTGATTTCAGGTAAACATTATTTCAGCTCAGAGGTCACTGAAATTCTGTCAAAAGAGCTTGCTGGTGAGCAGCGCGGTATTGTTACTAGGCGCGAACAGCTTGTTTTAAGACTTATATCTCAGGGCCTTAACAATAAACGTATAGCCCAAGAAATTAATGTTAGCGTACGAACGGTTGAAACCCATAAACGTAATATTAAGCAAAAGCTGGGGATTGATTCAACTGTTGGCCTTATGCGTTATGCCATTGATTATGGTTTAGATCGTTAAATAGGGTGCTAGACTAACGATTTTTTATCTCAGGCAAAAAAAAGCGTCTACCTGAAATCAAGTAAACGCGTTATAAAAACATGAAACACTAAGGGAAATAAATGTATTCATATAATAAGAACATCGATATGCTTTAAAGTTCATTTCATACTAATATTTATTTAATGAGAGTGTTTCTGCCGTACAACAGTCTTTTCTATTCAATTACTTTTGACGAACAATAATATTCAAGTAAGCCTTTGGTTGAACTATCATGGCTTTCGTTAATATCTTTGCTTGTTAGCTCTTTCACAATGGCGTTAGCGAAGCCTTTACCCAACTCAACACCCCATTGACCAAAAGAACACACCTGTAAAATTACGCCTTGAACAAATATTTAAGGTACCTCGAGAGTATAAATCTGGGTTCGAAGTGACTTCAACATATAATTACTTCCGTTTAATTAATTCAATGTACTGAGATTCATACGATAACTTTTTTTATATAAAAAGGCATCTAAAAAAAGTTATTAATGGCTAACTATTTGAGCCTTAAGGTATAAATTAATATACAGCAAGGCTCTTTTTAGAGGTACTTATGATAAATATTTAACTAATGTCGTTATTTCCCATACACCATCGATGGCAGCCATAAGGCGACTTCAGGATACAGGATTAATGCTCCAAGACCCATTAATTGTAAGATAATAAAAGGTATAACGCCTTTATAAATATCAGTTAACTTAATTTCAGGTGGACAAACACCTTTTAAGTAAAACAAAGCAAAACCAACTGGTGGGGTTAAGAATGACGTTTGTAAAGTGAGCGCTATTAACATCACAAACCACACTAACACCGGTTGATCTAAACCGTTAACACTCCCTATACCGAAATCTAACATACCTATTACCGGTGCTAATAAAGGCAGTACAATTAAGGTGATTTCTATCCAATCCAATAAAAAACCTAATAAGAATACGATAAGTAAAATAACTATCAATACACCATACGGACCAAAAGGTAAGCCAGTTAACATACTCGATATAAATTCATCACCGCCAAGTTCACGTAGAACCAGTGAAAATATTGTCGCGCCAATAAAAATAGCAAAAATATAAGCTGTTGTTTTATACGACGCCATTAAAACATTATGAAAAACTTTAAAATTAAGCTTTTTATTCATTGCGGCTAATATGGTTGCACCTAGGGCACCAACACCACTGGCTTCAGTAGGGGTGGCAATACCAGCAAAAATAGATCCTAATACCGCAATAATGAGTGCAAGTGTTGGCAGTATTGCTTTAAATACGTCAATCAATACGCTTGCCGTTAATGGTCTTGGATTCTCTGGTGCTGGGGCAACTTTAGGATTTAAAAATGACAAGCCTAAAATATAAGCAAGGTATAATACACCTAACATTAAACCCGGAAATACAGCTGCAGTAAATAAATCACCGACAGATAGAGCGAGTTGGTCAGCCATGATCACTAACATAATACTGGGTGGTATTAAAATACCTAAACAACCAGCACTACATACTATGCCAGTAGCAAAAGTTTTTGAATAATTTTGCTTCATCATGGCTGGTATGGATAGCAAACCAAGTAAAACAACAGAGGCACCAACAATGCCGGTAGAAGCCGCTAAAAGAATACCTATTAACGTTACCGTGATACCTAAACCACCACGAACACGGCCAAAGAGTTCTTGCATTGCCAACATCATGCGCTGTGCAACGCCTGATTTATCTAGCATTAAGCCCATAAAAATAAACATAGGCAAAGCAACCAGTACCCAGTTTTCCATTAAGGAAAATATCCGCGAAACGACTAAACCTAAAACATTTAGGTCAAGGCCGGTAAATGTATCCAAATGCATATCTGACAGATAGCCAATACCACCAAATAAAATACCAACACCGGCTAAAACATAGGCGATTGGAATACCCGTAAATAGAAAGACAATAAAGGTTAAAAACATGCTGATGACTAGAATTTCATTAATTGCCATGATCACGCCTCCTTTTGGGTTATGGTAATAATATTTCGGAACAGTCGTGCGAGTACCGCCATAGCTAACAAGATGAAACTTGCAGGAATAGCGGATTTAATGACCCATCGAAATGGCATGCCTAGGGGTGAAGATGAACCTTCACTCAGTAAATATGAACTTGAGACATAATCGATACTATTAAATAAAATCACAAAAATGGTTGGAAAGACAAAAAAAACTGCGCCAAATATTTCCCATTTTAGTACTGTTTTAGGTTTTAACATTGAGGCCACAACGTCAACTCTGACTTGCGAGTTAGTAATTTCGGCATAGGATAAACCAAACATGATACCTATTGCATATAAATGCCACTGAATTTCTTCAAACAGTATTAGACCATTGCTAAAGCCGTAACGCATGATTACATTAAGGATAATGACAGCAATTAATAATGCTGAAGACCAACAACAAACAGCAGCTGATTTCAGAATAATGGCCTCAAAAATGTCGGCTGTTTTTAGCATTAATCGTGCTATAGAGCTAGTAGGACTGGTAGGGTTGGAAAATGAATCAGTGATATGATTCTCCTCATTCAATAAAAAACCTAGAACCTGAAGGTTCTAGGCTGTGCTAATAATGGGAGTTACCGCACATAAGTAAGCGTTTAATTTAAAGGCTAGGTTTTGGGCGAGGTAAGAAAGCGTTTGATTCCCATAAATCGTAAGTTTTACGGAACTTAGCTAAGTCATCATGTATTTTCTTAAACGCTGGATCTGCTGCCGATTGCTCAACAACCACTTCATCCCATTTAGTCTTAAAAGTAGTCAGCATCTCAGGCGACCAATATTTATTGATTACACCATCTTCAACATTCTGCTTCATTACGGGGGCTTGAACTGCTTCACCCAGTGCAATAGATTCTAACGTTGCGGATTTACATAAGTGTTCAATAACCGACTGTTGACGTTCACTCATTTTCTTCCATGTATCTTTGTTGATAATCAGTTCCATTATCGTGGCTTGTTGATGCCAACCAGGGAAGTAATTATATTTAAGCAGTTTCTTTAAACCAATACGCTGATCAACTACCGGCATTGAAAATTCAGTCGCATCAATAACACCTTTCTCTATCGCTGGGAATATTTCGCCACCGGGTAAACCGACGGTACTAACGCCAAGCTTTTCCATGACAAGAGCACCTAAGCCAAAGAAACGCATTTTCAGACCGTCTAAATCTTTAGGACTGTTAATTTCATCTTTAAACCAGCCTGACGTTTCAGGCGCTAAAACACCACACACTTGCACTTTCACATTGAGGTTGTTGTCATCATATAGTTCTTGATGTAGTTTATTGCCGTTGCCATGATAGAACCAAGCTAAATATTCAGATGCTTCAGGACCAAAAGGGACCGCTGAAAATAGACGGGCAGCGGGAATTTTCCCCCCCCAGTTACCAGCTGTTGCATAGCCAGCTTGTACCTTGCCAGTTGATACCGCATCAAGTATTTCTTTTGGACTAACTAATTTTTTTGGCTCATAAATTTTCATTTTTAAGCTGTTGCCACTTAATATTTGTATATTGTCAGATACATATTTAATGGTTGAACCTAAGCTTGGTAATACTGAGTTATAATAAATTGGCGTCTTTAGAAGCATCTTCTTTTCAGCCATGGCAGCACCTGAGAAACTGCCTGCGATTAAAGTACTTAATAATAACAAAGGAAATTTTTTCATTGTCTTTCTCCAGTAGTGTTTAGTGAAAAGTTAAAGAACGTATTTAGCTGATAATTGTACGTAGCTTGAATCAGCATCTGATTTATCCATTTCAAAATTACCTATTTCAACACCAAAAGATAATTTCTCGGTGTAATTTTTGAAAACGTTAACGCCCCAATGAGTGTTATCAATATCAGATTCCTCAGTTGTGGTATTACCATAAAAAACAGTACTGCGAGTATCATCTGTCCAGAAGTGGCGATAAGCTACTGACACTGATGTAGACTCTTCTACTTTTCCATTAGTTATATCATTTGCTGCAGCTACAGCAACATAACGGCCTGTTTCACCGCTGTGTAACTGAAAGCGAAAATCATCTTTACCGACTGCTTTAATACGACCAGCAATACCGTAACCAAACGCTGATTCTTCACCGGATGAAACAGAGTTTAATTTACGGGCCACACCTGCTACTGAGACATTACCCCAATCGCCTTTTAGAGTATATTTAGCAATAACGTCAGGTCTAGAGTCATCGCCAGTAATAGCATCATTAACACCGCCATTACGAGAACGAGTTTCAGGGTTTTCTAAAGAAAGTTGTAATCCGCCGTTAGTGTAACGAAATTGATATTGACGAACGAATGCAGAAGCAACTAAAGGTCCACCAAAATCAGCCGCTTCAGCAATGGCACTAGTATTCATAAAAGTGGTCCAAGTTTGACCAACTAAGATGTTTTTATATTTGATAAAGGCATGACGTAAACGTGGATTAGAAGAGTTTGAAAAATCTTCGGTACCACCACCCGTAGTGGCTTTACCGAAAAAATCCATTTCAATAAAACCAGTAACATCACCATGCACATACTTGGCATTGAAACGAGTTTCATTAAGAGAACCTTGAAAGTGTGATATATCTTTACCGTCTGCAGTAGGTCCAGCAGTACCAATCCAGTATTCTCTTGCTGCAATGTTACCATCAGTGTAGCGAAGGTCTGCTTTAATATAACCGCCGAAAGTAATTTTATCTTCATCATTAATATCAACGGTATACCCTGCAAAAGAGGGGGCAGATACCATCGCTGCTAATATTAAACCGGATTTAATTGTGTTTCTCATTATTTTATTACCTTTATGTTGAGAGTTAGATGACTTAGTGTTTCAAAATAATCATCTTGCTTATTGCCTTAACTAAGATATTAAAATTGTGTCATAGGCGAAATCGGCGAATACACGTATTTTCTCTACGTGTTTGCACTTAGTCTTTGTCATTAAAAAATTAATTAGATTTATATTAAGGGGTTAAAAAGGAGTGATATGAACTAATTGATTTAAATGAGAGTAAATAAAGTGTTAGACAGTGGTCTTTAATTAGGCCTATAAATAGGATTTGAATTTAAAATTACCAGGAGGGTGTTTGTAGTAACTTAATTTTTCAATATTTGGTTGATAATCATCCCAGAGAAGGAAGAGTAATAGGATGGTTTGCGTACTGAACATTAATGATATAGCGTATAAATAAAACAGAGAGACAGTGCTTTAAAGTAATAACACAGCAGTAAAATATGAGCTGATGTATCAAGCTTTACTGCTGCTATGTCTTAGATTGCTTTTACTGATCCTCGACAATAATAATATGCAAAATTTCAGGCCCATGAGCACCCTGAACTAACACGCCTTCAATATCGGTTGTGCCACTAACACCTGATATTAGACACATATTTCGTGGCGTCTCACCCTTTTTAGCAATCTTATTTGCTATAAGAGCATAGTCATCCATATAGTGAAGTATTTTCGATTTCGGAATAACCGCAATAAGATACAATGGTAAAAAGTTGAGTAAAATCGGCATTTTTGGACTCGAATGCACAACAAACGATCCCGTTTCTGCAACACCGTATTCTGCCCAGCATAAGCCAACCGTGTTATCTTTTTCAATATCACTATCCGTAGCGATACCTTCCCAATTCAGCTTCTCTAATTTATCGATACTCTGTACTTTAATCTCTTGAGGTAAAGCATGCTTGCTAAAAAATTGCTTCACCAAGTGCGGTAACTCATCCAACGTAGAAATTTTTTCACAGGTAGTGCCGATAACCAATCCTGCTTCAATTCGAAGGACTAAGGCCTGCGTTGCATCCTCAGATAATAATTTAGGACGTGCAAATTCACTTTCTTTTAATATGTCAAGGGCCTCTTCCTCAATGGTCTTTACATCCATGGTGACAGTAGGATTAGCGGCTTTAATTGCACTAAATATCTTGGCTCTACTGAGTTCACTATTTTGTTTATTCATTATTTACGCTCCATCACTTTTGGCTTTTTTCATTTTTTCATTCTTTATTTTTTTATACTGATGCATAAAGGTGGTAGATTCTGGTTCAATCAAATCACGGTTACGCGTCCAGCCCGAGGTAAATGGCATAGTTTTAATCCACCCTTTACGGCTAAACACTTTCATGAAGATAACCCCACAAGAAGAAAGCAATTGAAACAACCTAGGCCTTTTGGCCATCATGGCGAAAGACTGGACAACAAAACGGTTTGTTAACGGTTCATATTTTTTTTGCCAAGACTGTGCACGCAGTGATCGCAATAAGGTAGGCAGTGGAATATTAACCGGACAAACTTCTTCACAGCGACCATTCATCGTACAAGCATGGGTCTGTTTGTTTGCCACTTTAAGGCTGTTTAAATGAGGTGTTAAAACAGAGCCCATTGGCCCAGGATAAACCGAGCCATAAGCATGACCACCAATATGTTTATAGACCACACAATGATTCATACAGGCGCCACAGCGGATACAGCGCAACATTTCTTCCATTCCCTCAGCCAACATTTTTGTACGGCCATTATCCACCAAAACAATATGGCATTCTTGGGGCCCGTCAGCATCATTCGCTCTTTTAGGACCGTTATGAAAGGTGTTGTATTGCGTTATTTCTGCCCCGGTTGCCGAGCGAGTCAACAGTCGCAGCAAAGGGACTGCGTGGGCCATTGACGGCACTAGCTTTTCAATGCCCGCTGTCACTATATGAACTTTTGGTGGCGTTATCGTAAGCTCAGCGTTACCTTCATTGGTTACGGTACAAGAAGAGCCACTATCAGCCAGTAAGAAGTTAGAGCCACTAATACCGATATCTGATGTTAAAAATTTACTACGAAGGTCACGACGGGCACTCCTCACAAGATCGGTAATTTCTTCAGAATAAGTTGGATCGGCATGAAACTCTCGAAAAAGTTTGACCACATCTTCTCTACTGCGGTGCATAGCAGGCCAAACAATATGAGACGGAGGATCACCAGCAAGCTGAATAATATGTTCGGCCAGATCCGTTTCAATTCGTTCTATTTCTGAATTATCAAACGCATGGGTTAAGCCAATTTCTTCACCCAACATAGACTTACTTCGAGTGACTTTTTTAGCCTTGTGCTGACGACATATATCTAACACAATCTTTGACGCTTCTTCGCCGGTACTTGCCCAGTGAACAATAGTGCCTTGAGCCAAAGCATTCTTCTCGAACTCGGCCAAATAATGATCCATATACTTAATGGTATGATCTTTGACTTTTTGTCCTTGCTTACGTGCATTTTCAAAATCAGGAAAATTAGCAACCGCTTCGGCACGCTTAGTTTCGGCTTTATCCGTGGTGCGCCGAATAATCATTTTCAAATCAGGCTGCGCTAACGCCTTGCTAACGTTTTTATTGAAATCTTCAGGTCTATTAACGTGCATCTTTGCCTCCTAAAATCTGCGGTGCTAAACCAGCAAGCACCTCAGCGGTATGCAATGCTTTTATCTCTTTGTGACCTTCTCGATTGAGCTTACCTGCAATATTCATTAAGCAGCCCATATCACCACCGAGCAGATAATCGGCTTCAGTCGCTAACACATTGTCAACTTTTTCAGCGACGATCTCATTTGAAATATTTGAGTATTTCACACAAAAGGTGCCACCAAAACCGCAGCATTCAGAATGACTATTAAGCGGGGTATGGTCTAAGCCTTTCACCTTTGACAGCATCTTTCGGGGCTGTTCATAAATATTAAGGTAACGATATCCGGTACAACTATCGTGATAAGTAAATGAACCATCAAGTTCAACACCTTGAGGTTCGAAGTGACAAACATCAACTAAAAATGACAGGAGCTCATGGGTTATATTGGCTAAATGCTTTGCTCTTGCAAGCCATTCAGGCTGATCTTTAAAGACTTCGATAAAATTCTTTTTGATCATTCCTGCACATGATCCTGAAGGAACAACAACATAATCAAAATTTTCAAATTGCTTAATTGTTTGATAGGCAATTTGACGAGTGCCTTCATCATCGCCTGAATTGAATGCAGGTTGTCCGCAACAAGACTGGAGATCAGGAACCTCAACAGTACACCCGGCCTGCTCAAGTAGCGTTATTGAAGCAAAGCCTATAGAAGGGCGCATGGTATTGACCAAGCAGGTGACAAACAGACCTACTTTTTTTTCAGAGATATTTAGACACTCAATGGTATTAGAGTGAGTTCCACCATCATTAGTAATACTTTTAGACATTTGTTCGCCCTTATAACCGAGGTGATTTTTTTAGTATATAAAATAAATCACCCACATGATCTTTTTAATAATAATTTTTACAAGATAACTAACATACAGCGTATGTTATTGTTAATATATACGTCATTTATTAATTTATTGTTTCTAAAAACGTTGTAATGAGTTTTTATTGTCAGCTCAGGGGAAAAATATGGTGGGTGTTAATGAATTATTTTTATTTGTGCTAGTGGTTGAAGCCGGCTCTTTTAATAAAGCGGCAGGCATTGCTGGTATATCGACACCCGCATTAAGTAAAAAAATATCTAAATTAGAAAAAGATCTATCGGTGCAGCTGTTGTACCGTACTACTCGTAAGTTAAATTTAAGTGAAGCCGGTGAAACTCTTTATCAACATGCAAAAAATATTAATCAACAAGTAAATGAAGCCATTGGCGCTGTAAGTAATTTCAGTGAAACCATTTCAGGTGAAATAAAACTCAGTGTGCCTACTATATCAGGGGAGTTATTATTAGCTGAAATCGTGGCTGATTTTTGCCATCAGCACCCTGATATTAGTGTGAATATACGCCTTGAAAATGAATTTGCTGATTTGGTTAAAGAAGGATTAGATCTTGCTATTAGAACTGGAAATTTGGAAAACTCTACGTTAATTGCCAAGCCGCTCATTGTTTCTCATTGGGTGGTTTGTTGTTCACCAGAATATATTGAGCAGTACGGTAAACCAAATAATATTGACGACTTATTAAGTTATAATTGTCTTGCTTATACGGGTCAAGCAAAAGGTTCCCACGATTGGCGTTTTGAGCTAGAAGGAGAAGAGAAAAGTATTCGTATTTCAGGTAACTTTGCCACAAATAATGCGCAAGCACTTAGAAAAGCAGCACTAGCAGGGTATGGAATAGCTTACGTGCCACGATGTGGTGTTTATGAAGATCTACAAAAGGGAACGTTAATTGCGCTTTTAACTGATTATAAACCCCGATATTTAGGTGTTTATGCGGTGTATTCTTACACACGACATCTACCAGCAAAAATTCGTTTATTGATTGAGCATATTAAACAAGGCTATCAAAATAAGGCTGAATATTTCTAATCGTTATGTAAAAAGCTAGTTAACATGAGGGCATATAGTTACCTTGAATTACTACTTAATCATGGCGTGCGACAATCACATTTAGGATCACTTTACGCTTGCGTTTAGTCGCAACATCATCTTGTTTTATTTAGTTTTTTTTATAATAAAAGAATTGATAATGAGATTAAAAGTAACCAATCATTACTTAGCCTGATATTTGAGCGTTGGTGCTTCGAGTCTTAAAATACCTCGTTATGCGTGCCAATTCTAGCAAGTTGTAAATAGGTATCATGTATACGGTAAATTAAAACCAAATCAGGTTTTATGTGGCAATCTCTGAACCCATGCCAATTTCCCACTAGGGCATGATCAACATAGTTAGACTCTAGAATTAAGCCTTTTTGAAGTGTTGATATAACATTACCAACTTCAATTATTTTAGGTATTGGTAATTTGGTTATTTTTTTAAAGTCTTTTTTGAATTGTGATGAATAACTAAGAATTAGCATTTACCACTTTACCTTCAGTTAAATCTGAAATCAGGCTGGTAACACTTTCAGCCTTTTCCCCTAACCCTTGTGAAAGTTCTTGAATAGCTGTTACTGTCATTATATTCGGCTGTTTTGCTTTTAATTCAAAAGGGATCCCACCATAATTTATTACAGCACGAGCAAAAAGCTTAAGAGCTTGAGAAGGACTTAAACCAATTTCATCACAAATATGGGTAAAAGCTAATTTTGTATCATGATCAATACGAGTAGTGAGCATTTCAGTTTTCATTTTTTAATTTCCCATTTAGCACTGTTTGTATCACATTGTAGATCAAACGTTAGCAAAAGAAAAACAAGTTGTTAATGCAGACAGATAATATTTGGCTTTGCACGTTTCTCGCTAATTTTAGCCACTAGTTTATATTTTCTATGCCGCAACGGGGGCGTTAGCGCCATAGATTTTATAGTCTAAAAAACTTTTACCCAGTAAATTTATATCGGGGTACATTACCCCTAATAACATGCACAAATAATTAATATACGTGTTTATGTTATTGCCATATGCACAACAAAATTTAAATATGTGTGCATATAAAATAAACGTGCACAAAAAGCAGGTTTTATATTAGGGTATACAACATTGAATTGTGATTATAAATTTGTCCCGTTAGAACAACTGGGTGACATAGAAAGTAAAGCTGTGTTAAAAGCCACGGCTAGAGCACACCAAGCATTAGGTGAACTGAAGGGCCTTGCGGTCACTATGCCTAACCAATACCTTTTATTGGCTACTCTTTCCTTGCAAGAAGCAAAAGAAAGCTCTGAAATTGAAAACATTATTACCACGCA
Organism: uncultured Colwellia sp.; assembly: GCA_913058145.1. Lineage (GTDB taxonomy): Bacteria > Pseudomonadota > Gammaproteobacteria > Enterobacterales > Alteromonadaceae > Colwellia. The sequence continues at coordinate 70,210 of CAJXQM010000001.1, forward strand.
AGATGACTTATACCGTAGTAATTATCAATCTCAGCAATTTCTTTCTACTAGTGCAAAAGAAGTGCATAACTACGCGCAAGCATTACAAGCGGGTTTTAATACCATTAATAGAACGGGCTTGCTTACCAATTTATTTTAAAGAAAACTGTCGCTACTTTTCCATTGAATAAAAACATGAGTTATGACATCATTGGATTTAAGTATAATATTTTGTTGGTTACTTGTGACTTTTAAATTCTCTAATACATTAATGGTATTGCTAGTATGTATGGCCTTTGTAGGTCAGACAATGGCGTCTACTATTATGCCTTATCAGATGATAAGCATGACGGGAATGAACGGAAAAGCGCAATCGCAAAATATGAAAATGATGGATCACAGTAACCATAATATGGTCAGTGAGACTTCTGGCTCTTCTGATACTGATGAAAACTCAGAAGAATCGACGGAAGATTGTTGTACTCAAACATGTAGCTGCTTTATTGGTGGTTGCTCAAATGTTGCTGTATTCATGAAGGGCGCAGGTAATGCCCCAATCGTTGGTTTATCATCTAAAATACTTTCCTACTCTAATTTGGCCTTAAGCCAAATACCTACATCATTATATCGTCCCCCAATATTAAGCTAAATACAGCCTAAATGTGTCTAAAATTTGGTTCATTTAGCTAACTAATATCTGTATTAGGCTTTTTTGATCTCGTATTTGTATAAATACTTTCTAACCTCATCAAAAATAACCTAATTAATTTATACCTAATGAAATAAAATATTAATTGATATCCCTATTGGGGGGGTTATGTTTTCAAATAAATTTACGTTAAAACTTATAACTACTTTTGTTGTAGTCATTTCACTTGCTAGTTGCTCTGATGACGCAAAAGTTATCAGTGTGGCTCACCCACAAAATGCTAAGTCACAATCTATTGTTCTAGATGTATATAAAAGCCCAACCTGTGGTTGTTGTAAAAAGTGGATCAGTCACATTAATGAGAATGGCTTTGAATCGAAGGTTCATAGTTCTCAAAACTTTTCAGTCATTAAAGATAAAAAAGGAATAGCGCCTAGATATCGCTCCTGTCATACCGCTATTTCAACAGAGGGCTATGTTTTTGAAGGACATGTGCCTGCTAAATTCATTAAACAATTCATGAAAGAGACACAGCCTGAAGGCGTTATCGGTTTGTCAGTTCCAGCGATGCCTGTAGGGACACCGGGAATGGAAGTTGGTGATAAGTTTCAACCCTACAGGGTTTTACTTTTAAAGTCGGATGGCACATATGACATCTTTGCCACTGTTCAATCCTATGAGGAACAATTTTAATGAATAAGTTAAATGATAGTAACAAGTTTCGCATGAAATGCGGTGCAGGAATTATAGCTATTACTATTTTTACTGCGAGTGCTGCTAATAATGCCGCAGAATCACCAGAAATGAAGGTTAACGAACCCTTATCATTTGAAAAAGCAGTCAGGGCAGCTCAAAAAAATGACCCTTGGTTAACGGGGAATGTTCATAAACAAAGATCCATCGAATCAATGAGTACTGCGGTAAATACATTACCTACTCCGAAAATGTCAATTGGTCTTGCAAACTTACCGACGAATGGCTTTGATTTTGGTCAAGAAGGAATGACACAGGCTAAAGTAGGTATTTCACAAATGTTTCCTCGCGGAGATACCTTAGAGTTTAAGAGCCAACAACTAAAAATTCAAAGTGAAGCATATCCTTATCAAAGAAAAGACAGGGAATCAAAAGTCGCCGTTACCGTGGGAAGTTTGTGGCTTGATGCCTATCGAGTTCAGCAAAGTATCGCTTTAATTGAAAAAAATAGGTCGCTTTTCGAACAATTAGCCGATGTAGCACAAGCAAGCTATTCATCAGCGTTAGGTAAAACTCGTCAACAAGATATCGTGCGAGCACAACTAGAGTTAACACGTTTGGAAGATCGGTTAGATAAATTAGCGCAACAGAAAAATCACTATGAAGGAAAGCTTTCACAATGGTTAACTACATTTTCGACTGCCAAACTTTCTAAGATAAGTAACTCAATAGATGGGGCGTCATTAGTTGCTGACTTAACTTTATATAACGCTTTACATAATATAAAGCTAAGTCAGCAACTACCTCAAATCAACTTATTAAATCCTAGTTTTGTCTACACAGAAAGTTGGCTTAAGGTAGGGGAATTGGTTCCGTATTTATCAAATCATCCTTCGGTTATTGCGGTAGAAAAGAAAATAAATGCCACTAGAACAGGGGTTAAATTAGCGAAGCAAAAGTACAAACCTGAATGGGGTGTAAATGCAAGCTATGGATATCGCGGGGATGACCCAATGGGCAGAAGTAGAGCTGATTTATTCTCAGTTGGTGTGACGTTCGATCTGCCAATTTTTACTGAAAATCGACAAGATAATGAGGTTCAATCCGCTATTTCTAAAACTGAGGCGATGAAAACTGAAAAGCTACTATTACTTAGACAATTGCTAGGCGCTTATTCAAGCGCAAAAGGCAGGTTATTACGTTTAATAGACAGACAAGATCTATATAAGAAGAAATTATTACCGCAAATACATGATCAAGCAGAAGCGTCTTTGACCGCTTACACCAATGATGACGGCGATTTTTCAGAAGTTGTTCGTTCACGTATTGCTGTGCTAAATGCAGAAATAGATCATCTAACACTAAACGTAGAAGAACAGAAAATACTGCTAGAGCTTAATTACCTTCTTATCGGCAATATTAATTCTGCAATGACACAAAAAAAAACAAATTTAGCAAATAGCAACCAATATGCTGCTATTGCGGGAGAAAAATAATGAGCGCTAACACCAACACTTTAGGAAATAAGATTAAACCAATAATTGTCGGCATGATCATAGGCGGTATTCTTACTTTTGGGGCAACTAACTTTATAACTCCCTCTGGAAATGACCAAGTAACTAGCGCTAAATCTGACGAGAAACAACCGCTATATTGGGTAGCGCCAATGGATGCAAATTATAAAAGAGATAAGCCGGGTAAATCACCGATGGGGATGGATTTAGTGCCTGTTTATGATGATGGAGGCAAAGGACCCGATGAAGGTCCTGGAACAATCCGCATTTCACCAGATGTTGTGAACAACCTCGGTGTACGTACCATAGCAGCAAACTATAAAGCATTACATACTGAAATAAATACTGTGGGTTATGTTACTTATAATGAAGATAAACTTGTTCATATTCACCCGCGTGTTCAAGGTTGGATTGAGAAGTTATATGTTAAGTCTATTGGTGATTATGTTAAAAAAAATCAGCCACTATACGATATATATTCGCCAGCGTTGGTTAATGCGCAAGAAGAATTATTGTTGGCATTAGCTCGTAAAAATAGTCGATTAATTACTGCTGCACAAAATAGATTATCAGCATTACAGTTACCTCAATCAGCCATTAAAAAACTGAAAAAGACAAAGAAAGTTCAGCAGACAATTACTTTCTATTCTCCGCAGAATGGTGTTGTTGAAAACCTTAAAATACGTGAAGGGTTCTTCGTAAAACCTGGTTCAACGTTGATGTCAATTGGTGATTTATCAGAAGTATGGGTTGAGGCTGAAGTTTTTGAAAGACAGGCAGGTCAAGTTAAAACGGGTACACCCGTCACTATGACACTTGATTATTTACCCGGTAAAACGTGGAAGGGTCAAGTGGATTTTATCTACCCAACCCTTGATGCTAAAACACGTACGGTGAAAGTACGTTTGCGTTTCAATAATGAAAACGGTGAATTTAAACCTAATATGTTTGCACAAATTGCAATTCATACCACGGGTGATGAACAAGCATTACTTATTCCCAAAGAAGCCCTCATTAGAACGGGTAACCAAGATAGAGTTGTGCTTGCCTTAGGTGAAGGTAGCTTCAAATCTGTTGAGGTTTCTGTGGGGCGTTATGACAGTGAAAGCGTCGAAATACTTAAGGGGCTTAGCGAGGGTGAGAAGGTTGTCAGTTCAGCTCAATTCTTACTTGATTCAGAATCAAGTAAATCATCTGATTTTAAGCGTATGCATTATGAATCTGACCAAGAGGAATCTACCGAAGATGAGTCAACAGAGGTGGATATGAGTGATAACAGTGACAGCGTTTCCTCTGCCACCGTCTCTTCTGCCAGAGTGAATGGTACAGTCGTTTCGGCAATGGTTGAGCATAGAATGGTCACCATTGACCGAGAAGCTATTGTAGAGTGGGGACGTGAAGCAGATAGGGTTGATTTTATTGTTGATGAAAATGTAGATATGGGCTTATTTTCAAACAATGCTTATGTGATGTTCACCTTTGAAGTGAGAGAAGGTGATTTTCTTATTGTCAGTGCGATGACAATGTCTACACCTAAACTTCAATCTGACTCTGCGCTGTCTGCACGAAAAGATGTTACTAACGACGAAGGAGAATAATGATGATAACGTCCATTATTCGTTGGTCTGTTAGTAATCGATTTTTCGTATTACTAGCGACATTTTTACTTGTTGGCGCCGGATTATATTCCGTCAACAAAACACCTATTGATGCACTGCCTGATTTATCAGACGTGCAAGTGATAATAAAAACAAGCTACCCAGGACAAGCACCACAAGTCGTCGAAGATCAGGTAACTTACCCAATGACTACAGCCATGCTGTCAGTTCCGGGTGCCGTTACAGTGCGAGGTTATTCATTTTTTGGTGACTCCTACGTTTACGTTATTTTCGATGAAGATACAGATCTTTACTGGGCACGTTCAAGGGTACTTGAGTATTTAAGTCAAGTTGCCCCCAATTTACCGAGTGCTGCTCGTCCTCAACTAGGTCCTGATGCAACAGGCGTTGGTTGGGTATATTTGTATGCACTTACCGATAAAACAGGCCAACATGATTTAAGTCAATTACGAAGTATACAAGACTGGTTTTTAAAGTTTGAGTTACAAACTGTTCCCGGCGTGTCAGAAGTTTCTGCGCTCGGCGGAATGGTTAAGCAATATCAAGTGAAAATAGATCCTGATAAGTTACGTGCTTTTGATATTCCACTTTCTCATATTCAAATGGCCATTAAACAGGGTAATCAGGAAATAGGGGCATCAGTTGTTGAGATGGCCGAAGCTGAGTATATGGTCAGAACGACAGGTTACATCAAAAGTGTAGATGACTTAGAAAATATTCCGCTGGGGGTAAACAATAATGGTACACCATTACTGTTAAAGGATGTGGCAGATATTGGCACTGGGCCACAAATGCGTCGAGGTGTGGCTGAGCTTAATGGCGAAGGTGAAACCGTTGGTGGCATAGTCGTGATGCGTTTTGGTGAAAATGCTCAGCAAGTGATAAAAAGTGTAAAAGAAAAGCTTGAACAACTTAAGAAAGGACTGCCTGAAGGCGTTGAAATAGTGCCTGTATATGACCGCTCTGCATTGATTGAACGAGCAGTCGATAATTTGGGGTATAAGCTGCTTGAAGAATTTGGCGTAGTCGCATTAGTTTGCGTAATTTTCCTATTCCATGTTCGCTCTTCTTTAGTGGCGATTGTTAGTCTACCTGTAGGTATTTTAACCGCATTTATTATTATGCATATCCAAGGTCTTAACGCAAACATCATGTCACTTGGGGGGATCGCAATTGCTATTGGTGCGATGATTGATGGTGCTATTGTCATGATTGAAAATATGCATAAGCATATGGAGAAAACGCCTTTAACTAATGAAAACCGTTGGCAAATTGTGACAGAATCAGCCAGCGAAGTAGGTCCTGCACTATTCTTTAGTTTGTTGATTATTACGGTTAGTTTTGTTCCCGTGTTTACCTTAGAAGCGCAAGAAGGACGGATGTTTGCCCCACTAGCATTTACAAAAACTTATGCTATGGCTGCCTCTGCTGCACTGGCCATTACGTTAGTACCCGTACTAATGGGATATTTTATCCGAGGTAAAGTACTACCTGAGCATAAAAACCCGGTAAATAGATTTTTGACCTTTATCTATATGCCAGCGTTGAAAACTGTTTTACGTTTTCCAAAAATGACTTTAGTTGCTGCATTAGCTGTTCTTGCGATTGGCATATATCCACTTGATAAAATCGGTAGCGAATTTATTCCGCCTCTTGATGAAGGTGATCTGATGTATATGCCAACGACCTATCCTGGTATTTCGATAGGCCAGGCACGTCAATTGCTACAGCAAACAGATAAGTTGATTAAAACTGTTCCAGAAGTAAAAACAGTATTCGGTAAAGTAGGTCGTGCTGAAACAGCAACAGATCCAGCACCGCTCACAATGATTGAAACCTTTATCCAGTTAAAGCCACATGATGAATGGCGAGAAGGGGTAACAACTGAAAGCTTGAAAAAAGAACTAGATGCTTTAGTTAAGCTACCAGGGGTAACTAACGCTTGGGTTATGCCAATTAAGACGCGTATTGATATGTTAGCAACAGGTATTAAAACACCTGTAGGCATAAAGATTGCGGGTCCTAAACTGGAAGTTATTCAAGAAATAGGGAAGGAAATAGAAGTCATTTTAGCCGATGTACCGGGTACTGCGTCAGTGTATTCAGAGCGTGTTGCGGGAGGTCGATATATAAAAGTTGATATTCAGCGAGCAAAAGCAGCTCGCTATGGTTTAAATATTGCTGAAATTCAACAAGTGGTGGCAACGGCTATCGGTGGAATGAATGTCACTAAAACGGTTGAAGGTTTAGAGCGTTATCCGGTAAATCTGCGTTATCCTCAGGACTATCGTGATTCCCCTGAACAATTATCCTTGCTGCCTATTGTCACCCCTAATGGACAACGTATTTCATTGGGAGATGTCGCTAATATCATTGTAGAAGATGGACCTCCGGGTATTAAATCTGAAAATGCCCGTTTAAATGGCTGGGCCTTTGTTGATATCGAGGGTGTTGATGTTGGAACCTATGTAGTTGCTGCTCAGAAAGTCGTGGCAGATAAGCTCAAACTTCCTGCTGGTTACTCTATCGCTTGGGCGGGGCAATATGAATACATGCAACGTGCTAAAGCCAAGTTAGCTTATGTTGTGCCATTAACTTTATTTATTATTATCATTCTTCTGTATCTAAATTTTAGAAATGTGATTGAAGTGGCTATGATTATGGGCACGTTACCGCTAGCGATGGTTGGTAGCATATGGTTGATGTATTTAGAGGGCTATAACTTCTCTGTGGCTGTTGGTGTCGGTTTTATCGCGCTAGCGGGTGTTGCTGTTGAAATTGGCGTCATCATGTTGGTGTATTTAAATCAAGCTTACCAAAAAATGCTTAGTGAACATCGTTTAAAGGATATTTCCACTACAAAAGAAGATGTATTACAGGCGGTTTTACATGGCGCGGGTATGCGTGTTCGTCCAGTTATGATGACGGCAGCGGCTATTATTGTTGGCTTACTACCCATTTTGTACGGAACGGGTACTGGCTCTGAGGTCATGAGTCGTATTGCTGCACCAATGGTTGGCGGCATGATGAGTGCGGTCATCTTAACGTTGCTTGTGTTACCTGCATTATTTTATTTGTGGCGCTCGTCATCGATAAAAAGCACAGAGTCAAAAGTATAGAGACATTAATTTATAAAAACTAATATCGTCAATGCAAATTGTATTGCATTGACGAATTTAACCAAAAAACATTAATTATGAACGTAGGAGTAAACTATGAAAACAGTATTAATTAAAACCTTAACTAAAAAAGTCACTAAAATCGCTTTGGTATTAATACCAGCACTTACTTTATCGATGACAGCGACAGCACATGACCCTAGCATGCATGTAAAAAAGGCTGAAAAAGCTGATTGTAGCAAAATGGATCACAGTAAGATGGATATGAAAGATCCTGTTGCTATGGCTATGATGAAAAAGTGCATGAAACAAGCTGAAAAATCCAAAGGGCAAATGGATCATAGTAAAATGGATAAAAATATGGACCACAGCACAATGAAAAAAATTGATGATAAAATAAGTGAGAATGAACAACATAATCATTAATTTAACTTGAGAAAATACTTAGTACAAAAATTTGCACTAAGTGTTTTTATTTAGGAAGGAAGGGCTATGAGAATACTTAAATTACTACTGTTAGTTGTAGTGTTAGGAACAGGAACAGCAACGACCATTATGTATTCAGGAATAGTCAATGTGGCAGCCGATGAACCGCACAGTGATTTTGTTTATTGGCTACTAGAAGAAACCAGAGAAAGCTCAATAAAAAAGGCAGCTCAAAATATTAAAGTACCAGACTTAGAAGATCCTGAAATGCTATTGATGGGGGGAACTGATTATGAATTTATGTGTTCTAGCTGTCATTTAAAGCCGGGACAAAGTGAGAGTGATATGAGCATAGGGTTATACCCAGCACCTCCTAATTTGACTCTTTCTAATGAAGAGCATGTTGGTCATGAGCACGAAAATGATGAACAGGCTTCTCGTAAAAGCTTTTGGGTGATAAAACATGGTATTAAAGCTTCTGCAATGCCTGCTTGGGGTAAAACACATGATGATGAACGTATTTGGGCAATGGTGGCATTTATAAAAAGGTTACCCACGTTGACACAAGAGCAATATCAAATACTTACAGCAGTAGAATGATCATAAACACAACATTTTAATAGAAAAATATGAAAGGTTCCCGCTCTATTAATACTGATGTATTAGAGCAGCAAGTGAAGGTATGGCAAGTATTGTTCTGTTAAATAAAGAGGAAAAATAGCCCATATCCATTGGTCACATTAACTCTGATACGATCAACTTCTTTGCTTAACAATTTTCTAAAAATCACCACTTTCTATTTGACCTGTGCCTTAGACACAGGTGTAAGCTACTCATACGGTATTAAATAAAACACGTTATTTGAATGTTCTGACAGAGGATTTTTGTGATGAGAGTAACAGAGTTAGCGAATGCCCTAAATACAACGCCAGATACGGTGCGTTACTACACCAAAATTGGGCTTATTACTCCCATTAAAAGCCCAAGTAATGGGTATAAGACCTATGGTGAAAAAGTGCAGCAGAGACTTAAATTTATTTTGAGTGCTCGACAATTAGATTTCTCAGTAGAAGAGATTAAAAATATTTTAATTGAATCTGATAAGGGGCATACCGCTTGCCCATTGGTGCGAGAAATTGTTGAACGCCATCTTGCTGAAACAGAAAAGCAGTTTCAAGCAACATTATTATTAAGAGAAAAGCTAAGAAATGCCATCGATGATTGGCAGAGTAAACCGAATAAAGCCCCCACAGGGCACATGATTTGTCACCTTATTGAAGGTGATGAGTGCGAAGGAGATAATAATGAATAAATTAACGGGCAGCACTGCTGGCATTAACACTCAAGAGTTGATTATTGAAGGAGCTGGATGTGCAAGTTGCGTGGGTAAAATTGAAATTGCATTAAACACGCTTGATGGTGTAGAGAGTGCGGAAATGAATTTTGCACTTCGAACAGTTTCTGTAAGCGGAGACGTTGGCGCTGATGTGCTTATCAAGGCTATTGAAACGATAGGCTACAACGCGAGAAGCACAAAGGATACGAGTGACGATGCATTATTGGATGAAAAAGAAGTTGCTGATGAAAAATATTATTCGGGTTTAATGAGACAAATGTGGCTTGCCCTAGGTCTTGGTATCCCATTGATGATTTATAGCCTTTTGGGCGGTCCTATGACCGTTGACACATCGCTAGAACAGGGTGTTTGGTTATTTATCGGCATTTTATGTGCAGCTATTATGTATTTTGCAGGTAAACATTTTTACATTGGTGCTTGGAAATCATTTGTAAATCATACCGCTAATATGGATACCTTAATTGCGCTAGGAACGGGTACTGCTTGGATTTATTCAATGGTAGTTGTGTTCTTTCCTATGGCATTGCCAGAGATGGCACGTCATGTCTATTTTGAAGCAACGGCAATGATTATCGGGTTAATCAATCTAGGATTAGCACTTGAAGTGAAAGCCAGAGGAAGAACGAGTGAAGCAATAAAACGCTTAATTGGTTTGCAGGCTAAAACGGCGCGTGTTGTGCGTGATCAGAAAGAAATTGATATCGCTATCGAGCAGGTTTTACTCAATGACATTGTACGGGTAAGACCAGGAGAAAAAATTCCAGTAGATGGTGTTGTCACACAAGGGCACACGTCAATAGATGAGTCGATGTTAACGGGTGAGCCAATGCCTGTCGAGAAAGGTGAGCATGATGAAATCGTTGCAGGGTCGTTAAATAAATCTGGTTCAATTCTCTTTAAAGCTACGAGGGTCGGTAAAGATACCGCATTAGCACAAATTATTAATATGGTTAAAAGAGCACAGAACTCTAAACCGCCAATTGGTCGTTTAGCTGACATCATATCAGCGTATTTTGTGCCTGTGGTCATGATCATCTCAATTGTTAGTGCCTTAGTGTGGCTTAACTTTGGTCCAGCACCCGCTTTAGCTTATGCCGTTGTATCGGCAACAACCGTTTTGATTATCGCTTGTCCTTGTGCGCTTGGGTTGGCGACGCCTATGTCTGTGATGGTTGGCGTTGGTAAAGCTGCTGAAGCAGGCGTCTTGATACGTAATGGTGAAGCATTGCAAACGGCTTCAAAAATTACCGCCATGATATTAGATAAAACAGGGACTATTACCGAGGGTGCTCCCAAAGTCACTGATATCCTTATTGCGGATAAAAGCTATACAGAAAAGTATATTTTAACCGTTGCCGCCAGTATAGAGAGTGGTTCTGAACATCCCCTAGCACAAGCCGTCGTTGATTCCGCAATTGAACAAGAAATTATTCCAGAAGAGATTAGCGACTTTCAGGCTATTGCAGGACATGGTGTAGAAGGTCAGCTCAATGGTCATCAATTACTTTTTGGGAATCAAAAGTGGATGATAAAAAATAACATACACCTGAGTGAATTTGTTGTTAAAGCCCAACAGCTTGCCGATGAAGCTAAAACGCCTATGTATTTGGCTATTGATAATAAGCTCGCTGCAATCATCGCGGTATCCGATCCTATTAAGACAGACTCAATTGACGCTATAAAAAGGCTTCAGGCTAATGGTATCCGTGTGGTTATGTTAACAGGGGATAATAGAGCGACTGCCAATGCGGTTGCAAAAAAGGTAGGTATTACCGAAGTTTTTGCCGAAGTACTACCTGAAGAGAAATCAAATAAGGTTGCAGAGCTTCAAGCGCAAGGGGAAATTGTTGGCATGACCGGAGATGGTATTAATGATGCCCCCGCATTAGCCTTAGCCAATGTTGGATTTGCCATTGGTACAGGAACTGATGTTGCCATTGAAAGTGCTGATATTACCTTGATGAGAGGTTCATTACATGGGCTTGCAGATGCAATAGCGGTTAGTAAAGCGACGCTTCGCAATATCAAACAAAATCTTTTCGGTGCCTTTATTTACAATGTTGCAGGAGTTCCTTTTGCGGCGGGATTACTTTATCCGATTTTCGGATTGATGTTAAACCCAGTAATAGCGGGAGCTGCAATGGCATTCTCTTCGTTGACTGTTGTGAGTAATGCGAATCGATTGAGGCTCTTTAAGCCTCAAGAACATTAACCTTAAATAAAGCGTTGAGAAATACATTGAGATAAAGGAATAAATGAAATGATGATAATTAATTTGTTGGGGTTAGTGCTAATAGGACTCATTATTTGGTGGTTTTGGTTATATAAACCCGCTAAAGCGGTTGATACAAGGTCAGAAAATATCACAATAATTGTGAATGACGGTATTTATCAACCCTCAAGAATAAAGGTTGAGGCGGGAAAGAAAACAGCCCTTCAATTTCTGCGTAAAGATGCTAGCCCTTGTGCAGCAACAGTACTGTTTCCTGAATTTGAAATAAGTGAAGAGCTGCCTTTGGATGTAAATAGAACGATTGATTTGCCCTCTATGCCACCGGGTGAATATCAGTTTCATTGTCCAATGAAGATGTATAGCGGCACGTTGGTTGTTGAGTCGGTTGTTGAATAGGTATAGGTGAACGTTATGAATATTAAAAAAGTAACAGCGATTATAAATGAAATGCAATTAGATAATGTGGCAAACGCACTCTGCGAACATGGGGTAAAAGGTTTTACCATTCATCCGGTGAGTGGTAGAGGCAGTTATTGCAATACCTATTCTAAAGATGGCCTCGTGACACATAAACAAATAGAAGTTTATACCCATGAAATATATTCTCAGCAAGCTTTGGGACAGCCATTAACTGCTTCCATAACGGGGGGTACTAAAAATGAATATCTTTATACATAATGTATATCACAGAGTAATTTAGCATAACGCTCCATCGGAATATTCATTTTATCTTGCAACCATTTACCTTTAGTCAATAGTTCTTCTCTTTCTATCAAGGGAATATCATTTTTGAATGCAAGTACGATCGTGTTTCCACTGTCAACTTCGAAACGGAGTAATCGGTTTTCAAATTCGAACTCGAGTAGTCCATCTAACTCTTCTCGTAATTTACGTGACGTATGGCAGATATTAAGCACGAGGACACCTTGCTTGTTCAGTGCATTTTTACAATCGTGTAAATAAGATGATTGTACTTGTTTGGGTTCCATGCCTTGCGAATTGTAGAGATCTGAAAAGATTATATCGCTTTTTATTTTAGTATTTTTCATATAATTCACCGCATCGTCTATATGAATGATGAGGCGTTCAGTTTCGGGTAAGTAAAAATATTTTTTTGCGATCCTCGCCACGGCTTCACGGTATTCAATCGCGTGTACGTTCAATTTGGAGAAATTACTGATCAGGTTCTTTGCCATTGAACCTGCACCTAGCCCCATGATAGTGGCTGTTTTTACTCTGGGGATAAAAAACAAACTAGTCATCATGGCCTGAGTGTAACTGAGATTTAATCCATTAATATCATTTAGTTTCATGCAACTTTGATAGATTTTTCCGTCAAAACTGAGAATCCGGCTAGTTCGTGTTTGGTAAACAAAAATTGGGCCGTGTTCATCTGCTGTTGATGAGATACAGGATCCATTGATATCCATGGTATTTTAATCTGTGTATATAGCGGGTGGGTCACTATAACTGATAACAAGTCAGCAGAAAATTATTATGGTCAACTGATTGAACTGCAAACACTCAACACATGTTTCCCTCTCCTTTTTACTGTATTAATAATAGACTCGCTATTGATGGTTTCGTCTCGCCTATTTTGACTGTTTTTTGAGATGAGGGTATTGTGTTTCTTTGCAATAATTTAGAAATTCATGTCATATTAAACGTGCTAAACGCTGGAGAAATAGTAAACATTGTTAACTCAAAAATAATCAATTTTTGATGTTTTAATACGCTTGGCGATACTCTCATTTTAAATGATTATCGACCTTAGGCAGTGGATCAATAAAATACGTTATTAATTGCAATAGACGTCTAAGAGTCTATTGCAATTAACCACTAAATCGGGTTTAATACGAAGATTATTTGCATGTGCAGTTGCTGTTATTGCAAAACACCAGAAGAGGAGCGATAACTAGGTAGATAGCGTTTGGAATCACACTCCAGTAAATGTTATTGAGGGAGATTATCGCCGAGGGGATTAATAGGGTGAATATTAATGCTCGGTCACTAAGGCTGAATCCTTAGGGCTGTCACCGGTAGCGCTTACTTTTCCACTGTTTAAAGTAAGCCTCAAATAAGGTGGAGAGCTTCTGGCTGAAAAAGTTAACATTGCCCGCATCAACGTCATTATGCGTCAGCTTAAAAACTTCTCAGTCATGCTCTTCCTGTATTAAATCGCGAATGATTTGCCTTCAATTTATAAATCATCGCACTTAGGAAGAATTAACCATGCTTCAAAATGAATCATCTCAGCAAGTCTCTACACAAAATATACCGCTTACTGTAGCTAAATTTGGCGGCACCAGTGTTGCCGATTATCAAGCAATGTTACGTTGTGCACAGATTATTAAAAATGATACCAGTAACCGTTTAGTGGTTGTTTCTGCTAGTGCTGGCGTAACTAATTATTTAGTGCGCTTGAGCCAAGAAAGCGTGCCATGTGATGAGCAAGTAGCACTTATTGCTAACATTCGCGCTATCCAAGTCAATATCACTCAGCATTTAGCTAAGGACGTAGAGCAACAGTTAAACGGGGAAATAGAGTCTTTACTTATTCAACTTGCGGAACAGGCATTAAACCAGTCTTTACATCATAGTAGTAAACAATCAGATGCGATTTTATCGTTTGGTGAGCAGTTAAGTTCACGAATTTTTGCCCAAGTTTTACAATCTGTTGGTATTGATAGTGCGTACTTTAATGTTCAACAAGTAATGAAAACGAATAGTTTATATGGCAAAGCTGTGGTTGATATTGAGCAATTAAAAACCGCTTGTAATGAGTTGTTAGCCATAAAATTACCACAACAAGTATTAGTAACCCAAGGATTTATCGGACAAGACGGTTTAGGTGAAACAACCACTCTAGGACGAGGTGGCTCAGATTACAGTGCGGCATTACTTGCTGAAGCCTTAAATGCCAGTAATTTATCTATCTGGACTGATGTAGTGGGTATTTTCACAACCGACCCTCGTATAACCGAACAAGCACGAGCCATTAAAGAAATAAGTTTTGGTGAAGCAGCTGAAATGGCTACCTTTGGTGCGAAAATATTACACCCAGCAACACTGATACCTGCTATGCGTAAGAACATCCCCGTGTTTGTTGGCTCAAGTAAAGAGCCTGAAAAAGGCGGAACAAAAATAAAACAAAAAGTGGATTCTAACCCCACTTATCGCTCAATTGCCCTTAGACGAGAGCAAACCTTAGTCACTGTAAAAAGCCCCGCAATGTTACATGCCAGTGGCTTTTTAGTGCAAGTATTTAGTATTTTAGCTAAACATGAACTCAGTGTTGACTTAATCACCACCAGTGAAATAAGTGTTGCACTAACGTTTGATAACCCAAGTGGCTCAACACAAGCATTAATTACCTCTGCTGTGGTGGAAGAATTAGAGCAAATTTGTGAAGTAACGGTAGAACACGGTTTATCATTAGTCGCGGTTATTGGAAACGGTTTTAATGGTGCAAAGGGTATAGGGCAAAGTATTTTTCAGGCAATTAACGACATTAACATACGCTTAATTTGCCACGGCGCTAGCACCAATAACTTATGCTTTTTAGTCAATGAAAAAGATGCTAATTATGTGGTGGAAAAACTGCATAATGAATTATTTTCTTTTGACTAATTGAGAGTTTAATCCTTCTATCCTTCGACAAGCTTCCTTCGACAAGCTCAGGATGAATGGGGATAAGTGGCCGTTCGCCCAGAGCACCTCCATTTGTCCTGAGCCTGTCGAAGGATTTCTGTTTATCCCTTAGACTCAAGATAAACGGCTCAGGATGAACGGGGGTAAGTGGCCGTTCGCCCAGAGCACCTCCATTTGTCCTGAGCCTGTCGAAGGGTCAACGATTACGTTATTAATAAATTCCTGAGTAACGTACATAGGCAAAAATTATAATAGCTTTTTTATATCCACTTCAATATCTTCAGGTTTTGTAGAGGGAGCATAGCGTTTAATCACTTCACCTTCACGATTAACAAGGAACTTGGTAAAATTCCATTTTATGCCTTTAGAACCTAATAACCCAGGTGCTTGTGTTTTCAAATAAGTGAACAAAGGATGAGCCTTGTCGCCATTAACGTCAATTTTGCTAAAAAGTGGGAATTTAATGTTAAAGCGTAAATCGCAAAACTGTTTTATCTCTTCATCACTGCCACTTTCTTGTTGTTTAAATTGATTACAAGGAAAGGCTAAAACTTCTAATCCTTCTGCTTGATGCGCTTGATAAAGTGTTTGTAAGCCTTGGTATTGCGGCGTAAAACCACAATCGCTCGCTGTATTAACAATTAACATCACTTTACCTTGATAGTTTGCTAATTCAACAGACTCTCCCTGGTTACTGTTAGCCGAAAACTGATAAATGTTGTTATTCATGATATCTCCTACCGTAATTTTGGTTGTGCGCAATTTGATTTTATTCAATCTAACGTTATTTTTACGGTAAATGCAAAAATAACCTCATAAAACTTTACCAATAGTCCCTTTCATAACAAAGCTAATTTGATTAAAATAGGTCGCAATAAAAATAACAAATCGGAAATAACGTAATGAACCCAATTATTCAGATGTTAAAAGAATTCAATGTAAGCGAAGAAAAAATTAATGAACTGTTTCAAGCGTTAACTGAGAACCCGTTAATGGCCATGACGGTTATTCAGCAGTTAGGTATTCCAAGTGAAAAATTACAAGAAATTATGATCATTGTAATGACCCAACCTAACTTAATCGAAGAAGCAGTAGAAGAGTTAGGCTTAGACTTTTCTAAAGTTGAAGCAGCAAAAGCACAATTAAAAGCAGGGGTATAGCACGCCATGAATAATACTAATACCTACACCTTAGCGGATTTTCTTGTTCAAATTAAGCAACAAGAGCCCAGCGTAGAGTTTGAGCAAGTCATGCAGGTGATTACGGATAATTATCAATATCAGCCAACACTTTTTACCAATGGTGAAGTAGTGAATGATATGGGGACTAACGAAGGCTCTTGTAAAATATTTTACTTTGCCCAGTTAAATAAATTAAACCCACAACAAACACTTGCTTGTTTTGGTCGTTATTACCGCGAGGATGTTTTAGCTAATCCCAGTGGTAATGATCACGCAAATATTAGAAGTTTTATGCAGACCGGTTGGCAGGGTATTTCATTTAAATCAGTTGCTTTACACCCTGTAGCATAAGTCAATTTAGCGCAAGGTATAGTCAACTGGCTTCACATATATATCATGTATTTACATAAGGATTAGGACAATGAAAGTAGCATTTATTGGTTTAGGCGTAATGGGCTACCCAATGGCGGGGCATTTACAAAAAGCCGGTCATGACGTTTGTGTTTATAATCGTAATCCAGCAAAAGCTGAAAAATGGCAGGCTGAGTTTTCTGGCCATACGGCTAAAACGCCAGCTCTTGCGGCTAAAGAATGTGAAATAGTTTTTTGTTGTGTAGGTAATGATGATGATGTTCGTCAAGTGGTATTAGGTGAACAAGGTATCTTAGCGGGTATGTCTAAGGGCAGTATTTTAGTTGATCACACAACAGCCTCAGCTAATATTGCCCGTGAGTTAGCTGAGATCGCGGCAAAGCAAGAACAACATTTTCTTGATGCGCCAGTATCGGGCGGACAAGCTGGCGCAGAAAATGGTTTGTTAACGGTAATGGTTGGCGGTAGTGAAGACGTGTTTGCTAAAGTACAGCCTGTTATGGATGCGTATGCACGCTTTAGTCAGCTAATGGGTGATGTTGGTAGTGGTCAAATAGCTAAAATGGTAAATCAAATTTGTTTTGTTAATACCGTACAAGGATTAGCCGAAGGATTAAACTTTGCACAAAAAGCCGGATTAGATACGGATAAATTACTTGATACTATTGGTAAAGGGGCTGCAGGCTCGTGGCAAATGGATAACCGCGGTAAAACGATGTGCGCACGTGAATTTGACTTTGGTTTTGCTGTTGATTGGGTAAGAAAAGATCTTGCTATTGCGTTTGAAGAAGCTGAAAAATTAGGTGCAGACTTAACTGTGACGAAACAACTCGATGGTTTTTATCAAGAGATTCAACAAAATGGTGGTAACCGTTGGGATACTTCAAGCTTAATTAGTCGATTTAAGGATCCAAAGTTTACCAACTCATAATGTTATAATCTTCGTGTACTCTTTGCTTTAACACGTTGAAATTATAACGCGTTCAAAAAGCCGACTAATGTTAATTAGTCGGCTTTTTTGCTTATTTACCGTCTCACTAATCGATTACGTTGTTGCGTGTGCAGTTGAACCAATCATTTCTGAGGCATCCATAACCAGTACAACCGCGTTTTTATCGCGACTTAGCACAATTGCTTGCAATTTAGGAATTTGACGTGCACCGACTACGGCCAAAAGAACTTTTTGTTCGTTTTGTTCAATTAAGTTTTCACCCGTTAAAATAGTGCCATCTCGGCCTAATTCTGCTGAAATGGCTAGCCCAATACGGTCAGTTTGGTTTGAAATTACATGGACTACCTTTTCTGCCACCGCACCCGTTAGAACTTTATCGATCACTTTTGTTGTGACATAAATACCAATTAAACTCCATAATGCTAATTCCATATCGTTAAATACAATACCCACAGCAATAATGATAATCATATCGAAAAACATAATGACCTGCGCGGATCTAAATGATGAATAACGGGCAACAATTTGCGCAACGATTGTAGTACCGCCTGCTGATGCTTGTCCTTTCATCACAATGGATATTCCGGCACCAATACACACACCGCCATAAATGGTCGATAGCAATATACTATCAATGGGCGGGAAAGAAATAATTTTTGGTAATAGATCAACAAAGGTAGCGGTTAAAATAATCGCAACAAGAGTGCGGGCGGCGAACATAAAATCAATAAACTTAAGACCGGCAAGAACTAATGGAATGTTGATTAACACCATGGCTAGTGAGGTTGGTATACCGGTTAAATAATGCAAAATAATTGACATGCCGGGAGTACCGCCTGTGGCGATATTGACAGGTATCAGAAAAAAGGTCACACCAAAGGCTAGTAAATAAGAACCAAGTGAAATTAATAGTAGATTTTTTAGCTCTTTCATATTGAATCGTTTTTACGTCTATTTACATTACAGGTTAACGATATGGTATCACGAACAATTAAAAGTCGTGAGTATATCGTTTGGGGAGTTTAGGGAGTTTGAGGCGTTGGTGGTATTGAGGAGTAAAAGGGTATGAATATATTCATACCCTTTATAAAAATCAGTCAAGCAGATATTTATTTATCAACCTTGAACATATTCATATAGCGCTTTTAATACTGACATTTTACTTTTGTTTTCTTCATGCTCATGAGCTAAGTTTTCAATTTTTATCATAAATTCATCCAAACTTAGAATGCCTTTACCACCATATTGTAATTTGTTTTGGCAATGCGCTTGCCAATGCTGTTGCTCTTGCGTAGTTAAGGTGTGAGGGTAGTTACGTGCTCGGTATCTAGTTAACAGTACAGGTAACCGTTCATCTTGAAATGTGAACGGATGATTGGCAAGTTGCTCAGGAGATAAGCCACGTAAAATATCCATTTGTGCTTTATCACTGTGACTAAAAAAATTGCCACCGTATAAAGCTTGCTCGGCGTCAACATGGCTATTATCAAAATCATCAACTGCAAATACATCACTCAGTTTATCTCTTAACTCAGCATGCTGTTTTAATAAGGCCAAATTCTCTAAACAATAATCACGTGGAATGGCTAAACGCTCAGCATTTTCGGGTAATAATGTTTTTGCTGGGGCAATAACAGGGCACTTATTAATATGAATTAATTTAACCGGTATCGGTTTTTCATCGGGGGCTAAATCATCGTGACGAGTATATAAACGCGCTTTGATTTCGTCGCTGCTTAGCGTTAATAAGGGGGTAATGTCTTGTGCCAAATCGATACAGATCACGGCATTTTTATTCACCGGGTGATAACTAATAGGGGCAAACCAACTGGTACAGCCGTGCACTGATGATACTTTACTTGAGGTGTGAACAACCGGTGTCATGTCTGCCACGTTCAGTAACTCAGCAACGTTTTTTTTACTTCTTAAATTGAAAATAAACTCATAAAGTTTTGGCTGTATTTCTTTGACCAGTTTTGCCATCGCAATAGTGGCATATACATCAGACATCGCATCATGTGCTGATTCATGGTTGATATCATTCGCTTTAGTAAGTAATTCTAAACGAAAACTCACTACCTGTTCACCATTACGCTCAACAGTAGGCCAATTTATGCCTTCAGGACGAAGTGCATAACAGGCACGCACCATATCAATAATATCCCAACGACTATTGCCATTTTGCCATTCACGGGCATAAGGGTCGAAAAAATTACGATAAAAAAGATAGCGCGATACTTCATCATCAAAGCGAATATTGTTATAACCGGCAACACACGTATTAGGCACACTAAATAATGCGTTAATTCGATTAGCAAACTCTGCTTCAGTTAACCCTTCACGCTGTGCTTTTTGCGGCGTAATACCTGTAACTAAGCACGCCTCTGGCTGAGGCAAGCAATCTTGCGGTGGTTGGCAATAAAACATTTCAGGCTCACCAATAATGTTGAGATCTAAATCTGTTCTGATCCCCGCAAACTGAGAAGGCTTATCAACTTTGGGTGATATACCCCAAGTCTCATAATCGTGCCAGAAAATAGTGGGTTGTTTTATAGTGTTTTGAGAAGACGAGTTAGGTTTCATTTTATCCATGTAAAACAATTTCTTAGTTTTATTTTTGTTAGCTAATATATCTTTTAATAGTCTATTGTTAGCTGCTTTTTTATCTTGTTTGTTTCACACAAACAGACACTATTTTCGTTCAATATTATTACAGAATTCAAGCTATTTGTAAGCGGTTAACGCGAGCTCACTTTCCTGATCTGACTCTAGCACAGGCCAGAGATAAAATCCCACAATTACGGCAGTTGAGACAGTTCCCATTGTAGAGCTAAAGATAATAGCCATACCAACAGGTATCGCTTTAATAATGTTTTCTTTAGTAGAAAATAAATGCTTAGGGCTTTTCCTAGTGATTAAATAACATAACTATGCGGCTAACTCAGGTTGTGTGATGAATAGACTTTAAAACATAAAAAAACTGATTGAAGTCAGAGATAACCCAAAATAATAAGGTTAAATTATCGCCAGTCTCAGACTTTTGTGTTACTCCACGTCTGTTGGAAAATAGGGTGTAAATAATTATGGTTACAACCAAAAGTAAATTCGTACAATCAGTTGACGTTGATGATATTAACAAAACCTTGGGTGTCGACCCCACTTCAAAACGTCGTGGTCACCTAATCAAGTGGGCTATTTTAATCGTCATAATGGTGGTTACTACTGGCCTTGCATTATCCTGGTTTGGTAGCAGTCATTCCCAAACTATCCAGTATAAAACTGATGAGGTGGAACGTGGTGATTTGATCGTGACTGTGACCGCCACAGGTACACTTGAGCCGGTCAATCAGGTTGATGTTGGCTCTGAAATTTCAGGCACAGTTAAATTTGTCGCGGTAGATTTTAATGACCGTGTCAAAGAAGGACAGGTGTTGACAATACTCGATACTGAACAATTGCAGGCCTTAGTTAATCAATCTCGCGCTGTGCTACAAGTGACACAGGCGCAAGTCAAACAAGCTGAGGCTACAGTTATTGAAACACAAAGAAAGTTAAGGCGGGCAAGAGAGCTGGCCAAATCAGGCATGTGTTCAGAAGATGATTGTGATACCGCACAAGCCGCCTACGATCGTGCCGAAGCAAACCTTTTAAGCACTAAGGCGAAGGTCGCTCAATCGCAGGCGTCCCTCAACGCTGAACAAATCAGGTTATCAAAGGCCACTATTCATTCTCCAATTAATGGTATTGTGCTTGAACGAAATGTAGAGCCTGGTCAGACCGTCGCCGCCTCGTTACAAACGCCGGTGTTGTTCACCCTAGCTGAAGACCTGACACAGATGGAGCTACATGTGGATGTGGATGAGGCCGATGTAGGACAAGTTTTGGTCGGCCAGCAGGCGCTATTTACTGTGGATGCTTATCCCGATAACAGTTTTATGGCTGAGATCACCGAAGTACATTTCTCTTCCCAAACCGTTGAGGGCGTTGTGACTTACGAAACCATATTGCGGGTCGATAATTCGGCATTACTGTTACGACCAGGCATGACCGCTACCGCTGATATAACGGTCAATAAGATTAATAACGCACTATTGATTACCAATGCCGCGCTGCGCTTTACGCCGCCAGTTGCCACAGTAGAGACATCGTCGCGTAGCGGTAGCCTGGTGAATCAACTAATACCGCGCCCACCTCGTTCGGGCTCTAAATCAGCCGAAGAGGTGAATCGCGATAACAAACAGCGGCTCGTTTGGGTATTACGAGACGGGCAGCTTGTGGCAATACCTGTCAGCACTAATGCCACGGATGGCATAAAAACAGAGGTGTTAAAGGGAGAACTGGAGCCCGGCATGGCGCTAGTCGTTGAAACAATGAGTCAGGGCCAGTGATCATGGTGACCAACGAGCACACACAACCTCCTCTAATAGAATTGCAAAGTGTAATCAAAGTGTACGGCACGGGCGGGGCGGCAATGCAGGCACTACGCGGAGCTGATCTGAGGATAGATAAAGGCGACTTCGTAGCGGTAATGGGGCCGAGCGGTTCGGGTAAGTCGACTTGCCTGAATATCCTTGGCTGTCTCGACACGCCCACATCGGGCACTTATCACTTTCGTGGCATCGAGGTCGGCAAGCTCTCACGTGATCAACGTGCTCGCTTGCGTCGGCATTATCTCGGCTTCGTGTTTCAGGGATACAACCTGTTGGGTCGTACCTCGGCACTGGAAAACGTTGAACTACCGATGATCTACCGTGGCACACCCGCTATCGAGCGCCGTCGAAGTGCGCTACAAGCCTTACATGCTGTGGGACTCAAAGGGTGGGAACACCATAGTCCTAGTGAGTTGTCTGGTGGTCAGCAGCAACGAGTAGCCATTGCCAGGGCCATTGTCACTCGTCCCGACGTATTATTAGCCGATGAACCAACAGGCAATCTTGATACCACACGCAGTCGCGAGATTATGGAACTATTAACTGCTTTTAACCGAGAATATGGTATTACTATTGTCATGGTTACTCACGAAATTAATATGGCGGCCTACGCTAAACGCATTGTGTATTTCGTTGATGGCATGGTGGAGTCTGACCAACTAAACGGGGAGTCTGCTTAATGCTTATGTTATGGAATGCACTGGTGCTGGCCTTACGCGAGATTCGTCGTAATGTTATGCGCTCTTTCCTCACCATGTTGGGTATCGTCATTGGTGTTGCAGCGGTGATTATTATGGTCACCATTGGTGGGGGGGCTACTGTGCAAGTCACCCAGCAGATCGCCAGTCTGGGCAGTAATTTGTTAATGGTAACTCCAGGTCAACGCATGGGCATGGGTCAACGTTCCGCTGCGGCAGCTTTTGACGCCGATGATGCCAAGGCCATTATTAGAGATATCAGTTCAATCGCTGCTGTGGCACCGTCCTCATCCCAAGGAGTGACAGCGGTATTCGGTAATGAAAATTGGTCGACCTCCGTCTCCGGATCTGACAACCAATATTTTAAGGCAGGTAACTGGACCATTGCGGTGGGGCGAAAATTTACCGATAACGAGCTGCGCGGAGGCAAGGCCGTCTGTATTCTTGGTGAAACAGTGCGCCAAGAACTGCTTGGCGGTCAAGAGCCATTGGGCAGCAAAATCCGTTTAAAAAAACTATCATGCCAAGTAATTGGTGTGTTGGAGGCTAAGGGCCAGTCCACCATGGGGTCAGATCAGGATGATCGCATTATTATCCCGTTACGTACATTTCAACGGCGTATTGCGGGAAATCAAAATGTAAGCCTGATTCAGGTCTCGGTACAAAATGGTGCTTCCACGGAGAAGGTCGAGCGAGAGATCACATGGCTGTTGCGCGAGCGCCGTCATATATCAACCAGTGAGGACGATGATTTCTCAGTGATGGACATGAAAGAGATCGCCAAGATGTTAACGGGTACCACCAAAATACTGACTATGTTACTGGGTGCGGTGGCCGCTGTTAGTCTGCTAGTGGGCGGTATAGGTATCATGAATATTATGTTGGTCTCGGTGACCGAACGCACTCGCGAAATTGGTATCCGGTTGGCCATTGGTGCGTTGGAGCGAGAGGTGTTACTACAGTTTTTAGTCGAAGCAGTGGTAATCTCTTCACTTAGCGGTATCATTGGTATCGTACTGGCACTTGTGGGTTCAGTGGTGCTTGCCAATTTGATGCACGTGCCTTTTGTTTTCAATCCGGGCATTGTGGCCACCGCATTTTTATTTTCTGCAGCAGTCGGCGTTATCTTTGGCTACTTCCCTGCAAGACGAGCGGCACAGCTAGATCCCATTGAGGCGCTAAGGCATGAGTAGACGTTAAAATGGAGCGAAGCGTTATATACCCCAAACTTGAATGCCTGCGTTTGTAATTATAAAACCTGATATAACTTTCAACTTCATCAACCATTGAGACGTGATTTATAAAAGTGATATTGTTAAGTCTTTCCGTCTTCAAGCTTCTAAATAACCTCTCCATTACTGCATTATTCCAACAATTCCCTGTACGGTTTATGCTTTGCGTAATATTGAGTAATGCTAATTTATCTCTAAATATTTTGGCTGAGTATTGAACGCCTTGATCTGAGTGAAACATTAATTCAGGCGGTGTGTTACGTTTGGCATGTTATATAAAGATAAATAGCTGGAAAGCCCCTAGGCTAAAGTTGTTCAGCGGTATTCATTAAACCTCACTATTTAGTAGTAATTAAAATGGCTGGTGATTCAAGTTTAGCAGTTGTGGTATTATCTCTGAACTTGTAAACTGCGCCAAAATCAAATCAAATCAAATCAAATTACTTTCTAAATGGATTTACAAACATATGATATATGCTGAAGCAGGCAATAAATTTAGCAAGTTAGCAATTAAAGATGCCAGCCCAATCGTCGCGGGATACTTTGCCGTGTCATTTGTGTTTGGTTTGATGTGTATCAATCAAGGCTTGCCTGTTTGGTTACCAACGTTAATCTCATTAGTGGTATATGCAGGAGCGGCTCAATTTTCTTTTTTAGCACTTGTTTCTGCTGAAGCGGGTGTTCTTACCGTTATTACTACCACGCTATTAATAAACTTGAGACATATGCTGATGTCGGTATATATGTCAGAACATTTTGAAAAAAGAGGCTTTAGTAACAAGTTTAAATGGCTGTATGGGTATGGGCTTACTGATGAATCTTTTGCCTATCATAGCGTAGGTATCAATAACGATAATATCGATCAGCATTACTTAACCACTTTTAATCTGTCTTGCCATTTGTCTTGGGTAATGGGTTCTTTATTTGGCACCTTAACCGCGTTATATCTAAATGAAGTGATTTCTTTTGATCTCAGTTATGCACTAGTCGCCATGATGATTTTTGTTTTAGTGTCATTAGCCAATACGTTTGAAAAAGTATTAGTTGCGCTATCTTCAATAGTGGTAACGGTGATTTTGATGTTACTTTTTAGTTCTTATATGAACATTTTTATAGCTACGTTTATAGGCTGCGGGGTTGGTATATGCTTGAAGAAAAAACGCTCTTAATCATGATAGTGGGTATGGCGGTGGTTACTTATTTACCGCGAGTATTACCCTTACATATTTCGTCTAAGCATTGGCCAAATTGGTTAAAAAACTGTATTGAATATTTACCTGTAGCCCTTATTGCAGCAATAACAATACCAACCCTTTTTGTAAAAGAGCAAGATATTAACTTTTATAACCCGGAGTTTATTGCCTTCATACCAACAATTATCGTGGCATATTTTACTCGTAATTTAATTGCGACCGTTGTAACGGGCGTTATTAGTTTTATTGGTGTGTCTATATTTCTGTTTGGTTAATGTCACTCGCAACAAATTAATCACTTATATAAATATTCGTTGACAATTTCTCATGCCTGAAGCAATCTTTGTGTATCATAATATATAGTTAAGTGTGGTTCGTTCCCTTTTTAATATTATCTTAAACTCTCGCTGTAAATACCAGGGAGACTGCATTTAACAACACTAAAGTAGAATAGTTAACATGCCTAACGAATCAATTTTATTATGACAAAAAAACACAACGAGCGGAAAGTACCGTCCGGAAGAATTGCTCGCTTCGCTAAGCTTGGTGGTTTGGCCTCAGCTGTTGCTGGCAATATTGTTAAAGGCGCTACAAAACAAATTCTCAGTGGTCAGCGTCCATCATTAACTCAGTCCTTAATGAATGTTGATAACGCTATATCTATCACTAAGCGTCTAGCACATATGCGCGGCGCTGCAATGAAACTAGGTCAACTACTCTCCATGGATGCAGGTGAATTACTGCCTGTAGAATGGGAACCCATTCTCTCACGACTGCGCCAAGAAGCTGACCCAATGCCTAAGGCGCAACTACTTAAAACCTTAGAATCGTCTTGGTCGAAAGACTGGCATCAACAATTTAGTTATTTTTCATATGCTCCCATCGCGTCGGCAAGTATCGGTCAGGTTCATAGAGCAACACTAAAAGATGGTCGTCAGCTAGTTATTAAAGTCCAATACCCGGGTGTAAGAAAAAGCATTGACAGTGATATTGATAATGTCATGAGTTTACTAAAATTGAGTGGTTTATTACCTAAACATATTGATTTGACTAGCTTGCTCGCTGAAGCAAAAGCACAACTTAAAAACGAAGCTAATTATTTACAGGAGGCGAATTTTCTTAACGCTTATCGTGCAAATCTGCGCAATGACCCTCGCTTTATTGTGCCTTTTGTTGTTGACGAGCTAACTGACGAAAATGTACTCACGATGGAATACATTGAAGGCTCTCCTATCACCGACATTAGTACCATGAGTACTAGCGTTGTGGATCTAGTCTGTACCCAATTAATGCATTTAACTTACCAAGAGCTTTTTACCCATAAACTCATGCAAAGTGACCCGAATTTTGCCAATTTCTTATATCAGAGCGATACGAAAAAAATAGTGTTACTCGATTTTGGAGCCTGCCGGAAAATTTCTCAGCATACCTCAATGCATTATCTCGCTATGGCTGATGCTATGCAGCGCCAAGATACTAACGACATGCGTTCAGCTTTGTATTCGCTCGGTTTAGTTGACAATTACATGAGTGCTGAGACCATAGAAACGGTGCTCAAGGCGTGTTTTGAAGCTAGCGATTGTTTACAAAGTGACACTGGCTACAACTTAAAACAACAACAACTCATTAAACGAATTCAAGAGATTAGTATGCCATTAGTTACTGATAAAACAGCTGCAGTATCTCCTATATTTGAGGTTGCATTAGTCAATCGTAAAATTACAGGCATAATATTGCTAGCTAATAAGTTAGGTGCAACACTGGATTTTAAAATTATACTTGCTCCTTACTTAATGCAAAGCGCAAAGCAACCGAACGATGGAACATGACACCATGTTAGCGGGTTAAAACATAAGTTGATACTGAGAGTGTTTTTGGTATTTTTTACTGTTCTTAGAGGGGACAAATTAAAATGTAATTGGCTAGCTGAGTTAAATGCAATTAATAACTATGCTTAAATTACTTGCCTTGTCTAAAGTTATTTATGCCCACTGAAATAATGTTCTGTTCTGTTCTGTTCTGTTCTGTAAATGGCAATGGGTATAGATAGCCAATTCTTGTAGGGAGTCAACACAATGATTAAATGTGTAGAGACTAACAATTTACTGATAGATATTTACCTAAAGCGGATAGTACTATGCAGATATACTTTACCATTGTGATAATTCAGTGATTCAATATAGATAGGGATGATTTATTATTGAGGTAAAGTTTAACAGACCAATCTCACTTTAACGTTGAATCAGGATTGAATGATGAAAACAATATCGCTAATCACAGCAATCGCATTAGTCTCAGTACTTGCGTTTTATACTCTGACACCAAAATCCACAGAGTATTCAGCTGCCGGCTCAACGGTAACTCAAACTGAAATTCAAAATAATATCGAAAAAATGATACCTAAATCATCAAAGTCAACGGAGAAAATGTCTGCGACCGCTCATTTAGATAGCATTGTATTAGGTGCGGGTTGTTTTTGGGGGGCTGAAAAAAGATATCAGGCTATTCCAGGTGTTGTTGATGCTATCTCAGGTTATGCCGATGGTAAAAATGTGAGTGCTACTTATCGAGAGATTACTCAGAGAAAAAACAAATTTAATGAAAACAATCATGCAGAAGTAGTTAAAATTATTTTTAACCGCTCAATGGTCAGCTTGGAAACAATTTTACAGCATTACTATGAAGGGCATGATCCCACTCAGCTTAATCGACAAGGTAATGATGTTGGAACACAATATCGTTCAACTATATTGACGAGTAATAAACAACAAAATGAAACAGCACTAAAAGTAACGGCGCAGTATCAAAAATTATTAACTGACTCTGGTTATGGACAAATTGAAACAAAAACAAGTTCACTTACTGAGTTTTTTGAAGCCGAACAATACCACCAAGATTATTTAGTCAAAAATCCAAATGGTTACTGTCCAGATCACTCCACTGGTATTAAGTTTAATTCACATGCCAATAAAGCGACACTAGCTAACCAAATAATTGATAATTCGGCCTTGTTAAAAGGCAAACATATTGTGGTTATCGAATCAGAAAATTATTGCCCTTATTGTGAGAAGTTCAAAGAGAATGTAGTGAATGATTATAAAGGTTCAATTGCCATAAACTTTCGTCTAGCAAATCAGCTTGAAGGATTAACTATAAAAAGTGAGACATGGGCAACACCTACTATTATATTTATTCAAGACGGTGAAGAGGTATTTGGAAGACAAGGATACATGGGGCCTGAGAACTTTTACAAAGCGTTAGGTGTGTTTAAATTAGGACAAAGTGAGGCATTTAATGTCGCTTTTGATGAAGGAACGGATGGTCGCTTTTGTAAAGAATATGAACTATTTAAGAACACACCTGATGGCGTTTTTATTGATAAGCTAAGTGGCGTACCTTTATTTGATACTCAAGACCGTTTTAATTCAGATTCTGGTTGGTTATCTTTTACTAAAGCTGTTGAGGGGTCGGTCATTGAAAAGCCCGATAATCGTTACGGTATGACACGAACAGAAATTCGTTCTAAAACATCAGGCATTCATTTGGGTCACGTATTTTCAGATGGTCCCAATGGACAACCAAGGTTTTGTATTAACGCGACCGTATTAGATTTTAGAGCCAGATAATGGGCTTAACAGGCCCTGCAAAATAAACTTCTATTAAAAGTCTCAGAGAATATGAAAATTCAAACGTATTATCGGATGAGTTTTGTGCATCAAAATCATGCTTTTGTAGCATTAATAAATAGAGTGAATAAAAATTAGGGGCTAATTGAGTGATTTCCCTAGCCATCAATAGTGCATGTCGTATACCTTAGTACTGTTTATATATTCATGGAAAATAATATTGCAGCCAATTATTCAAATCACAAATGTTAACAAGGTTTATACGAGTGGTTTTAAAGCACTTGATACTATCAACTTGGCGATAAAACCTGCTGAAATTTTTGCCTTATTAGGGCCTAATGGTGCGGGTAAAACGACACTTATTAGTACTATTTGTGGCATTATTGATGCTACTTCTGGTCAAATTACTGTTGATGGTAAAGATATTGTCTCAGATTTCCGACATACGCGTGGCCTTATTGGTTTAGTGCCACAAGAGTTAGCCACAGATGCCTTTGAAACGGTATGGACAACTGTTTCATTTAGTCGCGGATTATTTGGCAAAAAGCCTAATCCTGCTTTTATTGAAAAAACGCTTAAGTCCTTGTCACTTTGGGATAAAAAAGATAATAAATTAATAGAGTTATCTGGCGGTATGAAACGCCGAGTAATGATTGCTAAAGCACTTTCTCATCAACCAACCATTTTATTTTTAGATGAGCCTACTGCTGGCGTTGATGTAGAGCTTCGCAAAGACATGTGGCAATTGGTAAGACAATTACGTGACGACGGCGTGACTATTATTTTAACCACACATTATATTGAAGAAGCTGAAGAAATAGCAGACCGTATTGGTGTTATTAAAAATGGTCAACTTATTTTAGTTGAAGATAAAGTAGCATTAATGAATCAATTAGGTAAAAAGCAATTGATCCTCGATTTAAAAGAACCATTAACTGAAATACCTTCAAGTATGGCAGATTTTAATTTGCAGATTAAAAATGATGGGCTGCAATTAATTTATAGCTATGACACAACTAATGAGCACACAGGAATTTCTGTTTTACTTCAGCATTTGTCAGCATCCTCTATTGCGTTTAAAGATATCAAAACAGATCAAAGCTCGTTGGAAGATATATTTGTCTCACTAGTAAGGGAAACAACATGAATCGTTACGCAGTGGCGGCTATTTATAAATTTGAAATGGCCCGCACTAAACGCACCATTTTTCAAAGTATCATCTCTCCTGTTATTTCAACATCTATGTATTTTATTGTGTTTGGCTCTGCGATTGGTTCTCGTATTACTGAAATTGGTGGTGTCAGCTATGGTGCTTTTATTGTGCCGGGCTTGATTATGTTATCGCTATTAACACAAAGTATTTCTAATGCGTCATTTGGTATATATTTACCTAAATTCACCGGAACTATTTATGAATTACTTTCAGCACCGGTATCTTCTTTTGAAGTGTTGCTAGGTTATGTGGGCGCGGCAGCGACTAAATCAATTTTGTTAGCGCTAATTATTTTAGCAACGGCACATTTTTTTGTTCCTCTTGAAATTGCACATCCATTTTGGGTGTTATTATTTTTAGTGATGACCGCCATAACCTTTAGTTTATTTGGGTTTATTATCGGTATATGGGCAGACAACTTTGAGCAGCTACAAGTGATCCCACTCATTATTATTACTCCACTTGTTTTCCTAGGTGGCACTTTCTACTCTGTTAGTATGTTGCCACCATTTTGGCAAACGGTAACGCAATTTAATCCCGTATTTTATTTAATTAGTGGCTTTAGATGGAGTTTTTATGAAGTGGCTGATGTAAGTTTAATAACAAGCCTTTGTGTGATGAGTGGATTTTTAGCTGTTTGTTTATTAGCGGTTGCTTGGATATTTAAAAGTGGTTATCAGATAAAGCAGTAATATAGACAATGTCAATCTTACGTGTACTCAAACTGAATACAAGGTTTTCGTTAATATAACGGATATTAATGCGAGTACCTGTTTTTTTGCCATCGCTAAAAGTAATAAATCAACGGGGAGTGTCTAGTCTTTAGGTTGTTACTATTGATAAAGCAACTTACCCACTTACCAAAATAACCAAAATAACCAAAACACCAAAAAAAGATAAAGGAATTAATATGTCTACTCAAGTTATTCTACCGCGCATTATGCAGGTAGGTGAAGATGCTGCATTGGAATTACCCAACATATTAGTTAGCCTTGGCTGCAACCGTCCCTTGATTATTACCGACAAGATGATGGTGGAGCTGGGGTATGCCGATCGTATTCAAATAAATTTAGGCACGCAAAATATTTGTGCCCATGTCTTTGACAATACGGTGCCAGAGCCAACGGTAAAATCTATTCAAGCGGGTGTTGAAAAGGCAAGAGAGGGTAATTACGACTGTATTATTGCCCTCGGCGGCGGAAGTCCCATTGATAGTGCCAAAGCCATTGCTATTTTGGCCAAACATGGCGGCGTGATGCAAGATTACCGTTTTCCACGCATGGTCATAGAACAAGGCTTACCTGTTATTGCCATACCGACTACTGCGGGCACCGGCTCTGAAGTCACAAGGTTTACCATTATAACGGACGAAACAAGTGATGAGAAAATGCTGTGTGTTGGCATTGGGTTTATGCCTGTTGCGGCCTTGGTTGATTATAAATTAACAATGAGCCTACCGCCTAGAACAACAGCTGATACCGGCATTGATGCCTTAACCCATGCAATGGAAGCCTATGTTAGTAAGAAAGCCAATGCATATAGCGATTGCCAAGCGATTGCCGCAATGAAGTTAATAGGGCCAAACTTACGAAAAGTCTATAACAATGGTAGTGATGAAAAAGCGCGTGAAGCGATGATGCTTGGTTCAACCCTAGCGGGTATTGCATTCTCTAGCGCATCAGTAGCATTAGTGCATGGCATGAGCCGTCCTATAGGCGCATTTTTTCATGTACCTCATGGCCTTTCAAATGCAATGCTACTGCCAAGTGTTACGGCTTATTCTATTGCCGCTGAGCCAGCACGCTATGCCGATTGTGCACGAGCGATGGGTATCGCAACTGAGCAAGACAGCAATGAAGTTGCTAACCAGAAACTATTAATTGAACTTCGTGCATTAAACGATGAATTAGCGGTGCCAACCCCACAAGAGTTTGGTATTAAGCGTGATGAGTTCTTCGATGTTTGTCAAACCATGGCAGAGCAAGCATTAGCTTCAGGCTCTCCAGCTAATAACCCGATTGAACCGTCTATCAGCGATATGGTCGCTATCTACCAAGGGCTGTGGGATTAACCTCTGCACTTACATTACTTTTTATAACGTTAGGAATTATTTATGAATACTATGAGGGCGTTGAAAAAGTTTGGCATAACTTTACGGATAAAGCGGCTGTTGAGTAGCATAAAGCGCAGTTGAGAGAAGCTCTACAAGATCCCAACATTAATGTAGAAGATTTTGAAAAATATAAAATTAAAGCAGCCATTCGTATCGTTTTTATTTTATTTGCTGAAATTATCATTATCGCGTTAACAAAAGGATGGTTTGGCGCGTTAGCGGGCAAAAGGCCAAGAGTAGAGACAGACTTACGCTCCCACTAAACTATTTACGGCTTTAACACGTATATGATTAGGTAAAGGGTTAGGCAACCTACTATTAAAAGGTTAATTAGCCCGATAATTAGCTAAAACAAGATAAATTAACAATACTCATATTCTCTTCTTTAAAAGGTAATTCTGATGAAAAAAACATTCACAATCGCTTGGACTCTATTCGCCGCACTTACCAGCTTTAGCGTGTTGGCAACTGACTTAACCGTGGGTGAGCAAGCCCCCAACTTTAGATTACAAGCTACCACGGGGGATTATTATCAACTGAGTGATTACCAAGGTAAACAAGCTGTGGTGTTAGCTTGGTACCCCATGGCTAATACGCGAGGGTGTACTATTGAATGTAAATCATTGGTAGAGCAGGGGCATTTAATTAGGGAGTATAATGTTAGCTATTTTATGGCCAGTGTTGACCCATTAGATGACAACAGAGACTTTGCAAAAAAAACGGGGGCTGATTTTCCTATGCTCAGTGATCCGTCTAAAGAAACCGCTAAGGCCTATGATGTACTTAATATTATGCAGTTTGCTAGCCGAGTGACTTTTTATGTATCTAAAGAAGGTAAAATATTGAAAATAGATGAGGATATCAATCCAAGAACCGCTGCTGAAGATATAGCGACACAGTTAAAAGCACTAAATATAGAGCTTGCTCAGGCTAAGTAAAAACACCTTTAGGTACACTCACTTAATACAAGGCTCACTTATTTGATGTTTTTATGACTAAGTGAGCACTGGTCAGCACTGGTCAGCACAGGTTAGCAAGGGTAACACAGTTAACGGGTGACTAAATGAGCGATTAATCCCTTAATAAATAAAATTTTTTTACTATCTCATTACTTCATTTTTACCTGAACACCAGACTAATGATAGAATAATCATTTTTGATTTTCCTCTCTAATGGGGCTTTTTTTCATCTTTGGGTTTTGTTGTAAATGAAATGTATCTCTTCAAGTTTTTTTTGCCGATTTATTGGTATTCCAACTGTCATAAAAATTAGTGACAGTGGTGTGACCATTGACGTTGAAAATCGTTTAATCACTCTTCAATGGGAAGCACTGATTGTTCCCCCCTTATTTCATCTCAGTTTTTTCGGGCAAATTCTTACCTTTAAAACCGCAAACCGTAATTATGTTTTTACCATGTTGGCTTATAACGCTAAGCGAGAACATAAAAAAACGTGTGAACAGCTTTGGGCATTAGCTAACATTAAGCGTGTTGACACGTTATTAACAACCATAGATAAAATCACGTCTGATCGGTATTTACGCCAATCGACTATTGAACGTATTCAATTAGCCGTAAATCAAGAAGGTAAGCGTTGGTTTATGTGGCT
This sequence comes from uncultured Colwellia sp., assembly GCA_913058145.1. Classification (GTDB taxonomy): domain Bacteria; phylum Pseudomonadota; class Gammaproteobacteria; order Enterobacterales; family Alteromonadaceae; genus Colwellia. The sequence goes on from CAJXQM010000001.1 coordinate 104,068, forward strand.
TAAGCTGAGTAGACTGAATAGGCTGAGTAAGTTAAGTAAAGCAAGCAAATCAGGTAAAGCATCTCAATCAAGTAATGTATGGCCAAGCGTGGCTAAAAAACTGCAACGGTTATCGCATTACCAACGTTTTAAAATACAGGATATAGCCGATTGTCGTGAACGCTATATCACTAAAGCGCTTCTAGCGCATAAAGCCTTTTTTGATCAGGTTGAGTCTAACCCGTTAACACTTCATCAGCGCAGGGCCTGTATTATCGATAATGACAATAATTTGTTGTTGGCGGGTGCTGGAACAGGAAAAACCAGTGTGATGGTTGGACGTACCGGTTATTTACTCAATAGCGGGCAGGCTAAGCACGAGCAAATATTATTGTTAGCTTATGGCCGTAAAGCGGCTAATGAAATGGATGAAAGAATACAAGATAAGTTATCAACTACTAACATTAGCGCAACGACTTTTCATGGTTTAGGATTGAGTATTATCGCCCAGGTTGAAGGGAAAAAACCGACATTGTCAGTATTGGCTGAAGATGAAAAAGTAAAGTGGGTATGGGTTTAGCGCTATTTTGAACAACTGATGAATGAGTCAATTCAATATCGTGAGCTAGTGCTTGAGTATTTCAGCAAATACTATTACGTTGAGCGAAGTGCGTTTGATTTTACAAGCCGGGGTGATTGTTACCAGTACTTTACTGATAATGATATACGCACTTTTAAAGGCGAGCAGGTCAACAGCTTTGGTGAGCTTTATATTGCCAATGCGTTATTTACCCACGGGATAGAATATCGGTATCGTGCTAAATACGCTTTTGAGGTACAAACAAGTGAGCGTAAACAATATCAGCCTGACTTTTTTCTGCCTGAGTTAGCTATTTATATTGAATATGATGAGATCGACAAGCACGGAGATACCGCGCCTTACCTCGATAAAGACGCCTACCTTGAGGGTATTAAAACCAAGCGTGCCATTCATCACACATGTCAGACTCACTGTCTTGAATTAACCTATGCTCAGCATCAAGAAGGTCAGTTAGTTAGCACTTTAATGTCATCATTGAATGCGCGACAAACGCAATTGGGTTTATTATCAGCCGATCGGCTATCGCCCCAGTTATTACCTACCGAGGTAATACTCGCAACCCTCAATGAAAGTGGCAAAACAACAGCGCTTGCTAAAACACTTACTCAGCTAGTGGGGCTATATAAAGCGGCCTGTGCTAACCACTCTGTAGACGGTACTGTCGAGATTACGTTCAAAGATAAGGTCATTGCTAACTCTGTCGAACCTAGGCAAACAGCCAAAGCATTAGCTTTGCTTAAGCCCATTTTAATTGCGTATGAACAACATTTAATTGGTCGCGGTGAAATTGATTTTGACGATATGATTAATAAAGCGTTGGCGTATGTTCAAACCGGCAAGTTTCAGTCACCATGGCGTTATATTATGGTGGATGAATTCCAAGATATCTCAGAGCCTCGTGCACGTTTAGTCAAGGCGTTACGCGATAATCATAAAGACTGTTCGGTATTTGCAGTGGGGGATGATTGGCAGGCGATTTACCGGTTTAGCGGTGCTGATTTCACCTTAACGACTAAATTCTCAGATTATTTTGGCGCAACAACGCAATCAGTATTAGATCTAACTTTTCGATTTAATAATCATATTGGTAAGGTCGCAACAGACTTTATTAGTAAAAATCCGGCACAAATTAAAAAAACGATAAAATCGTTGAAGCATGTTAATGCACCTGCGGTGTCTTTGCTGAAACGAGATAGCAGTCAAGTGAATTCACCCAACACTACACTAATTGATGAAATGGCAAATGGGGCCATTGATGAGGTGTTAGCCGCTATTTCAGCGAAAGTGTGTAAGCCAGTTAAGGTTTACTTATTAGCGCGTTTTTGGTTTCTTTTACCTAGTAAGCAAGATCTTAAACGCATGAGTCATCAATATCCATTACTAACGATTGAGCCTCAATCTTTTCATGCATCAAAAGGTAAAGAGGCTGACTATGTCATTATTGTTGGACTGAAAAAAGGTGCTCATGGTTTTCCTTCTGAAAAAGCAACACCACCATTACTTGATGCCTTACTTGCAAAAAAAGAGAACTTTGAACACGCGGAAGAACGTCGCTTATTTTATGTTGCGTTAACAAGAGCGAAAGACCGAGTTTATCTTATTGCTGATATGGCAGAATCAAATCACTTTGTTAATGAATTGGTGAACGAACATCAAATTGAACTGAATGAGTTTAACAGCACAGCAAGTCAGTTATTGGTAGAAGAGTTAACCTGTTTGATTTGTGAAACCGGCATCTTAAAAAAACGAACCGGTCGCTTTGGTGCTTTTTATGCTTGTTCACACTTTCCTCGCTGTGAACATATACAAAAGCCTTGTGCTCAATGCGAAAGCCCTATGACGAGCAAACGCTATTCTGGTTTTAAGGTTTGTTTAAATTCAGCCTGTAACAGTTTGATACCGACTTGTGAACGCTGCAATGCAGACATGGTTTTACGCTCAAGTAATAAAGGCAAGTTCTGGGGGTGTCAAAATTATAAAGGTAACGAGTCCATGAGTTGTAAAAACAGTGTAGAGCAGTCAACAATACACTGGCCAAAAATGGCGTGCTAAATTATAGGGTAAAGCTTTAGGTCGTTTGGCTTATCTTGTGTTACCAAGGTAAGTAGTGAACAACTCCACGACTAAATATCACTGGGTTTTTACGATACTATTTGATAAATAGGAAGACATGAAAAATATAAGTTTTGGAGATAATAATGTTAAGTTTGTCATTGATACTAAAAACAGGCTGATTGTTTGTCCCTATTTTGATTATCGGCAACTGAGTAATCGTAAAATAGCGCGTTTAGCCGACTTATTATTAAGCTTAAATACACTGTTGACGAAAAAACCATCACTTTATTGTAAAGATTAGATGTTGTTTACAGTACTCTTGCTGTATAATGCGCGACCTTATTATTTTGAGTATTTATTGTTATTTTTTGGCTTATTTACCTGCTTAGTTAAAGGGTAATCAGCGCTATTTAATAATGAACCATTCAGTATTTGTTAGCAAAATTTAGGAATACCTTTTGATCACTACATCGAACATTACAATGCAATTTGGCGCTGAGCCTTTATTTGAAAACATATCTGCTAAATTTGGCAACGGTCACCGCTATGGTTTAATTGGCGCAAATGGCTGTGGTAAGTCTACATTTATGAAGATACTCAGCGGCGACCTAGTACCAAGCTCAGGCAATGTATCGGTTAGTACGGGCAACAAGGTAAGTACCTTAGGCCAAGATCAGTTCGCCTTTGAAGAATACAATGTTATTGATACTGTGGTCATGGGTGACATGGCGTTATGGAAAGTAAAACAAGAACGTGACGCTATTTATGCACAAGCGGAAATGAGTGAAGCCGATGGTATGCGTGTTGGCGACTTAGAAAGCGAATTTGCTGAAATGGATGGATACACGGCTGAAAGTCGTGCCGGTGAAATTTTATTGGAAGCGGGCATTGATGAATCATTTCATTATGGTTCAATGCAACAAGTTGCACCCGGTTGGAAATTACGTGTTCTTCTTGCCCAAGCACTTTTTGCTAACCCTGATATTTTATTACTTGATGAGCCAACCAATAACTTGGATATTCATACCATTAGTTGGTTAGAAGGTGAGTTGAACAAACGTAAATGCACCATGATTATCATTTCCCATGATAGACATTTCCTTAACTCTGTTTGTACCCATATGGCAGATATTGATTACGGTGAATTACGTGTTTACCCAGGTAATTACGAATTTTTCTTAGAACAGTCAGGTTTATTACGTGAACAGTTATTATCAGGTAACGTTAAAAAAGCGGAAGAAATTGCCGAGTTACAAGACTTTGTAAACCGTTTTGGCGCCAATGCTTCTAAAGCAAAACAAGCCAGTTCTCGTGCTAAAAAAATGGACAAAATAAAACTCGATGATGTGAAATCATCAAGCCGTATTACGCCTAAAATTGCTTTTGCTCCTGGTAAAAAAATGCATCGTCAAGCGTTAGAGCTTGAAAAACTTAGTCATGGTTTTGATGGCAGAGTATTATTTGAAAAAGGTGATTTATTACTTGAAGCGGGTGCTAAACTTGCCATTATTGGCGAAAACGGCGTGGGTAAAACCACGTTATTACGCTGTTTAATGAATGAGTTATCACACACTGAAGGTGTTGTTAAATGGTCTGAAAATGCTGCTGTTGGGTATTGCCCACAAGATAGCGGTTCATTTTTTGATAATGACTTAACACTGATGGACTGGATGTCACAATGGCGTAGACCGTGTCATAATGATTTAAGTGTTCGTGGTATGTTAGGACGTTTATTGTTTACTGACGACGATGCGAATAAAAAAGCACGTAACTGTTCAGGTGGAGAGAAAAACCGTTTATTATTTGGTATGTTAATGATGGCAGATATTAATGTGTTGATTATGGATGAACCAACTAACCACATGGATATTGAAGCGATTGATGCCTTAAATAATGCATTAAAAGACTTTGAAGGTACGCTGATTTTTGTGAGCCATGATCGTGCTTTTGTTTCAAGTTTAGCAACCCGTATTATTGATATTAAAGATAAACAGTTAGTAAACTTCCAAGGGTCATTAGATGAATACCTTGCCAGTCAAATAAGTACGAAAAAAGTTGCTTAACTTTTTTAATCCATTGAAAAAATAGAGAACTTATAATTTTGTCATTTACCAATATTACAGTATAACGTTGTTATGAAAACACCAAAACGTATCCAACCTCTCATAGATGACGGCCTAGTTGACGAAGTGATTAGTCAATTAATGAGTGGTAAAGAAGCCACTGTTTTTATGGTTCGCTGTGGCAGTGAAATTCGCTGTGCTAAAGTATATAAAGAGGCGAATAAGCGCAGCTTTAAAAAAGCGGCTCAGTACCAGGAAGGCAGGAAAAGTCGGAACAGCCGACGTGCCAGAGCCATGGAAAAAGGCTCTAAGTATGGTCGTAACCAACAAGAAGAAGCATGGCAAAATGCTGAAGTGGATGCCCTGTATACAGTAGCAGAAGCCGGTGTTCGAGTGCCTCATCCTTTTGGTTGTTTTGAGGGGGTGTTGTTAATGGAGCTGATCACCGACGAAGCCGGTGATGTTGCGCCACGATTAAATGACGTGGTTATGTCAAAAGAACAAGCCATCGAAGATCACGAACAAGTCATTGACTATATTGTACGTATGTTATGTGTGGGTATTGTTCATGGCGATTTATCTGAGTTTAATGTACTTGTTGATGAATATGGCCCTGTTATTATTGATTTACCTCAAGCTGTTGATGCCTCAGCCAATAATAATGCTAAAGCGATGCTAATGCGTGATGTAGCTAACATAACTAATTACTATGGGCAGTTTGCACCAGCGTTATTATCAAGTAAGTATGGCCTAGAAATGTGGGCCTTGTATGAAAGTGGCGAATTAACGTTTGAAACTAAACTGACTGGGTTATTCAACGAAAGTACAATTTCTGCTGATGTTGATAACGTGATCGAAGAAATAAAAGCCGCATTTATGGAAGAACAAGATCGGATACAACGCATAGCCGAAGCAAATGAGATAGATGAATAAACACGTTTAACTTGTTAGCTAGCAGTCATGTTTTATTTAAGGCGGATCAGAAATGATTCGCCTTTTTTATTACGTCATATACATTACTTATTGTATTTTCATAGATTTTGAAACGATTTTTCGCAATACTAGCACTCATATTAAGACGCTTGCGACTAACGACTAATAATAAACCATTAATGATCAATACTGATCAATGATTACCAATTTAACAATGCGGAGTTTTCATGCCAGTAAACGATACTAATAATGTCTCTTCACCATTGAGTGCCTATGCATTACGACAGCTGATCCGAATACAAGACTTTACCGGTAATACCTCGGGTTTTGCCCAAGGCTGCGTGCAAGGTAATATTGTTATTTTACCTAAAGAGTGGGCAGGTGATTTTTTACAATTTTGTTTATTTAATCCAAAACCTTGTCCGTTAATTGGTATGTCAACCAATGCGGGGGATTTTCTATTACCTGAGCTTGGTCAAGATATTGATATTCGCACTGATGTACCCGGTTATCGCTTGTTTGAGAATGGCCTGCTAACACAAGAGTTAACCCATATTAAAGACCTGTGGCGTGATGATTTAGTGACGTTCGTTTTAGGGTGTTCTTTTTCGTTTGAGGAAGCACTGATTGCTGATGGACTTGAAATTCGCAATATTAGCGAAGGTAAAAATGTGCCTATGTACCGAACTAATATAGCCTGTAAATCAGCTGGGCGTTTTAGTAGTGAAACAGTGGTGAGCATGCGGCCTATGTTGGCAAAAAATGCTATACGTGCAATACAAATTTGTAGTCGTTTTCCCTCAGTACATGGTGCGCCAATACATTTTGGTGATCCTAAACTGATTGGCATTGATGATATTAATACCCCTGACTATGGTGATGCCGTAACGATTAACGAACATGAAGTACCTGTTTTTTGGGCTTGTGGTGTTACTCCTCAACTTGCATTAGAACAAACCAAACCGCCATTTTGCATTACCCATAGCCCCGGAAAAATGTTGGTTACTGATATAATAAACTCCACATTAGCGGTACTGTAAGGCTATTATTAATAGGAAAAAAAGATGAAATTAAATTGTGATTTAGGTGAAAGCTTTGGTAGTTGGTCTATGGGCTTAGATGAACAGGTCATGCCCCATATAGATCAAGCCAATATTGCTTGTGGCTTTCATGCTGGCGATCCTTTAGTGATGCAAAAAACTCTTGAATTAGCGAAAGCGCACAATGTTATTGTTGGTGCGCATCCGGGGTATCCTGATCTGGGTGGTTTTGGTCGCCGTTCTATGAATTGCTCTACCGATGAGATTATTGCGCTAGTGACTTATCAAGTAGCCGCTATTGACGGTGTGGCTAAATCGCTAGGACTTGATCTTGACTATGTTAAACCTCATGGTGCTTTGTACAATGATATGATGGTACAAGAAAATGTGCGTGAGGCGATACTGATGGCACTATCTAACTATCACAAACCGCTTAAGTTAATGTTACAAGCAACACCACAAATTGATCAACATAGAACAGAGGCTAAAGCCTTTGGTATTGACGTGTTAAGTGAAGCCTTTGCCGACCGTTGTTATGCTGATGATGGCAAGTTATTAGCACGCAGCAAAGTCGGTGCAGTGCACAATAAAGAAAAAATGCTTGCCCAAGTTAAGCAGTTAAAAGAGCACGGGTGTGTTACAACGGTTAGTGGTCATGTTTTAGCATTAAACGCCGATAGCTTATGTGTCCATGGTGATAATATTGAAGGGGTACTGGCTATTGAGGCAATTAGGGATCTAATAGGTTAATGCTCGAGAATCTTAATATTCATATCGCTGGTGAGAACGCGTTAATTATCTATTTTGGTGAGCAAGATGGTAGCCAAGTTAGTGCTAATATTTCGGCTAAAGTTCAGCAAGCAGAGCAACTTATACGTAAAGCTATGGCGCAATCGTTAGCACCAGATATAATTGATTTAGTGCCATCATATGCGTCCTTGATGGTGATGTTTAATATGATGACCACAGATTATCATCAAATACGAAACCAACTACGTACCTTATTACAATCTATTGATCATCATTTGAAAGAGCAAGTTAATCACGATGAAGCTAACATCGTTGAACTGCCTGTTTATTATAGCAATGAGTCGGGCCCCGATTTATCGGTTATTGCGCAACGTGCTCAATTAACGGTTGAACAAGTGATTGAACTTCATCAAGCACAAGAATATCGTGTTTATGCCATTGGCTTTGCTCCTGGTTTTGCTTACTTAGGTGAGGTAGACGAACGAATTTCTGCGCCAAGGTTGGGCACCCCTAGAATGAAAGTACCTAAAGGGGCTGTTGCTATTGCGGATAGACAAACAGCTATTTACCCTCGTGTTTCCCCCGGTGGTTGGAATATTATTGGTCTTTGTCCCATTGATATGTTTAACGCGAAAGCCACTCCTACTATGCCGGTCAACGTGGGTGATAGAGTGAAGTTTATCGCTATTTCTAAAGACGAATTTTTTACCTTAGGCGGAACGCTAGAGGTGAGTTATGAGTAATTCCTCATTAGCACAGGGCTTTTTAGTTAAGCAAGCCGGTATGCTAAGTCTTATTCAAGATGCCGGTCGTTTTGGTGCGTTTAATCTAGGTTTAACCAATGGGGGGCCTGTCGATTTACTCGCCTTTCAATGGGCTAATCGTCTATGTCGCAACACGTTAAACGCCACCGCGATTGAAATTAGTGTAGGGGGTTTAATATTAATTGCACAAGTTGATACCACCCTAGCCATTACGGGTGCTAACATGCCGCTAACCATTAATGGGCAAACAAAAGGGTTATGGCGGAGTTATCACGTAAAAGCGGGTGATGAGATTGCTTTAGGTTTTGCCACTCAAGGTGTTCGTTGTTATTTAGCGGTTGCCGATGGTTTTAATATTACGCCCAGTTTTGGAAGCACAGCCACGGTTTGTCGTGAAGGGATTGGTGGTTTAAGGGGAGAGAAATTATTGGCAGGCGATATGTTAGCTTGTACTTGCCGCGACAGCCATCAAAACACCCATAACAACAGTCATAAAAATAAAAACTTGATATTAATCGAAAAATTAAGACCTGCCTATACGGATGAAATAATATTACATACCGTACCAAGCTATCAACAACGGCATTTTACTTCATACCAACAACGCTTGTTTTTTTCTACTGAATATACGGTGAGCAAAAGCTTTGATCGTATGGGATATAGATTAGAAGGTCAGGCAATTACGTGTGATGTTGAGGGTATTTTATCGGAAGGGATTTGTCATGGTGCCGTACAAATCCCCGCTGATGGTCAACCCATTGTTTTACTCAATGATAGGCAAACCATTGGCGGCTATCCTAAAATTGGTGCTGTTTCGTCGGTAGATACGGCTAAATTAGGGCAATTAAACCAAGGGGGTAAAGTACATTTTGAACCCATTAGTATGGAACAGGCACACAATATATTTCATTTAAATTTAAGCGGTTTTAATCGTACAGAGTTAGTGACTTGTGATTGATATTGTAAAAATAAAGAGGGACTAGCGTTAATGACTCAATTAGCTTCACATGAACAAGCGCTTAGTGAACAAATAGAAAGCATGCTTGTTGAGCGTAATTTACGAGGCATGAAAGGCTTACAAACGCAGCTTAGTGCCGGTTACTGCTTACGTGCGGCTAAAGTAATGCGTGATATTAAAGGCACTATATTTATTGGTACGGGCTTTCCTGTCGAAGATACGTTTGAAACGGATGGGCCGGTGGGTGCCTTGATTTTATATCGTGCGCTGGAAATTTTGGGCGCAAATCCGGTTCTGGTTTGTGGCACACCGATGGCAACCGCTTTTCAACAAGACTATCGAACCTGTGTGATCAGTGTAGGTAAAAAAGAGATGGGTTTGGTGGAAGCAAAGCGCGCTTTAGCCCATTATAAACCTGAGGTTATCATCTCAATAGAGCACCCTGGTTTAGCTGAAAATGGTTGTTATCATAATATGCTCGGTGAAGATATTAGTGCACGGGCTGCTTGTTTTGATTTTTTTATGGATGAAGCAAATTGTCCTACTATTGCTATTGGTGATGGAGGTAATGAAATTGGTATGGGTAATGTAAAGGCATTTTTAGTAGAGCTAAACATTATTCCTGCGGTAACTGAATGTGATGAATTGATTATTAGTGATGTCTCAAATTGGGGCGTTTATGGTATTTTAGCGTTCTTAAGTATTTGGTCTAAGCAGGATTTATTAAATCAGACTTGCCCAGAACAGATCTTAAAATATATATCAAATTTAGGGAGCGTCGATGGCGTTACCCGTAAAAACGAATTAACAGAAGATAGTCTACCGGCATCGGAAGGTATTGCTTTGATTGCCCGAATTAGAGCCTTAATTGGTTATTAAGATACGTAGTAGAATGATAGGAAAATAAAATGAACACAGTATTTTTAAATGGCGATTATATGCCTATTGAAGAAGCTAAAATTTCTCCCCTAGATCGTGGCTTTTTATTTGGCGACGGCATATATGAAGTGATACCGTCTTACTTTGGTGAAATGGTGGGCTTTAAAGGCCATATTAATCGTCTGAACGATGGACTTAATGAGATTGGTATTGAGCTAAATTGGAATGATGCACAATGGCAAACATTGTGTGACACCTTAATTGAAAAAAATGGTGCTGGCCCGTTAGGCCTTTATTTACATGTGAGTCGCGGTACCGATACTAAGCGTTTTCATGCGTTTCCAGTTAATGTAACACCAACAGTATTTGCTATGGCTTTTGAAATTCCCGTAGCTAAAACACCGGATTTAGTTACTGTAGGCAAAGGTTATGCCTTGAGTAGCAGCGAAGATCTACGCTGGCAACGTTGTCAAATAAAGTCTACATCGTTACTTGGCAATGTTTTACATTTTCAAGAAGGGTATGAAGCCGGTAGCCAAGAAACCTTACTCTATAATAGTAATAATGAATTAACTGAAGCGAGTTCATCTAATATTTTTATTGTTAAAGACGGTGTTATTGCTACGCCCATTCAAGATAATCAAATTTTACCAGGTATTACCCGCCGGCTACTAATTGATATATTGGCTAAAGAGGGTTCTATACCGCTTGAAGAGCGAATCATTACCCTTGAAGAAGTTAATGCGGCTGATGAAATTTGGATAACGAGTTCAACAAAAGAAATTGTCCCCGTTACGCAGCTAGACAGTAAAAAGGTTGGCGATGGTAACGTTGGAACCGTTTGGTTAAAAGCAGCGACGTTATATGCGATAAATAAATTTTCTTATTAATAAACTCCTGACTAAAATGCATAGGCAAGTTAATAAAAACATTAGCCCAGAACATACTCCACTCAAGCGTTATGAAGCTCGGCTATTGAAGTGGCTTGGGTATATGCGATATACCTGATAAAATAGACTCTATACTTTTTATTTTCCTTTTTTGAGTAATAGAGTCTAGTTTGCTTTCTGATAATACCCCGGTTAAAACCCCCAATGTTCAAGCTTTATTTGATCTGTTAACGCAAGTTAAACAATCAGATTTACCACGCTTTAAAAAGCAATTATTACATCATAAAAGAATTATTAGCCAGTTAAAACCGTCTGATACTTCTGCTGTGACTAAGCTTGAGCAACAAGCAAAGCACCTTAGCAGAACGGCAAAAGCTATTGAACAATCTATTAATGAGAAGCAACAAAAGTTGCACAATGTCCCTAAAATAAGTTACCCAGATGGCTTACCTATTAGTGAGAATGCTGAACTGATTTCTCAGACCATTAGTGATAATCAAGTAGTGATTATTGCCGGTGAGACTGGCTCAGGTAAAACAACGCAAATTCCAAAGATTTGTCTTGCGTTAGGCCGTGGTGTTGATGGTCTTATTGGTCATACTCAGCCGCGTAGAATTGCCGCTAGAACTGTCGCAAACCGTATTGCCGATGAGCTTAACACCAAGCTAGGTGAGCAGGTTGGTTATAAAGTTCGTTTTAACGATCAAGTCACAAGCCAAAGTTATATAAAATTAATGACCGACGGTATTTTATTGGCTGAAATGCAAAAAGATCGATTACTTCGCCAATATGACACCATTATTATTGATGAGGCGCATGAGCGTAGTTTAAACATTGATTTTATTTTAGGTTATTTACGACAGATTTTACCCAAACGTCCTGATTTAAAAGTTATTGTGACGTCAGCCACTATTGACCCCCAACGTTTTGCCAATCACTTTGCTGATAAATCAGGTAAACCTGCACCTGTTATTGAAGTGTCAGGACGAACCTTTCCAGTTGAAATGCGTTATCGCCCCTTAAATGAAAGTGCTGAACAAGGTGACAGCGATGAGAATCCGTTTTCATCAACGCAGGGCTCTTATGAAGGCAAAGATATTATTAGCGGTATTCTCGATGCGGTTGATGAGTTATCTGAACATCCTAATAGCAGTCAGGGCCAAGGGGATATTCTTATTTTCCTCAATGGTGAACGAGAAATTCGCGATACGGCGCTAGCATTAACGAAAGCTAATTTACCGCATACACACATTCTTCCGCTGTATGCTCGGTTGACCATTAGTGAGCAAAATAGAATTTTTAAACCCCATACCGGGCGTAATATAGTACTGGCGACAAACGTTGCTGAAACGTCTTTAACAGTGCCCGGAATTAAATATGTTATTGATCCGGGCACTGCCCGTATTTCTCGCTACAGTTATCGTACTAAGGTGCAGCGCTTACCCATAGAAGCTATTTCACAAGCCAGTGCTAATCAAAGAGCAGGGCGTTGTGGTCGTGTGTCGTCTGGTATATGTATACGTTTGTTCAGTGAAGATGACTTTCTTAATAGGCCAGAGTTTACTGATCCTGAAATTTTACGTACTAATTTAGCCACCGTTATATTGCAAATGTTGGCATTAGATTTAGGTGAAATAGGTAACTTCCCTTTTGTTGAGCCACCAGATAATAGAAATATTAACGACGGTGTTAAATTATTAGAAGAGCTGGCTGCGGTAGACAACACTGTTAATAGTAATAACAGTCATACTCAATTAACAACATCAGGACGATTATTATCTAAGTTTGCGATAGATCCTCGTTTAGCCAAAATGGTGTTAACCGCGATTGACTTAGGTTGTGTCGAACAAGTATTGATTATTGTTAGTGCCCTGAGTATTCAAGATCCTCGTGAAAGGCCACACGAAAAGCAGCAAGCGGCGGATGAAAAACATAATCGTTTTAAAGATAAACAATCAGATTTCATTAGTATTCTTAATTTATGGCAATACGTTAACGCTCAACAGAAAAATTTATCGCAAAATCACTTTAGAAAACTGTGTCAGCGAGAGTTTTTATCTTATGTCCGTTTACGTGAATGGCAAGATATTATTAGCCAACTTAAATTAACGTTAAAAGAGCAAAAAATAACGCTTACGTCGGTTGATTATCAGTTCTCTGTAGCGGAGCTAGCTAATGATAATAATGAGAAAAAACAAGAGGCGACTATTCCTGATAGTTTAGTATCGGTGCATCAGGCATTGCTTTCTGGTTTATTAAGTCATTTAGGACAGCAAGACGAAAATAGAGAGTTTAAAGGGGCTCGCGGGAGTAAGTTCTTTATTTTCCCAGGATCAGCGCTCGCTAAAAAACCACCAAAGTGGTTAATGTCAGCTGAATTAGTTGAAACTAGCCGTTTATTTGCCCGAATGAATGCTCGTATTGATCCCCTGTGGATAGAGCCTCTAGCCGAACATTTGTTAAAGCGTAGTTATAGCGAACCTCATTGGGAGAAAAAGCAAGGGGCTGTAATGGCCTTTGAGCAAGTCAGCCTTTATGGGTTGAGCATAGTGACTAAACGAAAAATAAACTTCAATACCATTGAACCACACACCTGTAGAGAGCTGTTTATTCGCGAAGCACTGGTGAATGGTGATTGCGCTATTAAAGAAGGTTTTTTAGCACAAAATCAATCGTTAGTTGCCAGTATTGAAGCACTAGAACAAAAAGCGCGTCGTAAAGACTTCCTTATCGAAGAACAACAACTAGTTGATTTTTATGCGGATAAATTACCTGAAACAATTATTTGTCAACGTAGTTTTTTAGCTTGGTGGAAAAAGTCGAAACAAAAAAATAGTGAATTACTTAATTTTACTAAAGAGTTTTTACTCAACGAATCATCAAACGAATTATCAAGTAAAGAATACCCTGATACTTGGCAGCAACATAATTTAACGCTTCCTTTAGCGTATCATTTTAGCCCAGGTGATATGGATGATGGCATTAGCGTTATTATTCCTATTACCCTGTTAAATCAGTGCCAAGATGAGGGTTTTGACTGGTTAATCCCAGCGCTTCGTTATGATTTAGTGGTGGCGTTAATTAAGGTTTTACCTAAAGCATTACGACGTAATTTTGTGCCAGCACCTAATTATGCAGAAGCCTGTTTAGCCAATATGAATGAAGCTCAAGGAAACTTAGTTGATGCCTTAGCAAAACAGTTATTACGAATGACTGGGGTTAGGTTGCCTGAGGATGCTTGGCATGATGTTCAGTTACCATTGCATTTAACAATGAATTTTCAAATTGTTAATGAAAAAGGTCAATTATTAAAGCAAGGTCGAGATCTTAATTTACTAAAATCTGAGCTACAAGGAAAAGTAAAAGCGTCAATTAAACAAGTGGCAGAGAAGGGCATTGAAAAAAGCAAATTAATTCAATGGGATTTTGGTAACTTAGCGCAAAGTTATGAGAAAAAAGTCGCTAATATAACTATTAAGGCGTTTCCTGCCTTAGTGGATCATAACAGTAGTGTTGCCATTGAACTGTTTGAACAACAAGAGCATGCTGAGCAAGCTATGTTGACGGGTATCAGTCGTTTAATTTTATTAAATATTCCATCACCACTGAAATACTTACAAGAAAAACTGCCAAATAAAGCGAAGCTAGGTTTGTATTTTAACCCTTTTGGCTCCATTGCTGATTTGTTGCAAGATTGTATTCAAGCTGCTTGCGTTTATTTAGTTAAACAGTATTTACAAAAAAATGGGTTAGCGCACTTACCACGTACAGAGTCTAATTTTGTGTTAATGCGAGACTATGTCCGAGCAGAAATTTCAGATTGCGTGTTAAGCGCCGCAATTAAGGTAGAGCAAGCCTTGAGCTTACGACACGATGTGGCTAAAAAATTAAAAGGTAGTGTCCCGCTAAATGTTATTCAATCGCATGGTGATGTAAAGCAACAAAGTGAACAGTTAGTATTTAAGGGCTTTGTCAGTGCGTCTGGTATCGAAAAACTAGATGATATTATTCGCTATTTAAAAGGAATATTACGTCGTTTAGAAAAATTACCCATAGACCCTAACCAAGATAGATTAAAGCTCATTGAAGTAAATAAAGCGGTAGACAAGTATACCAGTGTGTTGTCAGCTCAGCGAAAGGATAAGCCTGTAGCGCAAGATATTTTAATGACTAAGTGGATGATCGAAGAATTACGTATTTCGTTATTCGCTCAAAACTTAGGTACAGCGCAACCGATATCATTGAAACGGATTATTAATCACTTAAAAAGCTTTGCATAGATATTTGACACAGGGGGATAGACTTAAGTTACGTATAAATAATGACACTGTTTTTGATTTTGTTATTTTATATTGGAGTACGGATGATAAACTTGCTCCACCATCAGGCTAAGTACGTCCGCTAGATATACGGGGTAAAGTTGTGCGGATAGATAAAGAATATGAAGGGTGCTATTTAATTGGAATTTATATAGAAGAATAAAAGGGACTTGTTGATAAGGGATGAATGACGAGTAACGAACGTCTATTTCTCGACATTCGCTACTCGTTTATTAACTTAAACTAGCTTAAATGCAACTAACTTAAATGCTTTTTAGTAATAATTAATACTTTTAGCGTATTTGATGCACCCACAGTTTCCATTAAGTCACCATGAGTCACAATCACTTTATCACCTACTTTTAAATCAGCTTCTTTACATACTGATTTGAGTATATCGCTGTCTAAGCTTTCATTATTACTTTGTTTTGAATCAAAGGCGACAGGGTATACACCACGGTAAATAGCGCTTTTATTCAATGTTTTAGGATGACGAGACAAAGAATAAATAGGTAATCCTGATGTGACGCGAGACATTAATTTACTGGTTTGGCCTGACTCAGTTAAGGCTATAATCGCTTTAACACCCTCTAAATGGTTGGCGGCATACATGGCTGATAAGGCAATCGTTTCAGATACTTCAGTAAATGTTGAATCCATTCTGTGATTCGAAATATTGACTGATCGATGTTTTTCAGCACCAACACAAACGCTAGCCATTGCTAATACTGTTTCAACAGGATATTTACCTGCAGCGGTTTCAGCGCTGAGCATTACCGCATCAGTACCATCTAATACTGCGTTTGCTACATCCATAACCTCGGCACGTGTTGGCATAGGTTGTTCAATCATGGTTTCCATCATTTGTGTGGCAGTAATAACAACACGGTTTAGTTGGCGTGAACGAGCAATGATATGTTTTTGCTTGCCTACAAGTTCAGCATCGCCAATTTCTACACCTAAATCACCACGAGCAACCATTACAACATCAGAAGCAAGGATAATTCCATCTAATACTTTATCATCATTAACAGCTTCAGCCCGCTCAATTTTAGAGACTAATCGAGCATCACAACCGGCTTCATGAGCAAGTAATCGTGCTTCACGCATATCTGCTGCATCACGTGGGAATGAAACGGCTAGAAAGTCAACTTCGATTTTAGCTGCTAACTTGATATCTTCTTTATCTTTAATCGTCAATGCTGGGGCTGTTAGTCCACCACCTTGACGGTTAATACCTTTATTGTTTGATAATGGTCCACCTACCGTTACAACGGTAAATACAGAGTTATTCGAAGTGGATAATACTCTTAATTGTACGCGACCGTCATCAAGTAATAAGATATCTTCTGCATTAACATCTTGTACTAGTTTTTTATAATCAATCCCAACTTTTTCCTGGCAACCTTCACCTTTGCCTAAGGTAGCATCAAGTTCAAATTTATCACCAATAGCTAATTTTATTGGACCCTCTTTGAAGGTGGAAATACGAATTTTAGGTCCTTGTAAATCGCCTAAAATACCAACATAAATACCTAATTCTTTGGCAACTTCGCGAACATTATTAGCTCTGTCGATATGATCTTGAGGAATTCCGTGAGAAAAATTAAGTCTCACTACGTTTACACCTGCAGCAAGTACTGATTTTAATATTGCTTTATCATCGGTTGCCGGGCCAAGGGTGGCAACAATTTTTGTTCTTCTAGGCATGTTAATCCTTCTCTATGTCTTTAAATGGTTTTTGCGTTAGGGTCTGTTGATCTTTTGCACTTAAATTTTCTTTGTGAAAATTATAACTTAATCTTTTCTATCAAAGCGAGAGCTTCGTAAACTGTCTTTTACTTTTTTCAAATTATCTCTAAATTTACTTCCTCTGCGTAACGTAAAGCCGGTAGCTAATACATCTATTAGTGCTAATTGAGCAATTCTAGAAGCCATTGGCATATAAAGGTCGGTATCCTCGCTTACATCAACCGATAAAACGATGCTACATTCTTTAGCCAATGGTGTATCTTTTGTGGTAATGCCAATAACGGTTGCATCATTTTCTTTAGCTAAGGTTGCTACTTCAACCAGTGATTTTGTTCTGCCCGTATGAGAAATGACAACAACAACATCACCTTGGCGACTATTTATAGCACTCATACGTTGCATTAATATGTCATCGAAACAAATAACAGGCACATTGAAGCGAAAAAATTTATTCTGTGCATCGCGGGCAACAATGGCAGAAGCGCCTAGACCAAAAAATGAAAGTTTATTAGCTTGGGTTAACACATCTACAGAGCGGTTTATTGACGTTGGATCTAAACTTTTACGCGCCAATTCAAGATTAGCCATAGTTGATTCAAAAATTTTAGACGTATATTCTTCTGCGGTATCATTCTCATCTACGTGGCGGTTAACATAGGGAGTACCGTTAGCTAAACTTTGCGCTAAATGAAGTTTGAAATCGGGATAGCCTTTTGTATCTAAACGTCGACAAAAGCGGTTCACGGTAGGTTCGCTTATATTAGCTTGCTTAGCTAGTGCAGCGATACTCGAGTGTATAACGGTATTAGGTGAAGATAATATCACTTCAGCTACTTTACGTTCTGATTTACTGAATGTCTCTAGTTCGTTTGTTATCTTTTCTAATATATTCATTATCTTGTGATCCTAGATCTACTTATATTAGCCAACAATTTTCTATTTTGTGGCAAGATAAAGTTTAAATTTATTAGTCAATACTTGACTATTACTTCTTACTGTAATTTATTTTCTTCTTAAGTAACAGAAAAATGAAATTTTATTTCATAATTATGGTTAATGTAATATAAAACACCTCTAGTTTGCAAGTGTTTAATTAATAAACAACGGGTGTTCAGCGTATACTTTTAAAGATATGTGTTCTGAAATTTAGCTAAGATGTAAGTTGAATAGGTTTATCAGCTGATTTAATCATTTCTTAATCATTCATCAAAAAAGACGTAATAAAATTACAGAAAGTTCTTTACTGATTAACATTTAGACGTTAAATTATAGCTATATGTAGTTTAGTTACAATACTGCGTTTTGATGTGATTAGGGGGTACTAGCATTTTATGCGATGATTTTAGCATAATATGCCGCCATTAATGAAATTAACCTATCCATCAATTCCCTAGATATAAAATTAAGGTGAGCAAGTTTTATGAAAGAGTTAGATTGTCAGTCAGCCAGTGAAATTGTTATTTTTGGTGCTTTAGGTGACTTATCACGCCGTAAGTTGTTGCCTGCTTTATACCAATTAGAAGTGTGTGGTTTAATTAATGAAAAAAGCCGTATTGTCGGTGTAGCTCGCCCAGAACACAGTATTGAAGAATTTATAAGTATTGTGTTAGAAAACATTAATAACTTTGTTAAAGAAACATTAGATGAAGAGGTATTGGCACGTTTTACTGCGCGTTTAGTATATCAACAGCTTGATATGAAAGATGTTCCTGCTTATAACAATTTAGCGGATACCTTATCAGGTGGAAATAGCACACGCGTATATTATTTCTCTACAGCACCTGTTCTCTACGGCGATATATGCGATGGTCTTAATAATGCTAACCTTATATCTGCTGATGATCGCGTTGTAATGGAAAAGCCTATTGGACATTGTTTAGAATCATCTAAAGTGATTAATGACCAAGTAGCGCGTTTCTTTAACGAAAATCAAATTTATCGTATTGACCATTATCTAGGTAAAGAAACCGTATTAAACCTTTTAGTGTTGCGTTTTGCTAACTCACTTTTTACCACAAACTGGGACCGAAACAGCATAGATCATGTTCAAATCACGGTTGCTGAAAGTGTTGGTATAGAAGGTCGCTGGGGCTTTTATGATGAAGCTGGCCAAATGCGAGACATGATTCAAAACCATTTACTACAAATTTTATCCTTACTTGCAATGGAGCCGCCGGCTGATTTAAGTGCGGAAAGTATTCGTGCGGAAAAATTAAAAGCCATTAAAGCACTTTCTCCTATTAATCGTACTAATGTTAAAGAAAAAACCGTTCGTGGCCAATATGCGGATGGTTATTTAAATGGTGTTGCAGTACCGGGTTACTTGAACGAAGAAGGTGCTAACACTAATAGTAAAACAGAGACATTTGTAGCCATTAAAGCTGAGATAGATAATTGGCGTTGGTCTGGTGTGCCTTTCTATTTACGTACAGGTAAGCGTATGCCCGTTAAGCACAGTGAAATTGTCGTGCACTTTAAAGAGCAACCACACAATATTTTTAAAGACAGCTATAGTGAATTACCGTCAAATAAATTAACCATTCGTTTGCAACCTGATGAAGGGGTTGAATTACAAATGATGAATAAAATTCCTGGTATTTCATCACAAATGAATATTCAAGAAAACACATTGGATTTGAGTTTCAATGATACGTATCAAGATCAACGAGTCATTGATGCTTATGAACGTTTAATGCTAGAAGTATTAAATGGTAATCAATCATTATTTGTTAGCCGTGACGAAGTAGAAGCGGCATGGACATGGGCTGATAGCATTATCGATGCATGGCAAGCGACAAATGAAGCACCTAAGCCATATGCTGCCGGCTCATGGGGGCCAGTATCATCTATTTCATTAATCGCGCGTGATGATCGCCAGTGGGTAGAATAACCATGTTTGAGCAAAATAATTTCGACACCCGTGAACAATTAGACCTAGCGTTAGCAGATAAAGTGAGTGAGATACTTCAACAAGCTATTTCACTAAAAGGCAAAGCCAGTATTGCCGTTTCAGGTGGATCGACGCCGAAAGGTTTTTTTAAGGTGTTATCGAATAAAGATATCGATTGGACAAAGGTCACTATTACGTTAGTGGATGAGCGTTGGGTTGATATTCATTCAGATGACAGTAATACCCGTTTAGTCCATGAAAATTTATTACAAAATAAAGCCTGCACAGCCAAGTTTTTTCACCTGAAGCAGGGCGAAGACCTTTGTGATGAAACATTAGCTGACCTTAATGTTGCGGCTAACAATATATTATTACCTTTAGATGTCCTTATTTTAGGTATGGGTGAAGACGGCCACACCGCTTCACTATTTCCGTGCAGTGCGCAAATTAAGCAGGGACTAGATATAAATAATAAAAATGCTTTAATGAAAGTTGAGCCAACCACTGCGCCATATCAACGAATTACGTTTAGTTTTGCCTCATTAAGTCAAAGCAAAAATATCTTTTTACATTTATGTGGCGAGAATAAAAAGCAAGTATTCGTTAAAGCATTAAACGGTGATGATGTATTTGACATGCCAATCCGGAAATTTATACAAACCGAGCATATTGATACTCAAGTGTATTGGGCAGTATAGATAGAAATTCATGAAAATTTAACATAAGTCATTACATAAATTTTGAGAAGTAAAATATGAAACAAGAAATTGTAGACATTACAGAGCGAATTATTGCTCGCAGTGCTGCCACTAGAGCTAAATATTTAGCTAAAATAGAGGCAGAAAAATCAGATACAGTGCATCGAGCAAGCTTATCGTGTGGTAATTTAGCACACGGCTTTGCTGCCTGTGGTAAGGATGATAAGTCATCTTTACGCGGCATACATCATTCAGATATTGCTATTGTTTCTGCTTACAACGATATGTTGAGTGCTCACCAGCCATACCAGACATATCCAGATATTATTAAAGCGGCAGTTAAAGACGCCGGTGGTGTTGCACAATTTGCTGCGGGCGTTCCTGCCATGTGTGATGGTGTTACACAAGGCCAACCAGGTATGGATTTAAGCCTGATGAGCCGAGATGTTATTGCTATGTCAACGGCTGTTGGCTTATCTCATAACATGTTCGATGGCGCATTAATGTTAGGCATCTGTGATAAAATCGTACCGGGTTTGTTGATCGCGAGTATGACCTTTGGGCATCTACCAACAGTATTTATTCCTGCAGGTCCAATGCCATCAGGTCTTCCAAACAAAGAAAAAGCACGTGTGCGTCAACAACATGCTAAAGGTGAAGTAGATGAAGAAGCCTTGCTTGAGGCAGAATCTGCATCATATCATTCTGCTGGTACTTGTACTTTCTTTGGCACAGCAAACTCCAACCAGTTAGTGGTTGAAGTGATGGGATTACATTTACCCGGTGCATCTTTTATTGCCCCTAATACAGAACTTCGCGAAGCATTAACAAAAGCGGCTGCTCGTCAAGCGACACGCCTAACGCAACAGTCGGGTAATTATATGCCAATTGGTGTAATGGTTGATGAACGCTCAGTTGTTAATGCGATTGTTGCGTTACTTGCAACAGGTGGTTCAACTAACCTAACAATGCATATAATTGCTTTTGCAAAAGCCGCAGGCATTATTATTAACTTCCAAGACTTCAATGATCTTTCTGAAGCGGTTCCACTCTTAACACGCATATACCCTAACGGTCACGCAGATATAAACCAATTCCAAGAAGCGGGTGGTATGGCATTATTATTTCGTGAACTTATTGAAGGAGGTTTAGTGTTTGAAGATGTTGAAACTATTTGTGGCCGCGGTTTAACTCGATACACTAAAAAGCCAGTTTTAGATAACGGTGAGCTTAAGTGGATTGACTGTGTTGAAAAATCACTTGATGACGCAATTATTGCAACGGTGGCTAAGCCATTTAGCGCTCATGGTGGTTTACGCGTTATGAAAGGTAACCTGGGGGTTTCTGTTATCAAAACGTCATCCCTTCATAAAGATAATTTGGTAATTAAAGCACCCGCGATTGTTTTTGAAGACCAACATGAATTACAAACGGCTTTTGACGCCGGCGAACTAGAAAAAGATTTTGTTGCAGTAGTCCGATTCCAAGGACCTAAGGCTCGCGGCATGCCTGAATTACATAAATTAACGCCATTGTTAGGTGTACTTCAAGACAAAGGTTTTAAAGTGGCGTTAGTCACTGATGGACGTATGTCTGGGGCTTCAGGCAAGGTGCCTGCAGCCATCCACTTGTGTCCAGAAGCACTTGATGGTGGTTTGATTGCTAAGGTTAATACAGGCGATATGATGAACCTTGACGGAGAAACAGGTGAACTAACATTATTGGTTGATGAAAAAGTATTGGCTGAACGTGATATTGCCATCTTTCAAGTTAATGGACATCATCAAGGTATGGGGCGTGAACTGTTTGGTTTTATGCGTCGTAACTTAAGTTCTGCTGAAACCGGTGCTTGTTCATTGTTTGATGAATAAATAATTATAATTGATGTTTGGCTAAGTGAGTGTATTTAATCTTACTTAGCTGTAAAAATTTTATGTATTAGTGAATTACTGATGCCAGAAGAAAATAGAGGATTTATGACTGTATCAAAAAATTGGCAGATTATGCCAAGCGAAATTTTCGCTATGGGGCCAATTGTGCCTGTATTAGTTATCAACAAGGTAGAAGATGCTTTACCCATTGCTGAAGCATTATTAGCCGCCAACATTAACGTATTAGAAGTTACTTTACGTACACCTGTAGCACTTGATGTAATAAGTATCATTGCTAAAGAGTTACCTGAAGCAATTGTTGGCTCAGGTACAGTAACTAACCGCCATCAATTACAACAATCTATAGATGCGGGTGCTAAGTTTGTAATTAGCCCCGGACTAACTAAAGATTTATTACAGGCCGGTAATGAAGGAAATATTGCATTAATTCCAGGTATTTCTTCAGTATCAGAATTGATGGATGCTGCTGATTTTGGTTATGACCATTTGAAATTTTTCCCTGCAGAAGCGTCAGGCGGTGTGAATGCAATTAAAGCAATAGGGGCTCCATTTCCTAATATTACATTTTGCCCAACAGGTGGCATTAATTTAGACAATGTTCGTAACTACCTAGCATTGTCTAATGTTGCTTGTTGTGGTGCTTCTTGGTTAGTACCTAGCGATGTAGTTGAAAATAAAGATTGGGCAATGATCACTAAACTTGCTAAAGAGACACTTACTTACGTTAAGTAATACGTAAAGTGTTCCGTTATAGTCTATGTGACGACCTTAATATAAAGCCAGCTACGTTATAGCTGGCTTTTTTGTTTGTAGCCGTTCAAGTTCTAGATATTAAAAAAGGCAACTGTTACGAGTAACAGTTGCCTTTTATTGTTCAGCTGATAAATATAGACTTAAACTAAAGTTCTAAGCCTTATATTATTAATTAACTGGCTTTAGTCATTCCCGATGAACTTCTGCTTTTTACATCAGCAGCTATTGCTGTACGACCTGAAACTTGATGTGCCATACGATCTTCATTTGCCATAGAGCTGCGTGGAAGTTCGTTCATGGTAGTAATGGTTTTAGTCTTTGTCATTGGTGAAGACGCGCGACCAGATAAACGATTAGCTTTTTTAACTTGTCTTGCTAATTTTTTATCTTTTATCGGTGACTTTTTCACAGCCGGAGTGACAACTTTTGTAATTGTAGTTTTGGCAACTAGCTCAGGTTCTTTAACTAGCTCAGGTTCTTTAACTAACTCAGGCGCTTTAACTAGCTCAGGTTCTTTAACTAGCTCAGGTTCTTTAACTAACTCAGGTTCTTTAACTAACTCAGGTGCTTTAACTAGCTCAGGTTCTTTAACTAACTCAGGCGCTTTAACTAACTCAGGTTCTTTAACTAACTCAGGCGCTTTAACTAACTCAGTCGCTTTAACCTCAGATTGTGTCTCAACAGGAGCTACCTCAACAGGTGTTACCTGAACTAATTCAGCTTCGGTATTGCTATCTCCAGATTGAGTTGGTTCAACATCTAGCTTTTGTTCTTCACTAGGTGTTTCTATAACGGCAACTGGTTCTTGTTTAGGCTTTTCTTCAACATCAACAAAAGGTAGATCTGGTTGTTTTTCTTCACCAGCTACTTCAACTGTTGATTTACTTTCAATTATTAACGTTTCAGTCACTGGTTCCGTTTGATGAGCGGGGTAACGTGCTTCAATAGCACCATTACTTTGTACATCTTCAGCTAATAATTCATCAGTTGAAATTTGTTGCACTTGAACTTCAGGTTTTTTCTCACTACGTCGACGTCCATTGGAGCGTAAATGTCTAGGTGAGCGTCTATTACGAGGACGTTCTTCATTAGTTGCTTCATTAGGAGTACTTAACTCAGGAGAGTTAACTTCAGTAGTAACCTGTTCATCAGTACTATTTATTTGTTCTGTGATGTTAGCGTTGATGTTCTCTTTTATGTCATTTTGCTGAGTCGTAATTACCTGCTCAACATTAGTGTTTTCAGGCTTATCAACACGTATTTTCTTACGGTTATTTCTACGAGGACGACGTTCTTTTTGAACTTCTTCTTTTACTTGTTTGTTTCTATTATGTTCAGGTTTACTAGTTTGAGGTTGAGGTTGTATTTTAGCCTTATTCTGTGGCTTTCTAGCATCATCGCGTGTATTACTGTTTATATCATCGCTTTTTACATTTTTAGTATTAGGGCGTTCATTGCTACCACGTTCATTACTACCACGATTGTTACGAGAGTTGCCACGACGCTGTCCAGGGCGACCACGTTGACCTCGGTTATCTTGACGTTTAGGTTTCTCTTCAGGTTTAGGCTCTTCCTTAACTTCTTCAGGAGAAAACAAACCTTTTAACCACGCAAAGAAACCGTTTGGCTTTTTAGCTTTTTGAACTACCTGTGTTGTTGATGGATTCTCTGTTTGTGGAACGTTAGGAACTGACATTCCTTGCCCCATTGCTTGGATTACAGGTTCGTCAGGCTTTGTTGCTTCTTTATCAAACTTAGGCATTTTTGCTTCTTCAAGCTCTGCCTGTTTAATAGAGATATCATAGCTAGCTTCAGTAATGGTTTCATCTGTCTTAACACGTAACACTTCATATTGAGGCGTATCCATGTGCGGATTAGGGATGATTAATACACGTGCACCATGCTGTTTTTCAATATGCATCACCGAGCGACGTTTTTCATTCAACAAATAAGTTGCAACAGGAACAGGCACTTGTGCTTGAACATGTTGAGTATTCTCTTTGATAGCTTCTTCTTCCATTAAACGAAGTATAGATAAAGCTAATGATTCAACACCACGTACTTGGCCAGTGCCGCTACAACGTGGACAAACGCCTTGGCTAGTTTCACCAATTGAAGGACGTAAACGTTGACGTGACATTTCCAATAAACCGAAACGAGAAATTCGACCTAACTGGATACGTGCTCTATCTTGATGAACAGAATCACGCATGCGATTTTCTACTTCACGTTGATGACGTACAGGCGTCATATCGATAAAATCAATTACTACTAAACCACCTAAATCACGTAAACGTAATTGACGGGCAACTTCTTCTGCTGCTTCTAAATTAGTGTTAAATGCTGTTTCTTCAATATCACTCCCTTTAGTTGCACGGGCAGAGTTAATATCAATTGATGTCATTGCTTCAGTCGGGTCTATAACAATAGAGCCACCTGAAGGTAAGCGCACTTCACGTTGGAAAGCCGTTTCAATTTGAGTTTCAATTTGGTAATGAGTAAATAAAGGAACATCACTTTCGTAAAGTTTTATTTTACTTAAGAAATCAGGACGAACAATTTCAATGTGCTTTTTAACACTTTCAAACGTTTTAGGTCTATCAATAAGTACTTCACCAATGTCGCGACGTAAATAATCACGAATAGCGCGTAATATAAGGTTAGTTTCTTGATGAATTAAAAAAGGTGCTGGTCGG
Source organism: uncultured Colwellia sp. (assembly GCA_913058145.1). Classification (GTDB taxonomy): domain Bacteria; phylum Pseudomonadota; class Gammaproteobacteria; order Enterobacterales; family Alteromonadaceae; genus Colwellia. The sequence goes on from CAJXQM010000001.1 coordinate 129,980, forward strand.
GTTTTTCCAGCATCGCTGATCGCTTGCCAGTGGTGTAATAGAACATTTAAATCCCATTCTAATTCTTCATAAGCTTTGCCTACCCCAGCGGTACGAACGATTAAGCCCATACCTTTTGGTAAGTCTAACTTACTTAAAGATGCTTTTAATTCAGTACGTTCGTCACCTTCAATACGGCGAGAAATACCACCAGCACGAGGGTTGTTAGGCATTAAAACTAAGTAACTACCAGCAAGGCTGATAAAAGTCGTTAGGGCTGCGCCTTTTTGACCGCGTTCTTCTTTATCTATTTGAACAATAACTTCTTGGCCTTCGCGTAACACTTCTTTAATGTTAGGGCGACCTTGGAAACTATAGCCTTTTGGAAAATATTCGCGGGAAATTTCTTTCATGGGTAAAAAACCATGACGATCAGCGCCATAGTCAACAAAAGCAGCCTCTAGAGAAGGTTCAATACGAGTGATTTTTGCTTTATAAATATTAGATTTTTTTTGTTCATGGCCAGGACTTTCAATATCTAAATCGTAAAGTTTTTGTCCATCTACAAGTGCTACGCGCAATTCTTCTGATTGGGTAGCGTTTATTAACATACGTTTCATAGTTTGTGTGACTCATTTTTAGTCACAACACACCGTTTGCTTTACACACAAAGCAATCTGTTTTTTGGTAACAGCGAGATGTCATCCTCACGGATGTCATCAAATTGATCTGTCATTTCACCAGATCAAGCTGTTCTAAATTCTGATTGTTAATTCAATAATATGTTCACAATGCTGCTTAAGCTCGGTGAACAGTGTCAATATATCTTTATGTGCCCAGCCAGTGTGCCGTGCTTTTTAGTAATCTCATTTTTTATAGTTTAATCATTAGCGGACGATATTTTTTACGTCTTACTTATTGCTAAATTAAACTGTTAGTTGACCTTTGTTAAAAAAGCCAAATGAGTGTTACTAAATAATTTAATAAAATTGCTTTATGGAGTTGGGCTAAGATCATTTTAGTGATAAAACTGTTTATGCTATTTTTAACAAGTTACACGCGTTAAACGTTGCAATAGGCCGTACCTTTAATATGTCACCTTGCTTTACTGGTTTGTATTAGTTTAGTTTTTGTCATAACAAAACTATAAATTCCAGTGGGTGCACATTAATGTGGCCGCAGTTTGCCTCTTACGTCTCTCTGTAAAGCTTCATATGTTAGTGTGTGTATAGTTAAGCTATTAACTAACATTCAAACACTAACGTTTTATTATCCCACTATAATGCGAGATAAGCTAATAAAAAAACGGGGTAATGGTGAAATGCCGTAAAAAAAGTGTGTTAAACTTCCTGCCATTAAAGAATTGAACCAAAAAGCACAGGCAAATGTCACAAAAACCAGATGAAACAGTAGTTCAGGATGAAGAGCGACCTAAAGTTCGTTTTATTACCATTGATAGTGAAGATGCAGGCCAGAGAATTGATAATTTTCTACTGAGAACTTTAAAAGGAGTTCCTAAAAGTCATTTATATCGTTTAATGCGTAAAGGGGAGATACGTGTTAATAAAAAACGTATTAAGCCTGTTTATAAATTAGTGTTGGATGATGTGTTACGTATTGCACCTATTCGTGTCTCTGAAAAAACGAATACGGTTTCTACCGGGTTAAACATTGTTGCTAATTTAGAAAAACAAATACTGTTTGAAGATGAAAGGTTAATTGTTATCAATAAACCCTCAGGTATGGCTGTACATGGTGGCAGTGGTTTAAGTTTTGGTTTAATTGAAGCACTTCGAGCACTTCGACCCGATGCGCGTATGCTAGAGCTAGTTCATAGATTAGATAGAGATACGTCGGGTTGTTTAATTGTTGCTAAAAAGCGTTCAGCACTACGACACTTGCATGAACAATTACGTAATAAAACAGTACAAAAGTTTTATCATGCTTTAGTGAAAGGTCATTGGCCTACGAAACTAACCCGTGTTACTGAAGGCTTAAGAAAAAATGATCTAAAATCCGGTGAACGTGTCGTAATTGTTGATAATGTAAACGGTAAAGAATCAGAAACTCGTTTTAGAGTTTTAGAGCGCTATCGTGGTGCGACTTTAGTACGTGCATTTCCTGTAACAGGTAGAACTCATCAAATTCGTGTTCATTGTCAGGTGACTGGCCATTCTATTGCTATGGACGCTAAATATGGTCATGAAGATTTTGATGTGGACATGAAGGGTAAGGGCTTAAAACGTTTATTTTTACATGCGGCTAGCATTGAGTTTACTCACCCATTAACAGAAGAACGCTTAAAAATTGAAGCGCCGCTTGAGCCAAGTTTAGAAAAACTACTGACTAAATTAGTTAGAGAATAATTTCATATATACCCGCTCCAGTTGAATCATGGATATTCAACTGGAGCGGGTATCAAATGTAGAAGAGATGTATGCAAAATTATAAATTAGTAATATTTGATTGGGATGGTACTTTAATGGACTCTGTTGATCGCATTGTTTCTTCAATGCAAACAGCGGCAAAAATGGTTGGTTTAGCTTCACCACGCGATCATGATGTAAAACAAATTATTGGCTTAAATTTAACTACGGCAATTGAAACGTTATTTACGTCTATAACTGCTGAGCAAGTTGAAGCCATGTTAGTGCAATATAAATATGAATACGTAAACGGTGATAATACCCCTACGCCTTTATTTGCTAATGCCACTAATTTACTTACTCAGTTAAAGCAAAATAATAAGTTATTGGCTGTCGCTACAGGTAAAGGTAGAAAGGGATTAGACCGGGTATTAAAAGTGAGTGAAACAAGTGCATTTTTTACGACGACTCGTTGTGCCGGTGAAATGCCATCAAAACCTGATCCAACAATGTTGCATAGTATTTTAGAGGAATTAAAAATAGCCCCACATGAGGCCATTATGATTGGTGATACTAGTCACGATTTAAAAATGGCGCAAAATGCGGGTATAGATAGTATTGGTGTTACTTTTGGCGTGCATGACCGTGATGTGCTTAATCAATACAAGCCTAAAATAGTCGTTGACTCGTTGGCTGAACTACACCAACTGTTGCTCGGCTAGTACATCAAGGCCATGTTGTTTTAATAAGCTTACTAGCTTGATAAGTGGCAAACCGATTAATGTATTAGGATCATCACCTTCAAGCTTCTTAAATAGGCATATACCTAACGCTTCACTTTTGAAACTACCCGCACAGTTGTAAGGCTGTTCCGCTTTTAAGTAGCTTTCAATTTCAGAGGGTGAAAGTGCATTAAAATGCACGATAAAAGGTTCTACTACTGATGTCACCTTATCATTTTCGCTATCAAGGACACATAAACCCGTATAAAAAGTAACATTTTTATTACTAAATTTATTGAGTTGCTTTACGCCATTATCAAAATTATGGGGTTTACCAAGAATTTCTCCCTCACAGACGGCTACTTGATCTGAACCTATAATAAGTGCATTAGGAAACCTGTGTGCCACTGCTTTTGCTTTTTCAATCGCTAAACGTTCAACTAATATTTGTGGTGTTTCATTTGCTAACGCTGTTTCATCAATATTGGGCTTGGCAGTTTGAAAGGGTAGATTGAGTTTTTCTAAAATAGCTTGTCTAAATACAGAGGTAGAGCTTAATACTAAGGTTTTCATATAAATCCTGAAATCGTTATTTTGATTTATCTAAGTTTTGATCTAAGTTTTGATCTAACTAAAGTGAACACAATAAAGTGTTATAATAAGTCCGTTTTAGTCAAAAAATAAACTATTAATTACTATTATAGGGACAATCTTTAGTTTTTAAACAAAATAAGCTAATTTTCTTTTGACACTTGCTCCTCAGAGCTTTAATATGCGCGACTTATGCAGAATCTTAAACTTCCAATAACAATTAACCCATCTCGTAGTGCACAGCGCAGGCTTGTGTGTGACGGTGTCTTTAAGTTAGCGGACATGACAAGACTGTTGGCTACCAGTGAAGAACGTAGCGAACATGTTCAAGTTAATGTTAAGTTTGATGTGGATGAACGTGGTTTGACAGTAATGTCAGGTACGGCATCGGCATTAGTTGCATTAACTTGTCAGCGGTGTAATGAACTTTTTGACCATAAGCTTGAAGTAGATTTTACTTTTAGTCCGGCAAAAAATGCAGAAGCGGCTGAAAAAATTCCGTCATATTATGACGTAATAGAATTAAATGAAGATGGTGAAGTAAACTTGCGAGAATTAGTGGAAGAAGAGTTTATACTCATTACTCCATTAATTCCACGGCATGACATCGAAGACTGTTCAGCTGATGCTGATAGTGTTTGGGGTGAATTGCCTGTAGAGCTTGAGAAACCGAATCCATTTGACGCATTAAAACAACTCAAATAGTTAACGTGTATTTAGCAATTTAACTAATAACCTATTTAGGAGTAACTCATGGCAGTTCAAAAAAGCAAAAAGTCTCGTTCAAGACGTGGCATGCGCCGTTCACATGATGCTGTAACAGCAGAGCATTTATCAGTAGATCCAGTTTCAGGTGAAACGCATCGTCGTCACCATATAACAGCTGATGGCTTTTATAAAGGCGTTAAAGTAATCGCTAGATAGCGTTATTACTTTAAACAACCTATTTAAAGCTACTACATTTACGCTTGAATAGTATCAATAAACTAACCTTAGCGTTAGATGTTATGGGGGGCGATCAAGGCCCCCTTGTAACTATACCCTCTGCAATAATGGCAATAAAATTTCTGCCAAATTTGCACCTTATCCTTTGTGGTGATGAAAATATCATTGCAACAGAGCTTGCTCGGTTAAATATCACTCAACAAGATTTAACCCATCATAAACAGCTCTCTATTTTTCCGACTACTGAAGTCGTGGAAATGGATGAAAAACCTGCTTTTGCCCTACGCACCAAAAAAAATTCGTCCATGCGTAAAATGTTAGATTTAGTGCATGAAGGTAAAGCACAAGCATGTGTTAGCGCTGGTAATACGGGTGCTTTATTTTCTATGGCGCATTTTGTCTTAAAAACACTTGTCGGTGTTGAGCGGCCAGCATTAATTTCTTCTTTACCTACCCATGATAATGACAAACATGTTTTTATGTTGGATTTAGGCGCGAATGTTTTTTGTGATTCACATGTTTTATACCAGTTTGGGGTTATGGGCTCTGTAATGGCTGAGCAAGTGGATGGAATCAAAAAACCTCGTGTTGCGTTACTCAATATGGGTGCAGAAGCAATAAAGGGGAGCGATCATATAAAACAGGCTGCGCTTGAGTTATCTGCCAATAGTGATATCAATTACATTGGTTTTATTGAAGGGTCTGATATTTTTTCTAATACAGCTGATGTGATTGTCTGTGATGGTTTTGTTGGGAATGTTGCGCTTAAAACCTGTGAAGGGGTAGCACGACTAGTTTATAAAAAGTCAGAAGTGTTTTTTAGTCAAAATATTTTAGCTAAGTTAATGGCCGCTGTTTTTAAACCTAGCTTTAAAAAACTGTTTAAATCAGTGAACCCCGACCAGTATAATGGTGCAAGTTTGATAGGATTACGCGGTATAGTAGTTAAAAGTCATGGTAACGCTAATTCTAGTGCCTTTTATTCTGCCATTATGGAGGCTGTTAAAGAGGTAAATCGACAAGTACCGACAAAAATAAAAAACTCATTAGAGCAAGGGTTATCACCCCCCTAAAATTCACTTATAAAGAAGTAAATAATATGCAAAATCTATCTTCCCAAGGTAAGTTAGCCTTTATATTTCCCGGTCAAGGCTCTCAAGCAGTTAGTATGCTTAGTGACTTTGCACAAAATGACATTGTTCAGCAAACTTTTAAAGAAGCATCAGACGCATTAGGGTATGACTTATGGCAGTTAATCGCCCAAGGACCTGTAGAGCAACTTAATCAAACTAATTTTACTCAGCCAGCACTGTTAACAGCAAGTGTTGCTTTATGGCGCGTTTGGCAAGCTGAATCTGATGTGCTGCCAACTTTTTTTGCGGGTCATAGTTTAGGTGAATATTCAGCGTTGGTTTGTGCTGGTGTGTTTTCATTAACCCAAGGGGTTAAATTGGTAGAGAAACGAGGCGAGTACATGCAAGCTTGTGTTCCTGCTGGTGTTGGCGCTATGGCTGCTGTTATAGGGTTGGATGACCAAGCGATTATTGATGCTTGTGCTGAATCTCAAATGGATGAGGTGGTAGCCGCTGTTAATTTTAATTCACCTGGCCAAGTCGTTATTGCCGGACATAAATCCGCGGTTGAACGTGCTGGTATTCGTTGCAAAGAAGCCGGTGCTAAACGCGTATTACCTTTACCTGTTAGTGTGCCTTCTCATTGCGCATTAATGGTAGATGCCGCTCAAAAATTAGCAATTGATCTTGAAAAAATAACATTTACTAAACCCATTGTTAATGTGGTTAACAATGTTGACGTAAGTATGGAAACAAGTAGTGAAGCTATTAAAACTGCGTTAATTAAGCAATTATATAGCCCTGTTCGTTGGAGTGAAACGATTACCGCACTTGGCGAACAAGGGGTAACTCAACTGGTTGAAGTTGGACCGGGTAAAGTATTGCAAGGCTTAGTAAAACGCATCAATAAGACGGTCACGTGTGTTTCATTTAATTCAACTGAAACCTTAAATAAAGCAAAAGAACTTACGCAAACAAGCGAATAATAAGTTTATACCCATTACCATTCAAAGTGCACTCTGAAATATGCATCTTGATTAGTAAGGGAATATTTAATAATTAAGAATAAATAGGAAATAATATGTTTTCATTAACAGGAAAAGTTGCATTAGTTACTGGTGCAAGTCGTGGTATTGGTAAAGCAATTGCGACACAATTACAAGCGTTAGGTGCTACGGTTATTGGCACCGCTACTTCTGAGCATGGAGCAAATAAAATATCAGAATATTTAAGTTCTGGTGGCCCTGATGCTTCAAAAGGTATGGGTTTAGTCTTAAATGTGACTAGTGATGACTCTATAGCAGCAATGTTTGTTGCGATTAAAGACGCTCATGGCGCTATTGATATATTGGTTAACAATGCAGGTATTACGCGTGATAACTTGTTTATGCGTATGAAAGACGATGAATGGCAAGATATTCTTGATACTAACTTAAGCTCTGTTTTTAAAGTGAGTAAAGCCGCTATCCGCCCTATGATGAAAAAACGTAACGGCCGAATTATTAATATTGGCTCTGTTGTGGGTTCAATGGGTAATGCGGGTCAAGTTAATTATGCAACGTCAAAAGCAGGTTTATTAGGATTCACAAAATCATTAGCGCGCGAAATTGCTTCTCGAGGCATTACAGTTAACACGGTTGCGCCTGGTTTTATTGATACTGATATGACTCAAACATTAACGGATGAGCAAAAAGAAGGGATTTTCTCACAAGTTCCTGCTAACCGTTTAGGAAAACCAGAAGAAATTGCTAGCACCGTTGCCTTTTTAGCATCAGATGCAGCCGCCTATATCACAGGTGAAACGATTCATGTTAATGGCGGTATGTACATGGTTTAAACCCCGTTTTTAAAGGGTTTTTATGCTTTTTTTTTATAGGTTTTATCACCATAACAGGTTAGACCATGTAAAAAAGTAAAACTATAGGCTTGCATGAAAAGCTGTTGACGAATACACTACACGCAATTTGAAAAAATGCACTTTCAGTCAGTAAAGGAAAAATAATGAGTACTATCGAAGAACGCGTAAAAAAAATCACTATTGAGCAATTAGGTGTTAGTGAAGCAGAAGTTAAAATTAATTCATCATTTGTTGATGACTTAGGTGCTGATTCATTAGATACAGTAGAACTAGTAATGGCGTTAGAAGAAGAATTTGATACTGAAATTCCTGACGAAGAAGCTGAAAAAATCACTACAGTTCAAGCTGCAGTTGATTATGTTACTGCTAATCAGTAATTGTTAAACGCGCTTTAAAACGCGTACTAATAAAATTTAAAAGCGGTGTACTTACTAATTAAGTGACCGCTTTTTTTGTATCTCCTATTCGATTTTTAAAGGTATAAAACGATGAGACGAGTTGTAGTTACCGGCCTTGGTATGCTTAGCCCATTAGGCAATACACCAGAGACAACTTGGGAAAATTTACTGCTTGGTAAAAGTGGTATCAGTAATATTGATCATTTTGATGCTTCAGAATACACCACTAAGTTTGCTGGTTTGGTTAAAAACTTCAATGCACAAGACTATATAGAAAGAAAAGAGGCCAAAAAAATGGATCTTTTTATTCAATACGGTGTTGCTGCCGGTGTTCAAGCAATTAAAGACTCAGGCATAGAAGTTACTGATGAAAATGCTCCTCGTATTGGTGTCGCGGTTGGTTCAGGTATTGGCGGTTTAGGCTTAATTGAGCAAAATCATGAAAAATTGATAACAGCAGCAAGCCCACGCAAACTATCACCCTTTTTTGTTCCTTCTACCATTATCAATATGATCTCTGGTCACTTATCAATAATGTTCGGCTTACAAGGGCCAAATATTGCTATTACTACCGCCTGTACTAGTGGTGTTCATAATATTGGTCATGCTGCGCGTATGATTGCTTACGGTGATGCTGACGTTATGGTCGCAGGTGGAGCAGAAAAAGCTTCAACTCCGTTAGGTCTTGGTGGCTTCGGTGCTGCCAGAGCATTATCGAGACGAAATGATGACCCTCAAGCGGCTTCTCGTCCCTGGGATAAAGACCGTGATGGTTTTGTGCTTGGTGATGGCGCAGGTGTCATTGTTGTTGAAGAATATGAACATGCTAAAGCCCGAGGTGCAAAAGTTTATGCTGAATTAGTCGGTTTTGGTATGAGTGGTGATGCTTATCATATGACATCACCACCAGTAGATGGTGCGGGCGCAGCGCGTGCCATGGTTAATGCATTAAATGATGCAAAAATTGATGTGAGTAAAGTGGGTTATATTAATGCCCACGGCACATCGACATCTGCAGGTGATATCGCTGAAACCAACGCAGTAAAATCTGTTTTTGGTGATGATGCCTATAAAGTGTTAATGGGATCAACAAAGTCAATGACAGGACACTTGTTAGGCGCTGCAGGTGCTATTGAAAGTATTTTTAGTATTCAAGCATTGATGCATAACGCTGTGCCACCCACTATTAATTTGGATAATCCTGATGAGGGGTGTGATTTAGATTATATTGCCGGTACTGCCCGTGATGTGAACCTAGATTACGTGCTGTGTAATTCATTTGGTTTTGGTGGAACTAATGGTTCACTGATCTTTAAAAAAGTTTGATAAAAGCTTGAAATCAATTGATTAAGCCTGAATACTTAGCATCTTTGCAAAAGTCTTCAGGCTTTTTATTTTATAGACTGGCTATTACTTAATATATGAAATTTTGCTTGGTTAATGGCATACAACAGAATCAAATCGATATTGAAAATCGTGGTCTAGCTTATGGTGATGGTTTATTTACCACGGCCAAAATCATTGATGGAAAAATTCAATATTTATCATCACATATACAACGTTTGCTTTTAGGGTGTGAAAAGTTAGCTTTATTAGCGCCAAACAAAGTTGAATTAACGAAGCAATTAAGCCTTGTTGCGAAACAATATGATTTAGCGGTACTCAAAGTCATTATTACGGCTAGCGGTGGAGGGAGAGGTTATGCTCGCTCTATTGAACCAAAAAATGATTTTATTATTATGGTGCATGATTATCCAAAGCATTATGACGAACTTGCTATTGAAGGGATTACATTAGGGAATAGTAATCAGCAAATGGGTATTAACCCTATGCTTAGTGGATTAAAACACCTTAATCGTCTTGAGCAAGTACTTTTACGCCAAGAACTCACTAACACTAATGAAGATGATTTAGTTGTCACTAATGTTAATGATGAAGTCATCGAAGCGACGAGCGCTAATTTATTCTTTTGGCTTAATGATAAGCTTTGCACACCGGATGTAACAAACAGTGGTGTTAATGGCATTATGCGACAAACTATTTTACAAAATTATCCTGAGACATTAATTAAAAAGGTAACATTAGCTGAGTTGGCAAGTTCTCCAGCGATGTTTATTTGTAATTGTGTGATGGGAGTCATGCCTGTTAAAAATTATAATAGTCGAAATTTATCAATCATGTTATCTCAACGTGTGCGTAACGCGTTAAATCAAAAAGCAACCAATGCATCATGATTAGTCACCTCAATAAACTAAGTTTGTTCAAGAAAATACTGATGAGTTTATTACTTGGCTGCTTAGTCATTATTATTATTTTCTTTGCTTTACTTGAACAACAACTCAATAAAAAGTTAACGCTAGAACAAACACAGCTACTGACGATAGAAAAAGGAAGCTCTGTAGGATCATTTGCCAAGATATTAGTAAATAAAGGCTGGTTAGCTAATCGTTTTTGGTTAAGAAGTTATGCTCGTTTAAATCCGGATAAAGTAAGGATAAAAGCAGGCACTTATCAAATACTATCAGACATTACGTTAAGGGCTTTGCTTGAACATGTTTCTACAGGTAAGGAACACCAATTTAGCGTAACCTTTATTGAAGGATCAACCTTTAAGGAGTGGTTAGTAAAGTTACAGCAACAACCTAATTTATCGCATCGTTTATCAACATTCACCGTTGAGGAAATAGCGAAATACTTAAATATCAAACAAACTAATCCAGAAGGTTGGTTTTTTCCAGAAACTTACGCTTTTACTCAGGGTACGTTAGAGATTGATTTATTAACACGGGCTCATGGTGTTATGCAGTATAAATTAGCACAACTATGGGAACAAAGAGCGAAAGGGTTACCTTATAAAAATTCATATCAAGCGCTAATTATGGCATCAATCATAGAGAAAGAAACGAGTTACTTAGCGGAACAACCCTTAATAGCGTCTGTTTTTATTAACCGATTAGCGAAAAAAATGCGTTTGCAAACCGATCCAACAGTCATTTATGGTTTAGGAGAGCGTTACCAAGGGGATATTACCCGTGCTCATTTACGAGAAAAAACGGCTTACAATACTTATAGAATAAATGGTTTACCCCCTACGCCTATTGCTATGCCCGGCATATCGGCTATCGAAGCCGCATTAAATCCAATAACGAGCGATTATTACTATTTTGTTAGTCAAGGTGATGGTAAACATGTTTTTAGCAAAACACTGACTGAACACAATATTGCTGTGAGGAAGCTGTTGGCAAGCCAAAGCAAGTAAATATAAAGTAATTGTTTATAGTCAATAGATTAGAATAAAGAGAGATAATATGAAAAAAGGTTTTATGCTTGTCTTTGATGGTAGCAATGGTGCAGGGAAAACAACGGTTATTAAAGGTGTTGAAAAATACCTAACCTTGAAAGGATTCGATGTTCTGTTGACAAGAGAGCCGGGTGGTACGCCTATAGGTGAAAAAATTAGAGAGGTGATTTTAGATCCCTCTACGCCTGAAATGTGTTATATGACTGAGTTAATGTTGTTTGGGGCAGGGCGTGCACAACACGTCCAAGAAAAAATAATGCCAGCATTAGCACAAGGAAAAATTGTTATTTCAGATAGGTTTGATGCGGCAACGTTTAGCTTCCAACATTTTGCTAGAGGTATAGATTTAGATACCATTATTAAAATAAATGATTTAGCACTCGCAGGTTTTATGCCGGACATGAATATTATTTTAGATTTAGATCCCCGCGAAGGATTAAAAAGGGTTATAAGCCGAGGTGAAGGGCTTGACCGTTTAGAAGATGAAAAGTCTGATTTCTTAGCAAAAGCGAGAGATGGCTATTTAAAGCAAGCAGAGCAGTCTCCTGAAAGATTTGAGATCATTGACGCCGCACAATCAAAAGAAGATGTTTTGTCCGATGTAATTCACATTATTGATGCATTACTTGAAAGTCAATTATCATAAAATAGCAATAAATTTACTAGAATTGGTATAACAGGAAATACAAACTAAACATGAAACCATGGTTATCCTCACATCAGCTGATACTCAGCGAGCAATATAGCAACGCTACCTTACCTCACGCTATTTTAATTAGCGGTGTTTCTGGCTCAGGTAAACTTGAATTAGCACAATGGTTAGTAGGGTTATTGAATTGTAAACAGCCAAATCATTTAGTTGAAAGTAAGGAAAGGATCCTGCAAAGCTGTGGCCATTGTAAATCATGTTTATTGCTAAGCAGTAATACCTTTCCCGATCATCTTAACCTTGTGGCTCAAAAGAATAGTTTAGGTGTTGATGATGTTCGTTATGCAAATGATTTCTTACAAAAAACAGCGTATTTAGAGAAATTCAAAACGGTCTTAATTGAAAGCGCCGAAACCATGACACAGCAAGCGATGAACGCTTTACTTAAAACCTTAGAAGAGCCTAGTGATAATAGTGTTATTATTTTATTAACCAATGATAGTGAAATTTTACTACCAACCATTATTAGTCGTTGTCGTGTGCTGAATATCAGACCCGCCGTTGGTGAGGCATTAATATCACAATTAAAAGAACAAAATATAAAAGAGGGTGAATTTACTGTTGAATATCCGGCTTTATCAACTGATCCTTTTGTTAATTTAACTCAACTTCCTGAGCTAACCAATTCAGCAATTAATGACGCATTTGAAGTCTTTAAAGAATGCTATATACATTATCTTTGTTATCAGCAAGGCGAATCACAGCTATTACAACATGTGCTTAATAATGAACATGCGCTGCGATGGTTAGAACAAATAACGGTTAATTTACACCGTGAATACTTCCTTGATATTATTGACAATGAACACAAACGAATACTAAATGCAGTGCTGCTTAATAATCTCTATAAAATTATCATTAATGCGTGTAAAGTAATTAAATCTTATAAGCAGGCAAATAAACAATTTGTATGTGAACAGCTTATAATGTCAATGAGTGATGTGGTTGAACAAAATTCAAAATGAAACAAATTGTAATGCTTCAGTTCAGTATAGGTGCATAGCAGGAGAGTAAGCTTGATCCCCATTAATATAGAATTTCAGTCTGAACATGATTTATATGTCTCCTATATGCCTTTTTTAAATGAAGGGGGTCTGTTTATTCGTACTGCGGAACCTTATGATTTAGGCTCTGAAGTTGAGTTAAATGTTTTACTGCCTGACTCTTTAGGGCCCTCAATAATCAAAGGTGAAATTTGTTGGGTTACTCCTACGGGAGCACAAAATGGAACACCTGCGGGCATCGGTGTTAGTTTTATTGATGATCCTGATAAAATGCGTCATCAAATAGAACAAGCTATTGCTAGGCAATTAAGTTCACCTGAACCAACATTAACGATGTAATACCATTAACTATAAAGTGCTATTGTCTTGAGTTTTCTATCCTTTATCCTTATTTTAAATTTATTTGTGGAGTTTTCTGTTGTTTATTGATTCTCATTGTCATTTAGACCGACTCGATTTGTCGCTTTATGACAACAATTTAGCGAATGTGGTACAGGCGGCAAGTGATGTAAAAGTAAATACCTTGTTGTGTGTTAGTGTAACCTTGAAAGATTTTCCAGCCATGGTGAAGAAGACTAAACCTTTTAATAATATTTTACTTTCGTGTGGCATGCACCCTCTTAACCAAGAAGATGAAGTAGATATTAATCAGTTAAGGTTGTTATCAGATAACCCATCAGTTATTGCAATTGGTGAAACAGGTTTGGATTATCATTATGCACCTGAAACAAAAACCCTACAGTTAGACTCGTTTAAAAAGCATATTATGGTTGCCAAAGAACTTAACAAGCCTTTAATTATTCATACCCGTGAGGCTCAAGAAGATACTTTAGCTATGTTACGCTCGGAAGGTGCTGATGCGGTAGGTGGAATTTTACACTGTTTTACTGAAACGTGGGAGATGGCAAAACAAGCGATTGATTTAGGTTTTTATATTTCTTTTTCCGGTATTGTTACTTTTAAAAATGCGGGTGCATTACGAGAAGTTGCTAAACTGGTTCCTGATGATCGGTTTCTTATTGAAACAGATGCACCATATCTTGCACCTGTGCCTCATCGAGGTAAAGAAAATCAACCGGCTTATGTTGTTGAAGTTGCTAAACATCTGGCTAGTATTCGTGGGCAGTCTGTTGAAACTATCGCAAAATTATCTACGGATAACTTTAATCGACTTTTTGGTTTATAAGCGCTTATATAAGCACTTAATAAAAAAAGCCCGCAGTGATGCGAGGCTTTTTATATGCACCTCAGTCGATATTTAGTACCTTTTTCAATGGTGCTAAATGCTGCTCAAAGTGTCGCCATTGTTCAGTGGCATTTTTATAAATGGGCTGGCGAACTTGCTCAGAACTGGGTGTTTTTATATTGCGCTTGGTTTTATGAAAATCAATACATGATTGTTCAAATTCTAAACCACAAAAATCAAGTAGTCTTCGCACCTGCTTTTCTAAATCATCAACTACATCTTCATGATTCACGGTTAAAACAAAATCCGGTAATACATCATCCCAATGTGCCATTAATTTTAGATAAGCTTGATAATAGCGACCAATGTCTTCAAGGCTGTAGCTAAATTCTTGTCCTTCAGCAAATAACTGCTTAAAACCGCTAAAGCAACAAGCCATAGGAGAGCGTCTTGCGTCAATGATTTTGGCATTTGGCAGTATTAACCGAATTAGACCTAGATGTAAAAAATTGTTGGGCATTTTATCAATAAATAGCGGTGCTTTTTCTCTATATTCACGTGTTTCATCAATAAACTGTTGACCAAATCGTTTAAAATAGTCTTGGTTAATTTCACTTAAATTTTTAGGGTATTGGGCTTCTTTATTACTTTGAGTACCTTGAGTAGTACTTTGACTGGTGCTACGACCTCGAAGCCGAGAGGCTAATCCTAAAATGTTGTGAAGCTCCATTGTGCCGTCAACTTGACTATGTGAAGCCAGTATTTGCTCAAGTAGGGTAGAGCCTGCACGCGGTAAGCCAACAATAAAGATAGGGTCGGGTGAATTAAGCCCCAAATTTCCACGCAGTTCAAATAATTCTGCAGTACAGTATTTTATCTGTTCTGCTACTTGTTGTTCCATTTTTTTGATGTCAAAACCACTGTGCGCATGCTGTAAATCATTACCTTGTTGGTAGGCTTGAAAGGCTTGGTTATAATCTTGTCTATCTTCATGGGCTTTACCTGTAGCAAAATGTAGTTGAACTTTATCGGTTAGCGCTAAGTCGAGATTACCTTGCTGTGCTTGCATTTGGGCAATTTCTTCATCACTAAATTTATAGGTTTTAGTATTGGCTAAACTCCAATAAGCATCACCATAACTTGGACTTAACTTATAAGCTTTTTGATAAGCGGCTACGGCTTTTTTGATATCGCCTTTGGTTTTAAGCGCATGGCCTAGCTGCAAATGGAAGCCTGCAATTTGATCATTTTGTTCTACCACTTCCTCAAACAGGCTGATGGCTTGCTCTATTTTTCCTAAACCTGTTAAGGCACTGGCTTTAGCTATTTTAAAACTAAGATTATCCGGTTGCACAAGGAGTAACTTTTCAACTTGTTGTTCTGCCATTTTGTATTTACCTAATCGGATAAGTAAATTGAGATATAGAGAACGCGCATGAATATGAGAAGGGGCTAACTCAAGTGCACTGGCAAGTAAAAATTCAGCATCATCATAAATTTTTAGCTCCAACCCTATTTCAGCGAGCAAACACATACCATCAACATGGCGATTATTTTTTTGTAAAAAGTGGCGACAAATTTGTTCTGCTTTTAATAATTTACCTTCGTGCATTAACTCAGTCACCGCGAGTAGGGCAGGTGGTAAGTCTTTTAATTTCTCTAATTGGTTCACTGCTTTTAGTACATTGTCTTGTTGATGTAAATCACGGTAAAGATGAATTAATTGTTGCCAACTAGCCACTAAACTTGGGTTAAGTTTTACTGCTTTTTCAAACGAATCTTTAGCCAGTGCTGATTCGCCTAAGCCAATCTGAATAAAACCTTTTTCTTGATGAGCACGGCTATGTTTTTCATCAAGTTTAAGTAACTCATTAATGCTGGTTAATGCTTGAGAAAATGTTTTTGCATAGCGTTGGGCAACGGCAATTAAATAGCCTGATTCAATTAGGTGTTGTTTATCTGTGGTTTGCTTTTGTAGCTGTTTACTTTGCTTAATAGCGTCATTGAATTGTTTTTTTTGGATCAATTGTTGAATTGACTTAACTTGTTCTTCAAATGAGGGAAGGGATGTTTGGTTCAATGACTTGGCTCCATGGAAGGTTAGCTAATATTTTTTATTGTAATAATTAGAAATGATTACGTAGTTAATATTATTGGCATCAGTACTGTACCAATAAAAAGCCGCTTGATACAAACATCAAGCGGCTTTATTAACTTTAACTAAAGTTTATTAACTTTTAGCGTTTGGCTAAGACTTAATAAAAGTCATACGAGAATCTAAAACCAACGGTGCGTGGTCTATTAGATACTACTTTTGGCGTAAACTGTTGCGTATCAATATAGAGTATTGCACTTTCATCCGTTACGTTGTCGATGAACAGCTCTGCTTTCCATTCGTCGTTAGTTACGCCAACGCTTAAGTTAGCTAATACGTAGCTATCTTGTATATAACGACCCCCTTCGAATGTTTCACCATTACTGTCTTGATAACCTACACCAGAATATACAGCGGCTTCTTTTTCTATGCTTAAGCCTGAGCCGGTACCATAAATTAACTGAGTGGAATCTTCTGTTACATAAGCATCCATCACCATACCAGCAAGTCTCTCGCCGGTATAACTTATAGATCCGTTAATATAACCGGTCATATCTTTAGCAATAAGGAAGAAATACTGGGCTTGTAAGTTACCTGAGAACTCGGCTGAATAGGGTAAACGACTACCAACTGTTGGTGCAATACCAATTAGCTGGTCATTAATTGACGTTAGCTCACTATCAATAAAACTAAAGGCACCAGAGATTATTAAATTATCGGTTGCTACCCAAGTAAAGTCACCGTCAATCCCTTTAATTTTTGCTTCACCGACGTTATCGGTAAACACTAAGAAACTGATATTGGCTGGATCAAACCGTGATGTTTGTAAATCAGATATTTTTGAATAATAAGCAGTAGCGTTAAAGCGTAAGCTTTGATCAAATAAGGTTGATTTAAAACCAATTTCAATATTATCTAAACTATCGGTTGTTGAATATACCGGGATGCGGTAATTTTCAAAAGCACCTGGTTCAGAAGCAGTATCTGCCAAACCACCACCTACTCGGTTAGTTACCGGTGGTCTAAAGCCTTCTGAATAGGAAGTAAATAGCATAATATTATCAGATACTTTCCAGTCAAGTGATGCTTTGATAATTGTATCATCAACCGTTAACGTACCGTCGCTATCAAGTAAGCTCGTCTCTAATTGGCCACTGGCAATAGCGTCTTGAATTGCTGCAGCTTCTGTTGCACCAAAAAACTCAGTTAACGATTCAACACTACCATCACCAAACGCTTGTAATCGACCACTAACATCTACCGTTGAAGTAGAACCTTTATACATGTCATCAATTTGATACCATCGGGCACCAAAACTGGCGGTAACTGTGTCAGTTATATCGAATTCTAACTGACCAAATACGGCGATTTGATCTATGGTATGGGTAACATCATTAATGAAACTGACTTCAGAAGAAAAAGGTCCGCCATTACTATTAATACCATCAGTTCCTGGAAGCATTTTTGCTAAATCAGGGTAAAGCTCTGTATTGGCAATTTTAAATTGGCCAACCGTTGCTACTTCTTGCGAGTCATAAAAAACACCCGCAGTAACACGCCAGCGGTTTTCAGCCGAAGTGTTCATACGTAATTCATGAGTGATACGCGAAGTATTGGTGGCTTCTTTATAAAACTTAGTCGGGTCAAGACATACTTGTACATCCGCTGCAGCTGCATAATTACAAACATAATAAGTAGAAAATAAACCGCCATTAGTATAGCCGGTGTAATCAATGGTTGAATTGATATCTCTGTCTAGGTAACCACCAGTGTAAACAATGTCAAGGTGTTCAAGTCGGCCTGCTAATGTCCAAGTAGTTAAACCAAAATCATCATTATTGTTTTCTGGTGTAAAACGGTTAGTTGAGGTCTCGCCTTCAAGGTTTGGATCATAAGCAAACACTCCTTCAGTATCAAGCGACTGTTGAGTATGTTGAACTAACAGGTTCCACTCATCATTAATTAGATAGGATAAGCCAAAACGTGCACCGGCATAATTTGCGGTGTTAAAGTTTTCTTCAACCAAAGCATCATTTTGCGGCGAGGTTGTAGGTGTATTTGCAGGGTTTGCTAATGCACCCCAACTAGCAGATACTCTATCAATAACGATAGCGCTGCCTATATAACCCCCTTCACCAGGTACATTGAGTATATTATCTATCCAACCACCTTGGTGATCGTTGTAAGCGGTAACGCGTACGGCAAGTGAATCTGTTAATGACATATTAAAATACGCTTCAACCGAATTACTTAAATCGCCACCTTTTGTGGTACTGGTGCTGGTATCAAAACCTGCAGCAAAACCATCATGGGTGGGTTTGTTAGTAATTAAGCGAACGGTACCTGATTGAGAGCTAGCACCAAAAAGTGTACCTTGTGGCCCAGGTAATACTTCTATACGTTCAATGTCCGTAGCATAAATATCTAAGTTACGTCCTTGCATCGAAACAGGTTGTTCATCTAAATAAAAGGCAACAGAAGGTTGTAATGCTTGCACAGATGAAACAGCAATACTGGTTTGTGTTGTCGCCGCACCACGAATATATATTTCATTTTGCCCAGGGCCTGTGCCCTGAAAAACTACGTTAGGTAAAAATTCTACATATTGGTCAAAATTAGAAACACCAAGCTTTTCTAAGCTATCACCTGTTAATGCGGTGACAGTAACGGGCACTTCTTGAATAGATTCAGCACGTTTAGTCGCCGTAACTTCAATGATTTCAATCTGTGCTTTTGTTTGCTTTTTTGCTTCCTCAGCATAGAGAGAGCCTGATGCAGCTAGCGCTGTTAACACTGCACAATGCAGCTTAGTTAATTTCATATTTATTATCCCTTGGAGTTTTTATTATGTTTAGATTAAATATAGTTCTAATAGTTATAGTTCTAATAGTTATAGTTCTAATAGTTAGAGTTCTAACTATATTTAATTTGATGCACAGCTTAACAAAAAAGGGAGAGGGTTTAAAGAGCTCTTTTATTGCAAGTACTTAACATTTTTAAAGCCTATTTCAAGGTTATGTTACGCACTATTGTTTACAACATAAATTAAGCCGATATAATATCAACACAAATTAAACGTAGGGGAAAATATTGTCCGCATCTAATAAGAGTCAACTAAATAAAAACGTATTTGTTGGTGCCTCGTCTATTATCATTTCGCTTTTACTCTATACAGTAGCACTACCTAAACAAGCGCAAAGTTTTTTTACTCTAATTCAGACCGGTATTGTTGACAATGGCAGTTGGTTTTATGTACTCACTGTGGCATTCATTTTCTTTTTTGTTATCTTTTTAGGGGTATCACGCTACGGTGATATTCGTTTAGGACCTGATCATTCAACACCTGATTATTCACTCGTCACATGGCTTTCTATGCTATTTGCTGCAGGCATGGGGATTGGTTTAATGTTCTTTGGTGTTGCTGAGCCATTGATGCACTATTTATCTCCTCCTACGGCGGAAACGGGCACTGTTGAAGCAGTCAAAGAAGCCATGAAGATGACTTTCTTTCATTGGGGTCTGCATGCTTGGGCTATCTATGCCATTGTTGCGTTAGTGCTAGCGTACTTTAGTTATCGTCACAATTTACCTTTGACGTTACGTTCTGCTTTATACCCTTTGATTGGCGACAAAATTTACAAATGGCCTGGGCATTTAGTTGATATATTCGCTGTAGTTAGTACTGTATTTGGTGTCGCAACCTCACTTGGGTTAGGTGCAACACAGGTGAATGCAGGTTTTAGCTATTTGTTTGGGCTCGATGTATCTACTACGAATCAAATAATTATTATGTGCGTGATAACCGGACTTGCCGTGATTTCAGTTGCGACAGGGTTAGATAAAGGCATTAAAATCCTCTCAGAAACCAATATGTTGTTAGCTGTCATCTTGTTAATACTGATTTTTGTCCTGGGCCCAACAGTATTTTTAATGCAAGCCTATTTACAAAATGTCGGTGATTATTTAGCCGATATAGTGCATAACACCTTTAATTTATTTGCTTATAAAAAGACAGATTGGATAGGCGGTTGGACAATATTTTATTGGGGCTGGTGGCTTGCTTGGGCGCCTTTTGTTGGTCTGTTTATTGCTAGAATATCCCGTGGTCGCACTATTCGAGAATTTATTATAGGGGTAATGTTAATACCAACCGTATTTACCTTATTTTGGATGACTATATTTGGTAATAGTGCCATTGATTTAGTTCATAACCAAGGAGTCGTTTCTCTGGGAGAGATGGTAAGTCAAGACTCATCAGTGGCTTTATTTGTTTTTCTTGAAAATTTTCCGCTAAGTACCTTACTTTCCGCTTTTAGCGTCTTAATGATAGTGATATTTTTTGTCACATCATGTGATTCTGGGGCTATGGTGGTTGATATGCTTTGTTCTCACGGTAGAAATGACACTCCGTTATGGCAGCGTGTTTATTGGGCTCTGGGTATTGGTATCGTTGCTGCTTTGCTATCGTTGTCAGGAGGTCTTAATGCACTTCAAACAATGACTATCGCGAGTGCTTTACCTTTTACTATTGTTTTATTACTCGCTATTATGGGCTTAATCAAAGCGTTAAGGGTTGAAGGCTTTAAGCAAGAGAGCCAGTTGATTACAGCAATACCACATTCAAGCAATGAAAATAATGATAGTTGGCAAATGCGATTAAGCAATATTGTTGATTTTCCCAACAAGGTCAATGTTAATAAATTCATTAGTCAGACTATTGTACCCGCTTTTAATTTAGTGGCGAAAGAGCTACAGGAAAATCAAATCAATGTTGAAATTTCTGATAGAGATGGATTAAGTTTTATTGTTGACCATGGTGAAGAGCAAGAGTTTATTTATCGGGTACTGGCGAGAAAGTATTCACAACCTGATTTTGTAACTGATGCTGATGAAGATGAACAAAGTTACTATCGAGCAGAAGTGCATTTGGTTGAAGGTGGGCAGGATTATGACATTATGGGCTGGTCTAAAACTGAGGTGATCAATAATATTATCGATCAATACCACAAGCATCTGCACTTTTTACATTTATTACGTTAATGACTAGGCGCGTCAGTTTTATTGATACTACTGGCGCTCAGTGCATTTAGTTCTAATAGTGGCGCAGCATCTATTTCATTAGCATTCATCATGTCTGCGAGCCGTTCAATTGAATAGAGTAGTTGGGATTGCTCCCATTGAGCCAAATTAGAAAAGTTTTTAATAAAATGTTCTTGCAGGGGTTGTGGGGCTTTAAGCAAAATGGCTTGGCCATTTTCTGTTAAAAACAGACCTACTTTGCGTTTGTCTTTAGTATTACGTACTCGGGTAATCAGATTTTTGTTTTCTAGCCGATCAATAATATTTGTCACGGTAGCAGCACTTAAATTAACATTTTTAGCGATTTGACTTGAATTCACGCCAGAAGCTTTGTCTACTTCTAACATGATCAATAATTGTGGACCAGTTAAACCGGATGTTTTGCTCAGGTGTTTCGAATGTAAATCTATCGCCCTGATCACTTTCCTTAATGAAATTAATAATTCTTGATGTTTTTCCATAACAGCACTGCTTTTAATGTTGATTTCTTAAATTTTCATTAGTTTAATCAAAATTAAAAGCAGTGCCTAGAAAAATCATTAAAATAGGTATTATTAAGTGATTAATACTGAAAAATAAGTGAATATAGGGAGTATAATGTCCCCTTCGACTAAAAATCATTCCGTTTTCTCAGGATTGCTCAATAAAATAGTACATACCTAGTTATGTTTAGATAGCAAACTGCTTATACCACTCAACTTCACTGATCAAATCTTTAGTCGACTCTAACTGGTCAATAAAAGTTAACCCGTTCAAGTGGTCTAATTCATGTTGGAAAATACGGGCAATAAACCCCGTTAATTCTTTTTGCTGCACACTACCTTGTTGATCAAAATAACGTACAGTAATATGAGTATGTCTTGGGACTAACCCGCGCATACTAGGTACACTTAAACAACCTTCCCAGTCTTTTTCCTTATGACTAGAATAATGCAATATTTCAGGATTAATTATCGCTGTTGGTACCATTAATGGCGCGTCGGGATAACGAGGATTGGGTTTAGAGCACATAATAAAAATACGCACGCTGTGATGAATCTGTGGTGCGGCAATACCCACACCACCGGCTTCTGAAACGGCCAACATCATTTGATTAATTAATTGTTGGCATTCATCGGTAAGTATATTGTTAACCTCACTTGCTTTAAGCCTTAATACCGCATTGCCTAATTGAGCAATAGAATAGCTATTATTTTTAGTTTGGTTCATTTCATTTTAGCCTTAGCCTGTTGTCTTAATTGTCACTTCAATATTTTTATTATCACCGGCAAACCATTTTTGCACGTAGATAGATCCTAAAACAGGTGGCATACCGTTTTCAGGTACTTCTTTATATCGAATACTGTTTTTATTGTGCTTTTCAAATTCAAATTTAATTATTTTCTCAGACATAAATGGTTCAACCTTTATTTTACTAACATAAGTTATAATGACAGCGCTAACCGGTAAAGCAAATTATTTAATAAATGTTAGCCTTAGCGAAATCACTGATATTGCGAGAGGTTAATTGCTAGCATTTTATATCAATGAATTGTTTGAATTTTGCTTTTTAGAACTCCCGCAGCTTAACTCTTTTTTATCGCGGTGTGTTCAATTTTTTAACAGCGTCTTTGAAAATATAGAGGGGATTTATTAATACTAATAGTGGTGAAATACTTGAATTTAGTGAGTAGCTTGCTGTTGTCTGAAAAGAAAGCTTAGGGTATGTATAGCCATTCAATTAATTAAATGTATTCAACAAGGCATGAGAGTGCTTGTTAACATGAGTACACAATACAAATAAAATCTATTGTGTACTCACTGTGTTAGTTGATTAATTTACTTAACTTCTTCGCCAGCTGCTTGTTTATCAGCATGATATGAAGAACGAACTAATGGCCCACATGCTGCATGTTCAAAGCCCATTTTTACCGCTTCTTCTTGGAACATTTCAAAATCATCAGGGTGAACATAACGCTCTACGGGTAAGTGATCTTTACTGGGTTGTAAGTATTGCCCGATTGTAAGCATCGTTACACCATGACTACGTAAATCACGCATCACTTGTAGAATTTCTTCATTCGTTTCACCTAAGCCCACCATGATGCCTGATTTAGTAGTAACCGTTGGGTTTGCTTCACCAAATTTTTTCAATAAATCTAAAGACCATTGATAGTTAGCACCGGGACGTGCTTTGGTATATAAGCGTGGCGAAGTTTCTAGATTATGATTAAATACATGAGGAGGATGCTGATTTAATATTTCTAGCGCTCTGTCCATACGGCCACGAAAATCAGGGACTAAAATTTCTACTTTAGTACCGGGCGCCTGCTCATTAATTTCTCTAACACAATCAGCAAACTGTTGTGCACCACCATCACGTAAGTCATCACGGTCAACGGAGGTGATAACGACATAGCTTAATGGCATACCTTTTAGGCTTAAGGCGAGTTTTCGTGGTTCATCTTTGTCTACAGCTAATGGACGGCCATGACCGACATCACAAAATGGGCAACGGCGAGTACAAATATCACCTAAAATCATAAAGGTAGCGGTACCGTGATTAAAACATTCAGATAAGTTAGGGCAAGACGCTTCTTCACAAACAGAGTGCAAACCATGTTTACGTAAGTTAGCCTTGATTTTGTCGACACGTTCACTACTACGAGGCAGCTTTATGCGTAACCAACTTGGCTTGCGTAACATGCTTTCACGAGTAGAGGTAACCACTTTAATTGGAATATGAGCCATTTTGTCGGCGTCACGTAGCTTAGTGCCAGGGACTACTTTGGTTGATTTTATCGCAGTATTAGCTGCGGCATTTGTTATGATAACGTCATTATTTGGCATTTTCTTGCTCTTGCTTAAGTGCGTTTAGATCGCTTTGAGGTAATCCTGTTTGATATTCAACGTTTGTGGAATCAAACAAGTCAATTAAATGTTTTACTAGGGCATTGCCTGCGCTTTCTATATTTTGTGGTCCTTTCAAATCGCAGGTTTGTACCATTTCAAGGCCAGCATAACCACACGGATTGATCCGCAGAAAAGGTGATAAATCCATGTTGACATTGAGGGCTAAACCATGAAAAGAGCAGCCTTTTCTTACTCTTAAACCTAGAGAGGCCACTTTTTTTTCATCAACATAAACACCTGGCGCATCGGGTTTTGGGTACGCGTTAATACCATAATCTTTGAGTGCGGCAACAATGCTATTTTCAATCAAGGTAACTAGTTGTCTAATGCCTATTTTTCGTCGGCGTAAGTTAATCATAAAATAGATCACTTGCTGTCCGGGACCGTGATAGGTTACTTGGCCGCCTCTATCAACTTTTACCACTTCAATATCGCCAGGCATTAATAAATGTTCTTCTTTACCTGCTTGCCCTTGGGTAAAAACGGGAGGGTGTTCAACTAACCACAGTTCATCACAGGTTTTATCATCGCGATTATCAGTAAAGTTTTGCATAGCATGCCAAACTGTACTGTAGTTCATGATCGATAGTTGTCGAATTATCAATGCGCTGTTCACGAGAAAACCTTATTAATTTTTTGAGAAATATAGCTGAATTTACCGTCTAACAATTATAAAACGTAACGCACTTGTTCAATAGTATTGATTGTTTCATAAATTTTTTCAATGTGCTCTTTGCTAGTGACAGTGACCGCGACTGACACCGCAATATAATTACCTTTAGAACTAGGGCGCAATTTTGGCACGTAATCGCCAGGGGTATGCTTTTGTATTTCAGCAATAATCAAATCAGGTAGTTCATCGCAGGCGACACCCATTACCTTAAAGTTTAATACGGTGGGAAAGTCTAATAATTCATCGAAATGGGTTTTCATGTTTTTCTCTACAAATACATAATATAGCGACAATAAATCGCTTGGGTAATAAGAGATTTATTTTATCATTAATAGTTGTTAATAAAAACACCTAGCTGTTTTCAATTGCAAAACCCATTTTAAGGGTGACGTGATAATATGCAATCCCATTATTGATTATATGACAATGAGTCTATATTCTTTACTAATGCTTGACGACGAAAGCTTCATTAAACTCGGTAATCCCCTAAGCATTACCTACGGTGAGACAGAGAAAATACTTCGAAATGACCTTTGATTAGCTATTTTCTCTAAATAACCTCAGGTAAGTACTTGTCAGGTGTAAGATGGTGATGAAAATAGCTGGTTGTAAATGAAAAATCATGATTAAATGACTGGTATTATTTACAGTGTTTTGGTTTGCTTATATGATATTGTCTTTACAACAACCTGAATTTTTAGTGGTTTTTCTCATCTGTTCATTACTGGTTTTATTATTAGTACTGTTATTTGTTGTGAGACAAAGTACACAGATAACTAAATTACAATCAACCATTGAGCTTTGTTCAAGTTCACAAAATAATATATTAGCACAATGCTTTGATAAGCAACAATTACAACTCGCTAGCGTTTTTGAGCAAAAAATGGCTGATTTACGACTTAAGTTATTAAGAGAGTTGAGTAGCCAGAAAGAGCAACTTAACCACAACCTAAGTCATAATCAAAACAAAACACTTGAGCAGTTAATTAATCATCTCAATAAAACAACGCAAGCAAATAGAGAAGAGCTAAGTAAGTCGTTAATGCAAAGTAGTGAGCAAATGACTAAGCGCATTGATGTACTTACCCAAGCGACAGATAAACGCTTGCAAGAAATTAGCGGCCAGGTAGAAAAACGTTTAGCAGAAGGCTTTGAAAAAACCACTAAGACCTTTAGCGATATTTTACAGCGATTAGCATTAATTGACGACGCGCAAAAAAAGATCACCGAATTATCAACTAATGTAGTCAGCCTACAAGAAGTATTAAATGATAAACGCTCTCGTGGCGCCTTTGGTGAAGTTCAATTAAGCTCCTTGATCCGTAATGTTTTACCGGAGCAAAGCTTTAAACTACAACATACGTTATCAAATGGTAAAATTGCAGATTGCGTCTTATTTTTGCCACAACCAACGGGTAACGTGGTGGTTGATTCTAAGTTTCCATTAGAAAACTATCGTAAAATGATGGACTTTGAACAAGCTGATTCTGATAGAAAATCGGCACAACGTCAGTTTAAAATTGATATTAAAAAACATATTAATGATATTAGTGACAAATATTTGATTGATAATGAAACGGCTGATGGCGCGATCATGTTTATTCCCGCAGAAGCTATTTTTGCTGAAATTCATGGCCATCAAAGTGATTTGGTAGACTTTGCTAATAAAAAACGAGTTTGGCTAGCGTCGCCTACCACCTTAATGGCTATTTTAACGACAGCGCGATCGGTATTAAAAGATGAAGCGACTCGTAAACAAATACATATTATTCAAGCAC
This sequence comes from uncultured Colwellia sp., assembly GCA_913058145.1. Classification (GTDB taxonomy): domain Bacteria; phylum Pseudomonadota; class Gammaproteobacteria; order Enterobacterales; family Alteromonadaceae; genus Colwellia. The sequence goes on from CAJXQM010000001.1 coordinate 156,629, forward strand.
ATTTATCTGATTTAGCGCAAGATTTTAATCGATTTAAAGGGCGTTTTGCTAGTCTAGCTAAACATATAGATCAAGCGGCAGTGGATGTGAAACAAATCCATACCTCGGCGGATAAAATCTCCAGTCGTTTTGAAAAAATAGAGCAAGTTGAACTAAAAGAAGAAGCGGCTGCAGATAAAGCTATTTCTAATGTTAGTTAATGCCCAATATTCACTTATTATAAGCCTTTAATTTTAACAACATTAAAAGGCCACATTAATAAAAACAATGATCAGCAACACAGGGCAAAAATAACGTAAATAAAATCCAAAAGCCTTTAATTTAGCATTCCTTTTTAGTGTTGCTATATCCGTAAGTTGATTTCCCCGTTGCCAAATCCAACCCACTACAATGAAATAAAACAGTGACATTAAGGGTTGTAAAATAGTGGTGAGTAACTGAATCACTAAACCAAATAACACATCAAAAAATGCCACTAAGGTCATACTGGTGATTAACACGATGGCAGAGACTAACCAAGTTGCCCGTTTGCGATTGATATTCTTATCCTCAACCAAATAAGATACAGGAACTTCGGTTGATGAAATGGTAGAGGTGAGTGCCGCAATAGATAATAACGTAAAAAAACTAAAAGAGACGATTAAACCCACCGATCCCATAGAAGCAAATAGTGATGGTAAAATTTGGAAAATCAGTTGGCCTTCACCAATTAAATTACCGTCTCTAAATACTTCTTGTCCTGCATGTTGAGCAACAAATAAAGCGGGTATGATCAATAAGCCAGCTAGGAAGGCAATAAAAGTATCCAGTGCGGCAATAGACAATACAAGTTTACCAATGTCTTGTCCTTTTTTCATATATGAGCCATAAACCATCATACCGCCCACACCAATAGAAAGAGAGAAAAAGGCTTGCCCCATCGCTGAAATAATTAATTTTGGTTCTAATACTTGTCTAAAATCTGGAATTAAGTAAAGGGCAACACCTTCTTGTGCGCCATCTTGTTGCAAAATATAAATAACTAAACCTATTAACATTAATAATAATAGGGGCATTAATCGTCCAGACCAACGCTCGATCCCCGCATGAACACCTTGATGAATAATAAAGGCACCTAATAAAATAAAAATAGGGGTAAAAATAATATTACGTAGAGTGCTTGCAGTTGACAGCCAATTGGCTAAATCAATAAAGCCAAATAGCTCAGTTAACGCGCTTAACGCATGAGCTAACATCCAACCAGCAACAATAGTGTAAAAACTAAGCATCATCATAGCGCCAACTAAACCAATGATGCCGGCGTTGCGGCCTGTCTTTTTAAAACGCTCACCACATGCTTGCATTAACGCACTTACCGGGTTTTTTTGCGCTTGATTACCAATATAAACCTCAGCATAAAGTGCTGGCACTGCAAGTAATATCGTTACAATAAGGTAGACGAATAAAAAGGCGCCACCACCGTTATTAGCTGCTTGGGTTGGAAATCCCCAAATATTGCCTAAACCAATGGCAGAGCCAGCAGCAGCTAAAATAAAACCAAGTCGAGAATGAAATGAGTCACGGATAGTAGGGGATGATGACATAGTGCTTATAATTATTAGGGTAAATTTTATAGTTTGTGAGCTTACCGAGTAAAGTTGCCAGAGTAAAGCTGAGAGAAGAAGTATTAATCATTCATTTTTGTTACACATTAAGGGTGATTTAAGCTCGGTTATTTATGTTATTATAGTCAAAATTTTTTCGGCCTTTTTTAAAGAGTTTCTTATGCTGCAACATCAAATTATTCCCGTTACGCCTTTCCAACAAAATTGTACTTTATTTTGGTGCGATGAAACGATGCAAGCTGCGGTAGTTGATCCCGGAGGAGATCTGGATAAAGTGATTGCTGCCATTGATAAACATAAACTAACCTTAGCTAAAGTGCTTCTTACTCATGCTCATATTGATCATGCTGGCGCAACAAATACTTTGGCAAAAAATTATAGTGTTGAAATTGAAGGGCCCCATAAAGAAGATCAATTCTGGATAGATAGGATTGAAGATCAAAAACAGCGTTTTGGTTTTCATGAGGCAGAACCCTTTACACCTGACCGATTTTTAAATCAAGGTGATACGGTTAGTTTTGGCAATATCACTTTAGAAGTCTATTTTTGTCCAGGACATACACCGGGCCATGTGGTTTTTTTCCATCGAGAATCTAAATTAGCCCAAGTAGGAGATGTTTTATTTAAAGGTTCAATTGGAAGAACGGATTTTCCTCGTGGTGACCATGCAACATTAATCAATTCTATTCGCAATAATATTTTCCCTCTGGGTGATGATGTTCGTTTTATTCCGGGTCATGGGCCTATGAGTACGTTTGGTCAAGAGCGCCGTAATAACCCGTTTGTTAGTGATTCAGCTGTAGGTGCAAATAGATAATATGGCTAGCTTTGTTTTTCGTGCGCAGCGTCGTCTAAAAAAAATTGATTCAAGTAAAATTTTTCAAGGCATTATTATTGCCGTCATTTTATTATCTGCGTTATTAATTGGTGTGAAAACGCATGATTTACCCACTCATTTTGTTGCCGTATTAGCGCTACTAGACTTGGCAATCACCATTTTTTTTGTGATAGAAATTGTTATTCGCTATCTAGCTTCCCCCAAGAAAAAGAAATTTTTCCATAATGGTTGGAATATTTTTGACACGGTAATTGTTATTGGTAGTTTGATTCCTACCGGCGGTTCTGGTGTTCTGTTAGCACGATTACTCCGCGTGTTTAGAGTATTAAGGTTAGTGTCTATGGTGCCTGAATTACGTTTGTTAATTAATGCACTGCTTAAAGCTATCCCGCGCATGGGCTATATTGCGTTATTAATGTTCGTTATTTTTTATATATATGCAGCGATAGGAAGCATGTTCTTTCATCAAATCAATGAAGTGCTGTGGGGGGATGTATCAATCTCGATGTTAACCTTGTTTAGGGTGGCAACATTTGAAGATTGGACTGACGTAATGTATGAAACCATGGCAGTTCACCCTTTGAGCTGGATTTATTATCTAAGTTTTATCTTTTTAACCGCTTTTGTTTTTTTAAATATGATGGTGGGCACTGTACTTGAAATCATGAGTAAAGAGCATGAGAACTTCCGTGCAGAACAACATGGTGAAAGTAATGAAGGGGGAGAGCCCGCAAGTCGTGCTCAAATTGAAAAATTGGAACACGAGTTAAGAGAAATTAAAGCGCTTATATTGAAACAACCGAAATCTAGTGAGTCCGTAAAATTACCTTAATAAAATATAATACCCTGCTAAATAGATAGTATAGAATAATAGCTATGTAATCTGTGACTTTTGATAGCGCATTAAAATAGTGTCTAAGTGGTTGGCAAATGCTTGTCTATCACCTTGGTTTAACGGTGGTGGCCCACCAGTCTGCACTCCGCTAGCGCGCATGGTGTCCATAAAGTCTCGAATATTGAGTCGAGACTTTATATTTTCTTTGGTAAATAACTCACCTCTTGAACTTAACACGATACCTGACTTCGTTATCACTTCATCGGCAAGTGGAATATCTGAGGTTATAACTAGATCATTTTTTTCCACGCGTTTTACTATTTCATCATCAGCAATATCAAAACCTGAATTCACTTGCATAAAGTGAATAACTTTTGATGGGGGTATTCGAATATGATGATTTGCCACTAAGGTTGTTGTTATTTTTGTACGTTCAGCTGCTTTAAATAAAATCTCTTTTATTACAACAGGGCAAGAATCGGCATCAACCCAAATTTTCATAGTTATCCTTAATAGTCATAGTTATTTTCAATACTCATAGTTATCTTTAATAAATGTTACTATGGATTATCATAACGTATTCAAATCACTCTCACCTTAATACACGTGCGACATCAATATTTATTGAACTATTGTATTTCCAATAGTGTTACTTCAAAAATAAGTAATGAACCCGGTGCTATTTTTCCAGCGGCTTTATCGCCATAGCCTAATGTTGAAGGAATAAAAAATTTAAATTTATCACCAACAACCATTAACTGAACCCCTTCAGTCCAACCACTTATTACTTGATTTAAGCCAAAGCTGATAGGAGTATCGCGATCTACTGAGCTATCAAATACAGTACCATCTAATAAAGTACCATGATAATGCACTGTTACTTTTGAACTGGCAGATGGATGTTCAGTTCCTTTGCCTCGTTGTAATACTTGATATTGCAATCCCGAATCCGTTTCAACAACATCTTCTACCGCTTTATTTTGTGTTAAAAAAGTTTGACCTATAGCAACATTTTCAATCGCAGCCGCAGCACTTTTATTATTAGAGCTTCTCGAGTAAAAGAATACTGCTAACGCAATTATGACCAAAACAACATATTTCATAACTCATCCCATTAATTTTTATAGTTGCGCATTCTAGCACTGGTTTCTTTAGGTGATATAACTAAATTTAATTTTTAATACCGCATTAGGTAATTATTTATATTTTATGAAAAAAGTAGTCATTGAAAGGGGCAGCCTAACTGTTTGGTTATATTTTATTCAAACAAGTTTTTCTCCATATTTTTTTGAAGAAAATTTTTGATGATGAAACATTAATGAGCTGACAATAACCAGGTAAATTTAGGGCAGGCAATCATTGGAACTCATTTTATTTTTGTAGGACAGATTTTCGTTCAATGAGTTTAGGAGTAAATATATTTGTGATTTTTATTTCTTTTTGTTTATATACATTTTGGAGGATCCAGAGGGTAGACATTTTAGCCATGTCATTGACTGGAAAATTAATGGTCGTTAATTGAGGGTAGAGGTACTCAGTGAAAAAAGCATTATCGAAGCCTATAAATGAACATTGTTCGGGAATCAATAACTTGTGATCTCTTGCTCCTCGCATGGCCCCTGATGCCATCTCATCATTTGAACAAATAACAGCGGTAAACGTGGCTTTATTCTTGATCAGAGAATTGAAGCCATCTCGACCACTTTCTGTTAAATAATCACCCTCATAGATTAAATTTTCTTTAAAAGAGATATGAGCTTCCGTTAGTGCTTTCTTATGGCCAACTAAGCGTTCAGCTGTGTCTTGTTTTGTTGTAGGTCCAGAAATGTAGGCAATGTCTTTATGGCCTTGTTCAATCAAATGTTTTGCTGCTAAATAACCACCAAGTTCATTATTTAAATAAAAGCAATTATCTTTAATTTCTGAAATATAACGGTTTAAGATAACAAAGGGAGTTTTACCTTTACTTAATTTAATTAAATACTCATCTGAAATGGCATCAACATGTAAAATAAGTGCGTCACAATTACGATCAATTAAAAAATCCAACCCTTTCTTTTCACTTTCTTCATCACTATGACCAGCAGTAATTACCGCGTGTTTACCTGCATTTCTTAACTCTAATTCAATGGTGCTTAACATAGCGCCGAAAAAAGGACCATGAAGTTCCGAAACTAAAACACCTACACTGTTTGAGCAATTAGAAGCCAATGAGCGGGCAATCGTATTTGGTCTATAATCCAATTCGTTCATTGCCGCGACTACTTTCTGTTTAGTTTTTTTACTAACATGTTCATGATCATTCAGTACACGTGATACAGATGATAATGAAACTCCCGCTAATGCGGAAACTTCGTAAATAGTCGCCATTTTATTCCTTTATAAATTCATTTATTACTTCATTAAGTCACTTTAGCATAAAATGTCTTTGTTAAACTAGAGTACTAAGCCTATAGATATCACTGTTCTAATATATACACAGAACTTACAATTTGGAAGCGCTACCGATTAGTTTAAATATTAGTTGCTTTTTCCTTTGATGGCATTCAGAATGAAAGCGCTTCCAGTTCTGGGTGGCTACTTAAATAATTATACCTAGGTATATAAACGTGGAAAAATTATAAAAATAACAACAGCAATGTCCTGTTGTTCTGACTTGTTAGGAGAAAAATATGGCTGGTACCCCGATTCAAGCAAATGTAAGTACGTTTTCGTTAAACGCTGAAAACAAAAATTATACCTTTGCACTTACATCATTGACATCACTCTTTTTTATGTGGGGATTCATTACCTGCTTAAATGATATTTTAATTCCTCATTTGAAAGGTATTTTTAATTTATCTTATAGCCAAGCAATGCTGGTACAGTTTTGTTTTTTTGGTGCCTATTTTATTGTTTCTATTCCTGCGGGAAAAATAGTTAAAAAATTAGGTTTTCAAAAAGGAATCGTATTAGGCTTAATTGTTGCCGCATTGGGTTGTTTTGCTTTTTATCCCGCAGCATCAATGCACAGCTATCCTGTTTTTCTAATGGCGCTGTTTATATTGGCCAGTGGTATTACGGTATTACAAGTGTCTGCTAACCCTTACGTTAGTATTTTAGGAAATGCTAAAACAGCTTCTTCTCGCTTAAACATGACACAAGCATTTAATTCACTTGGAACAACTGTTGCACCATTTTTTGGTGCTTATTTGATCTTAGATCAAGTCACAGAATCGATGTCAGCCACTCAACAAGCTGAGTCTGTTCAAATACCGTATGTATTACTCGCTGGTTTATTGTTATTACTTGCTGCTATTTTTTCTTATATAAAACTACCTGTTGTTGAGCATAGAAAAGAGTCAACTGATATAAAACAGATAAATGGTAGTGCTTGGCAATATCGTCATTTAGTTTTAGGTGCCATTGGTATTTTTGTCTATGTTGGCGCAGAAGTTTCTATTGGTAGTTTTTTGGTTAGTTTTTTCAATGATCCCAACATTGCTGGTCTAGAAGAATCTCAAGCCGCAAAATATATTGCCTATTATTGGGGCGGAGCGATGGTAGGTCGATTCATTGGTGCTGCTGTTATGCAAAAATTAGCAGCGGGTAAGGTATTAGCTTTTAGCGCTGGTCTTGCAATAGTCTTGATTGTTATTACTATCTTTGCATCGGGACAATTGGCTATGTGGTCAATTTTGTTAGTAGGCTTATTCAATTCAATTATGTTCCCTACCATTTTTAGCTTGGCTATTAATGGATTAGGTCAGCATACTAGCCAAGGCTCAGGTATTTTATGTTTAGCGATTGTTGGTGGTGCTATTTTACCACTTATCCAAGGTGTTTTAGCCGACAGTATTGGTCTACAAAACTCATTTTTCTTACCCATCATTTGCTATGTATTCATTGCTTATTATGGCTTGTCAGGTAGTAAACCTGTATCAGTAAAGGTATAAATATTGTTATGTCTATTCAAATAAATTCAATTAAAAGCGTTGCTAAACCCTTTATGGGGATTGCTGTTGCCATGTCACTTTTTGCTTGTACTGATAACGCCAACTCTAACTCTAATTCGGATATAGCTCAGGTTGATGTTGCCCCTTATAGCGAAAACAATATAACCATTTGGCCGGTACTTGATATTGAAGTTAAAAAAGACAGTAAAGTTGAAACTAAAGTCGCTAAAATTCTAGCGACTATGACGTTAGAGCAGAAAGTTGCACAGATGATCCAACCTGAAATCCGAGACATTACTGTTGAAGATATGCGTAGATATGGTTTTGGCTCATATTTAAATGGTGGTGGTGCTTTCCCTGATAATAATAAACATGCCACACCTGCTGATTGGATAAAATTAGCAGAAAGTCTGTATCAAGCCTCTGTTGATGATTCGATAGATGGTTCCACTATTCCAACCATGTGGGGGACGGATGCGGTGCACGGTCATAATAATGTAATTGGGGCGACATTATTTCCCCATAACATTGGTTTAGGGGCGACTAATAACCCTGGTTTAATAGAAAAAATAGCAGAGATAACAGCTAAAGAAGTCATGGTAACTGGCATAGATTGGGTGTTTGCACCTACTGTAGCTGTAGTTCGTGATGATCGCTGGGGAAGAACCTATGAAGGTTACTCTGAAGATCCTGAAATAGTAAAAGCATATTCAGCGGCCATTGTAAAAGGGCTTCAAGGCTCTGTAGATAATGACTTTTTAGGCGATACTCGTGTTATCAGTACCGTTAAACATTTTATTGGTGATGGTGGTACTGAAGGTGGTGACGATCAAGGAGATAATTTAACCAGTGAGAGTGATCTGTATAAACTTCATGCGCAAGGTTATGTTGGTGGTTTAACTGCGGGTGCGCAATCAGTAATGGCGTCATTTAATAGTTGGCATGGTGATAAACTCCATGGCAATAAATATTTAATGACAGATGTACTGAAAAACCGAATGGGCTTTGACGGGTTTATCGTTGGTGATTGGAATGGACATGGACAAGTTAAAGGTTGTACTAATGAAAGCTGTCCACAAGCAATAAATGCTGGCTTAGACATATACATGGTACCAACTGCTGCTTGGAAGCCGCTATATGAAAATACCATTAAACAAGTTAACAATGGTGAGATTAGCTTATCAAGAATAGATGATGCGGTTAGCCGTATATTAAGAGTAAAAATAAGAGCAGGTTTATTCACTAAACCAAGTCCAGAAAATCGTCTCTTATCTGGTAAAACAAACTTAATTGGCTCGGCTGAACATCGGTTAGTCGCTCGTCAAGCTGTACGTCAATCTTTAGTTTTACTTAAAAATAACGCTAATTTATTACCCTTATCGCCGAGTGCAAATGTATTAGTTGCAGGAGATGGCGCTGACAATATTGGTAAGCAGTCAGGAGGATGGAGTATTACTTGGCAAGGTACAGGTAACACTAACGCTGATTTTCCGGGTGGTACTTCGATTTATGACGGTATAGAGCAAGTTGTTAATGCTGCTGGCGGTAAAGTACAATTAAGCCCTATAGGTGAGTTCACTGAAAAGCCAGATGTTGCTATTGTTGTTTTTGGTGAAGAGCCTTATGCCGAGGGTAATGGCGACTTAGATAACCTTGAGTATCAACGCGGTAATAAAACCTATTTAGCTTTACTCAAACGCTTAAAAGCACAAGGGATACCTGTTGTTTCTGTTTTTATTAGTGGACGTCCACTGTGGGTAAATGCTGAACTTAATTCGTCTGATGCTTTTGTTGCCGCATGGTTGCCAGGTTCAGAAGGTAACGGCATAGCTGATGTTTTATTTAGTCAAACCGATGGTAGTGTAAATCATGACTTTGTTGGCAAACTTTCTTATTCATGGCCTGCACACTCAGACCAAACTACCGTTAATAGATTTGATGAAGATTATACACCACTATTACCATATGGTTTTGGTTTAGCCTATCAGCAGCAAGATAATAAAAAAATGATCCTATTGTCTGATCAGTTAAGTGAAGTCTCTAAAAAATCTTCTGATGAGTTAGCCACTTTAAAAATATTTGAATTAGCGATTAAGCAGCCATGGAGTGTTGCGTTGCAATCAGGTGAACAGTCGTCTCCTGTTACTTCAAATACGCAGTCATTAGGGTCTATTACCTTAAGAACTATGGACAAAGTGGTACAAGAAGATGCTAGAACCATAACCTTTGATGGCAGTGAGCTGGCAAGTGTCAATATCTTTAGTAACTTTCCGGAAGATTTGCGGGCATATATCGAGGCTGACTCGGTATTAAGTTTTAGCGTGCGTTTAGAAACTACACCAGTAGCACCGATTAATTTAGCTATGAGTTGTGAAGGGGATTGCAAAGGTTCTCTTGATATTACCTCATTATTAATTGACAGGGGTTTAAATGAATGGCACAAGGTAACAATTGATCTAGCTTGCTTTAAAAAAGCGGGAACTGATTTTTCTAAAGTGATGTCACCATTTAATTTGTCTACTGCAGGGGAAGTATCGTTAAGTTTTGCAGATATAAATTTAATGCCACAAAGTACTGAACAAGCGATAATGAGCTGTGATTAATTCATTATTCATTAATTAGGCCGCCCTATTGTTAACCATAGGGCGGTAGGTTCTTACAGATATAATAGAGTTACTTCTTATGTATGATTTTAAATTATGGTTAATCGCTTTTTCAATTTTTTTATCTGGTTGCGGTAGCGAATCTGCCAAAACGACCGCTAATATGCCAATTTCACCAGCGACAGAAGTTACTCCTGAGGTAGTGACACCTGTACCCGTTGAAGACGCATCCACCAAAATTCCGGATTCAGACCCTGAAAACCCAATAACTACCTCTTTAGTGAATGAGCAATGGCAGTTAATTTGGCAGGATGACTTTACTGATAATACTATTGATTTAAATAAATGGAGTTTTGAGGTCAATTGTTTCGGCGGGGGTAATGAAGAGCAGCAATGTTATACCGACCGAGAAGATAATGCTTTTATTGAACAAGGTATCTTGAAAATAGTGGCATTAAAAGAAAACTTTACCGGCCCTGCGGCACATGACGATGACACTAATTACAATCCTATGAATACCCGCACTCTACCTTATACATCAGCACGGTTACGTAGCAAAAACAAAGGTGACTGGACTTTTGGACGCTTTGAAATTAGCGCTAAATTACCGCAAGGACAAGGCACCTGGCCAGCCATTTGGATGCTGCCGACTGACTGGGCTTATGGTGGATGGGCTGGCTCGGGTGAAATAGATATTATGGAGGCGGTGAACTTAAAAACACAATCAGATGAAGTGGGTGCTAGCTTAGGGCAAGAAGAGTCACGTATACATGGCACGCTTCATTATGGGCGTGCTTGGCCTGAGAATGTTTATTCAGGTAAAGGATTTAACTTACCTGATGGTGTCAACCCTGCCGATGGTTTCCACGAATACGCCATTGAATGGCAAGCAGGCGAAATCCGTTGGTATGTTGATGATATTCATTTTGCTACCCAGCGTGATACCGGCTGGTATAGCCAATATATGAATGATGAGGGCTTATTGATAGACGGTGAGGGTGGTGCACCTTTTGATCAAAAATTTCATTTATTATTAAATCTTGCGGTTGGGGGGAATTGGCCTGCAACGGTTAACGACAAAGGCATTGATGATAGCGTGTTTCCACAATCATTAGAAATAGATTATGTCAGAGTGTATGAATGCTCGGTGTCACCACTTACCGGTGCTGGATGTGAAACAATGGGCGATGAAGCAACATTTGTTGAAGGTAAGCAAACACCTGTATTGTAAGCCTATTGAAGAAGCGCTTGAGCAAAATCACTTCATTATAAATAATGATAATAGGCATTTTTGCATTAGTAGGCTATTCGACAATTGTACCGGCTAATAAGTTTGAGTAAAAAAATACTAATATTATGACTATCGTTTGCACGTTATTAGGTAAACTCGATAAAAATATTTGCCGTGAGCCTTCCTGTACGTGGATTTGGATCAATATCTTTCGCTGGAGAGATAATGCTCGAATGAAGCAATTGGCCGGGGTAAATTACTAATCGATTAGGTCTATATTCAATTTGTTCATATAACTCAAAGTGCTCATTTGTACGAGTACAGTACTCTTGAGGAGACTCACCATTATTATCAATAAAGCGCTGAGCAGAAGCTAAATAGAATTCCACATTATGATCTTCAATTTTGTCTAACCCGGTAGGTTTGTGGCGAAATAAACCAGTGTTGCCGTGATTATCGTTATTTAGGTAATGTAAAACAGCAAAATAAAATGGTCGACTGGTGTCAAAATGTGGCATCCGTTGTAGTAGTTGTAATTCTGTTTCAGCTTTAGTTATTAACGAATAATAAGTTTCTTGAGGTTTTAATTGTAAATATTGAGGGATTTTGTAAATACGACAAATGTCTTGATAAATAGCTTGAAGTACCTTAATTACATAATTTCTAGGTAAGAAGGCTCTTATTCCGGGGTAATATGTATTACTAACCACTTTGAATTCAGCATCATTGCAGGCATTATTGATAATATCATCGGTGTTAACAAGAAAGTCATCAATAATGATTACCGGTGTTTCATTAACGCCTACCGTTATTACCTGTAGTGAGAGGTCACTGTTTATGTTAATGTCTGTTTCTTGCATCATTCATGTCATTAAATAGCTTAAAAAATGAGGAGGGTATTAGACCCTCCAGCAATAGTCGAATATTAGTGCGTGTAAATAAATTATACTATCGATGATTTACAATAATGTTGTATAAAATCATTATGATCTGGCCAGTTATCAACTTTATTTTTTACACCTGACTTTATATTATTTAAAAAAGTGACTAGCTCTTCATCTTCCATTAAATCAACAATAGGGTGATATTGATTAGGCATTAAGCCTTGTCCAAGCATAACTTGAACCCAAGAAGCCTCACCGAATAACTCTTCTGCTTTTTTAAATACCTGGCCACTTTCTTTAAACAACGACATGCGATGTTTTAAGGTATCAGGGACATCCATATTTTTACAATAACGCCAAAATGGTGTATCTGTCCTGTCAGTTAGATGATAGTGAAGAATAATAAAATCTTTAATGTTGTCTACTTCTGCTCTTGTTTGTGTATTAAATTCATCTACGTCAGCTTGCTTAATACCTTGAGAAGGAAACATAAGCATTAGTCGAACAATTGCCTTTTGAAATAAATGTATGCCGGTTGACTCTAGTGGTTCAATAAAGCCTGAAGATAAACCAATAGCTACACAGTTTTTATTCCAATGTTTCCTGCGTGTGCCTGTTTTATATTTGATAACACGCGGTTCATTTAACAATTCACCTTCGACATTCTCTAAGAGAGTCTGTTTGGCTTCTTCATCAGTCATATATTTACTACAAAAAACCAGGCCATTACCGGTTCTACTTTGAAGCGGTATTCGCCATTGCCAACCAGCATCCCGAGCAATAGAACGAGTATAAGGTATTGGCTTGCCGACTGTTTTCGTTTGAACCGCGATAGCACTGTCACAAGGTAATATATGGCTCCAATCTTCAAAACCTGTGTGTAGGGCATCTTCGATTAACAGCCCTTTAAAGCCTGTACAGTCTATAAAGAGATCTCCCTCAACTATTTCACCTGATGCTAAAGTAATTGAGTCTATATAACCCGATTTATCGTTGAGGTTAACCTGAGATATTTTACCTTCTATACGTTTTGTGCCATATTTTTCGGCAATATTTCTTAAAAACTTTGCATAAAGGCCAGCATCAAGATGATAAGCATGGTTTAAATCTTGACTTGCTAAAGCTGCGTACTTACCTTTTCTTGCGCCCAAGTGTTCAGCAACATAATCACCGATATCAGAAGAAAAACCTTTCTTCATGCCTTTTAACCAAAAATGTTGAAAGCCAGCAGCCCAACAACTTTGGCCTAAGAAACCAAAGGAATGCATATAATCTTTATTGACATCTCGCCAATTTTCAAAAGATATTCCTAGTTTAAAGGTTGCATTGGTTGCCGCCATAAACTCTTGCTCATTAATGCCTAGTAATTGATGAAAAATATGTAATGTTGGAATAGTCGCTTCGCCAACACCTACGGTAGGGATTTCGTCTGATTCCACTAAAACGACCTCGACAAGTTTACCGAGCACTTTAGAGAGCGCTGACGCCGTCATCCAACCAGCAGTACCACCACCGGCAACAACAACTTTTTTGATTGCTTTGTTATGTTCTTTCAAAATAAAACCTTATTAATTAACGTTAACATTTGTCAGGTGAACTATTCTACTTGAGGCACTATCGTTTTAATTTATTTAATAAATCGGCACGGATTTGTTTTGCTAATAACTCATCAAGGGGTTTTGATAACCTTCCTTGTACCGCTTTAGGGATATGTAAAAAATCTTCTTGATCATGATCAAAAATATAATAATTAAATTGTGCTTGCCATGCTTTTCTTTGTGCTAGTGGCAAATCTTTCAAACTTAGCATTGCCAACATTAATGCATTATTAGGACGGCCCATAAAGGCTGGGCTATCGCGCCACCAATGCGTAACGAGTACGTTAAATGCCGCTAAGCTTTGTACATGATGCCACCACATACTCGGTAAGAATAGCGCATCTCCAGCTTCTAATTCGGCAACTTGTGCCGATGCGAGCGCTTGTTTAAATTTGGGATATTTAACAAAATCAGGTTCATCAAAATCCACTAGACTAATTTCTTGCCCACCTGGAGAAAATTCCATAGGTCCGACGTACAAGTTTTCAAGCTGTTCAGGTGGAAATAGCGTGAATTTACGGCGTCCGACAACACAACAAGCTAAATTATTAGGGAAGTCGAAATGTGCCGCTATTTTACTTTGGTTACCAATCCAAATACTTGTTAATGGCTTTAAGTGGTCTATCGAGGCATTATTTTCTTCATTATAACCGGGTAACCAATTGTTAATTTCTGTCGAGCCAACATACATTGTCGGAGGTGTTGGATCATCGATATGCTCAAGTAGCTTATCAAATACTTGATTTAGATTTGCTTTTGAACGTTGAAAATTAAAACCGCTGATATCTTTATTATAAAAAACACGACCGTTGATTTCAGGTTCACCATAGTAGGCTGTTACTGGGGTATTGGTATAAAATTTCCTTAGGTAATCAGTGGCCGATTTTGGTGATTTTTTGCCAGCGATTACAGCAGGCCAATTAGTACCAAAATTTTTTAAAATTATCGGCTCAGAAGAAGATAAAACAAATTCAGGAATATCACCTGGCAGGCAATTGTAAATTTCTTTTACTTTATGGTTAATCGTTAACACTGAATATACCTATTTAGCTAAGTAATTATCTTTTTACAAGCTTAATGTTTATAAGCCAAGTTGTTCATTTTTTTTATTCATTAATGTTCGAATATTTGATTGTGAGGCAATAGTCATATAAATGGCTTGTAAATATCCCTTGTCATGCAATAAGGTCAATGTATCGCTTGATAGCTCTTTTAGTTTATCTTCATTAATTGTATAAAAACCAACCATTTGGTTTTTGCTTTCATCGTTTAATGTTACATCTAAAGTAAAAGATTCTAATAATTCATGTTCAATCAGCATATCAATGAATAATTTACTATCAATAAGCCCATGATGTAATGTTTCTAGCATATCTGCAGCGTTATCTAGATAAGGTGTATTCCCACCAAACTCTAAAAATAGTGCCTCTCCTTTCTCTTTGTTAACTCTAGGATGTTCAAGGTCAATATGTAAAACTCTTTGTTCTTGATCTGTCCCATCTTCAACAACTTTCTGCACGCCAATTAAGAAAGGTTGTCTGGTGATGCTTAATGGGATATAGGCTGCATCCCATTGATTATTTGATAAAAATAAGTTTTCATTATCTTGAAAACCAAATAGCGCAACAGAAAAAAACTGACCAGTACCTTGGTCTTTGTTAAAAAATATAGGGTAATAGGCTTGAACACTTCTAAATTCAGTAGGGAAGGTGAGTGTGAACCATACATTGTCACCGTATTCTTCAGAACGTTCGGTAATGACTTTTAAATTTTGATGGTCGCTACTATTTATAGATACATGGTTTGCCATATTGATTCCAAATTATGTTATGTGTTTATGTGCTTTTTTATTAATGCTATTTTAACTATTAGTTAAAATATTTTTATGGCTATAATTTTGGTAAACCATATTTTTTAATTTTATTTATTAATTCGCGATTTGTTGGCAAAGAAGATAATAGTTGCTTTGTTTTTTGTACATTATCATTAAACAAACTCTCTGCTTTTGATGATTGATCAATTCTTTTTTTATGGGGTGTTTGGGTCATAAAGCCCATTCCATATAAAACGAACTGAAAACTTGCCGGTGGAAACATTTCTTCAGTATGTATCGCGTCGTATTTATAAGGGGTTTGGTATTGCCATAATGCTAACTGTTCTTGTAATTTTTCAGGTAGCTGCGTTTCGTTTCTATTATCGCACCAATAATCTGAATCAGTCCTTTTACTTAATACGTAATGCAATTTGAGAAAATCAACAATGTTTTCCCAACGATGTAAAAATTTTTCGTTAAAACGTTTAGCAACAATATCCATTGTTTGACGATTAACGGGTAGCTGTTCACTAATCATTTTAGCTGAAAGTTCTATCAAGGCTAATGCTGAAGCTTCTAGAGGTTCAATAAAGCCTGCCGCCATTCCTACGGCAACACAGTTTTTATGCCAGAACTTTTCTCTATGCCCTGGATTGAGTCCTATTTTTCTAATCATAGCCGCGTCGGCAGATTTTTTACCCATAAGAGGAATAATGTGATTCCTTAGTTCTTCCTCAGCTCTTGTGTCGCTAATATGGGCGCTTGAATAGGTATAACCTACACCTCGTCGTGAAGGTATACCTATATCCCAAATCCACCCCGAGGTTTGTGCTGTAGAAGAGGTAAATGAAGCAATCGGACACTCTTCACTTTCATAAGGCACATGAACCGCTAAAGCTGAATCGTTAAATAAAATATGCTTTTTACTTATAAAAGGAATTTTGTAGTGTTTAGCAAGTAAAATTGATGCTGTACCTGTGCAGTCAATAAAAAGGTCACCCGCAATATCACCATTTTGTGCGGTGGTAATCGACTCAATATCACCTGTTGTTGATGCATTTATTTTAATAACATGATCAATCACGTGCTTAACGCCTAACTTTATTGTGCAATGTTTTTGTAAAAACTGACCAAACTTACCCGCATCTAAATGGTAACCATAATTTACTGCAAATGAATACTCAGCGGTTGTTATTTGTTTTGGGGCTAAATTATGAGTACCTAAGTGACTTTGTTCACAAACAGCATCTGCAAAACTAATTTTATCACTAAAAGGTTGCCAATATGGTGCAAGGTTTATGTCATTGAAACCATTTGGCATGGTAAATGGGTGATAATAGTGCTCGTTAGTATTGGTCATCCAGTTGGTAAATTTTGAACCTTGTTTAAAACTTGCATCGCATTCGATTAAAAATTCAGTTTCTGAAATCCCCATTTTTTTTAAGGTACTTCGCATTGACGGCCAAGTACCTTCACCAACACCTATAGGGGCAACCGTTGCCGATTCAACCAGTGTTATTTCTAACCCGAAATTTTCACTGGTAGCATGTTCTGCAGCAATTATTCCAGCAGTTAACCATCCTGCGGATCCGCCACCAACAATCACTATTTTTTTTAATGGTTTGTTCATAAAATCACTTGAAGTTAAAACGCTTACAAAAAATATAAGACAGTATAATTAATAAAACTATACCGTGCTTTGTTTTGTCAATCTAATGTTACTTAAAAAATTGAAACCGTTATTTTATCTGTTTCAAAATATAAGTGTAATACTTAAAGTTTTTGTAATAATTTTATTATTAATAGGATATAAAAAGGCCGCATAAATAATCGAATACATTGTCGAATACATTGTCGAATAAATTATGCGGCCTTTTTCTCATTTCTTAATGACCTAATTAAATGGCTTTTAGAAAGTGTAACGAGCACCTAAAGAGTAGCGTGCACCTTGTTGTATTGAATCTAATACTTGGCGTTCATCACGTCCACTAGTACGAGCATTCTCTTCAGTAATGTTGATAGCATTGAAGAAAACAGTCAACCCTTCCGCTTGTGGTACATCGTAACTTACCGTCATATCAACTTGACCGTACTCTTCTATGTAACGAGGACCGGGACCTGCTTGACCATCTTGTACTAGTGCCACTAGGAACTTATCACGCCAGTTATAAGCAATACGTACTGATAAACCATATTTCTCGTAGAAACCGACAACGTTAGCTGAATCACTAATACCTAGCTCAGCAGCTTGAGTACCAAGATCAAAGTCATCATGTTCATTGTCAGTATTTGTTTTAGTATAATTTACAATACCTCCAAAACCACTTTCACCAAATAGGTGTTGTACGGCAAATTCAATACCGTCATAACCCGTAGTCTCACTTAAATTTTGAGGCGTATTAAGAGCAAAGTTCATCAAGTTATCAGTCGCTTCATTACCTAAAATAATTATGTTGCCATTATCCATAAATACGTGTTCTGGGTCAGTTGCTCCATAAGTATCAAAGATATATTGACGTTGTGCTAAGCCATCGTTACCAACAGCAGCACGCGCTTCTGCTACATAAGGACCATCTGCAGGGTTAACGATACCCGCGGTTGTATTAACAGGGTTTACCAAAATATCGTTTGTTACGTCTTTAGTGAAATACCCTAAAGACACATAGCTACCTTCGTTATAATACCATTCAGCTGACAAATCGTAGTTTTCTGATTCAAGCGGTAATAAAGCAGCGTTACCAGTAGAACCAATACCACCACCAACACGAGCACCAGAATTCAAGTTGGTACCACCGATCATACTTGTGTACTGTGGGCGACCAATTGTTTGACTATATGCAGCACGAAGAATAACATCATCAGTTACTTCTAAGTTAAAGTTAATACTTGGTAAAGTATGATCATAACTTGCATCTTGTGTACCGTAGACAACATTACCAGAGCTTAATAGTGATACTTCACTGGTACCTTCCCAACGAGGTTCGTTAGTAAATTCAGGTACTGACGAGGTTGAAGTTACATCTGTTTCTTCATAACGTACACCTAGATGCACATCAAATGGCATTTCACCAATTTCACCTTCATAGTTATATTGAAGATAAACCGACGTCATTTTTTCTTCAGTGTATTGGTCAGTTTGTGAAGCATAGTCACTTGATGGACAAAATGAATTACCACAATCCCCTAACGCAGATTGCTGTACACTTAATACATCAACAGCACGTTCTCTTACACCATTAAAGTCAAAAGCGAAATAATTTTCTAAAATTTCTACATCGCCATTATAACCTTCAAAATTACCACCGCTGAGGTTATCAAACTGGTCATGAATACTTACTCGTGGAAATAACGACTCATCAAATGACCCAGCAGTACCTTCTCCACCCCAGTTATTTCGTTGAACATTCTTTTCTCTGTGACGGTTTTCAGAGTTTGTTAATGAAAGGCCAAAATCTATGCTACCCGCTTCTTCAAAAATATAATTACCATGCAATTGAGTTTGTGTAATATCAGCTTGGTTTTTGATATTTACAAAAGAGCTACCGGTTATTATCATGTCTGAGGCTTGAACGGCGTTGCCCCCAGTGACTGAAAGCATTGGAATATCGCCAGTATAATCAGTTGCTGATGCTGTGCGAACAAAAGCTGCCATAGCTACAAGATTACTTGAACCTAGTGGGCTATTTGGATTACTTGTCGCTGAAGAATCATGATGATCAAGTCTCATTGATAAACTATCATTGACTTGCCATTCTAGGTTTAAACCTAATGATTTAGTTTCATCTTTAACACTATAATCACCGCCACCCATTGCAAGATCGGTAGGATTACTTGGATCAAACGTTTCAGAATAAATAGCAGGAGAACTAATAGGGCCATCTGTCCAAACGTTTTCACTTGGACCAAAGTTATACCATACTGAAATGTCATTGAATTGTGTGTCATTTTCTTTTTTAACGTAAGTATAATCCAATGTCGCAGTAAAATTGTCCATCGGTTTATATTGCAGTACTAACTGAGCATTACTTCTTGTACGTTGTTGTTCTTCAAATTTATAAATTGTATTTTGTGGTACTGAGTAAATATCATCATCACCAGGTCGGTTTGTTTGTGTATCATCTTTTGCTACACCACCCCAAGCTGCATTAGCACCACTCCAGTCAGTATCTTGAATTCCGGCAAAACTACGCCAAAATGCAGTTTTACCTTGCTGACTGCCACTTTCACGCTCTGAATAACTGCCTGAGATTGAAACACCAAATTTACCATCATCAAAAGTGTTTGAATATAATCCCGAAAATTGTGGGGTAGTTGAACCTTTTTTAGTCGACTGATCCTTTAGTGCTTCTGCACTGATTACCGCTTGTAAACCTGGGTTATCAAGAGGGCGGTGAGTAGAAATATTGATTGTTGCGCCAATACCACCGGTAGGAACATCAGCTTTTGATGTTTTGTATACTTGAACTCCGCTAACACCCTCAGCAGCTAGGTTGGCAAAATCAAATGAACGCTCACCTGTGGTAGTAGGAAGTTGACGGCCATTAAGCGTTACTAAGTTGCGTTGAGGACCAAAACCACGAGCGGTTACTTTACTACCTTCGCCGTTTGATCTTTCAATAGAAATACCCGTAATACGTTGTAACGATTCAGCTAAGTTACTATCTGGAAATTTACCAATGTCTTCTGCGTTAATCGCATCAACGATCCCACTAGAAGAACGTTTAATATCCATTGATTTGATCATACTGCTACGGATACCGGTAACTTCAATTACTTCAACTACTTCTTTATTTACTTCTTCAGCAGCAAAAGCAGGTGCTATCGCCGTTACCCCTAAAATTAGTGATAAACTTTTAGCAAGTTGAGTTTTTTTAAAATGTGAATTATTCATATATCTCCCCTGAGTGTTTCATATTTTGATATTTATTTTTTTGGAAGCGCTTTCAATACAATTTAAAAAAAAACATTTTATTTTGGAAGCGCTTTCATAATCTAAGGTAGTTGGTTGAGAAGGTCAATAGTATTTTTATAAATAAACCAAACTATTTTAGAGCTTTTACTCGTAAAGCTTGAGATTTAATTTGTTTTATTTATTTTACATTTTTGAATTTGTTGAATTAAACTTAATATTGACGTGCGGTTACTTGTTAATTCATTATTGAAGGAGGTGCTTAATCTAGGAGATTTTTTGAAGGGCACTTTTTGCTAGAGGTTTGTAAACGCTAACGATATTTTTCAGAGGTTAGCGTTTACAAATTGAAATTTAATTACAGGTTTTATTTTGTAATGATTGATGAATAGACTCTACTGTTTTTGTATCAAGTATGTACCAGCGCATTACCCATGCAACCAATATTGAGCCTATGGCAGGAAAAAGAGTAAAGGAAGCCAGTATTCCTTGTTGTGCAGTTATACTTTGTTCAATGTCAGCTTGGTAGCCATAATAAGCTAATAACCAACCGGCTAAGGCACCGCCAATTGCGACACCAAGTTTGATGAAAAAAACAATAGCAGAATAAACCATTCCCGTTATTCTAACGCCAGTTTTCCAATGACCATAATCAATAGTATCCGCCATTTTTGCCCAAAGTAATGGCGTTGCCATTTGTAGGAAAAAACTCCAAAGAAAGAATAAAGTGAAGGCCATAACTGTTTGTTCACTACCAACAAAATAACTGATAATACAAATAAAAGCAGCGATTGATTGTAAACTAATATAGGCTTTAATTTTACATACTTTTTTAGAGAGTGGTAACGCCAGTGCACAACCTAGAATGCTGCCTATCATCCCTAAAGTCATAAATAACGTGATCAGATCAGCGCGACCTAGATAATATTTTACATAATAAACGGCGAGTGTGCCGCGCAGTACTTGGCCACTTAATAACATTAATCCAGCTAAGCAAAGAATTCGCCATTGATCATTTTTCCATAAGGCAGACAAATCTTCTTTAAAGCTTGAGTTTTGATCTTTTGGCGGGCTGACTCTTTCTTTGGTTCCGGCAAAACAAAGCAGAAAAAGCATTAAGCCTAGTAAGCTCATAGCTATCATAGTGTATTGATAGCCTTGTGCTTTATCTCCAGCACCAAACCACTCTACTAATGGCATAGTGCCTGCAGCAACAATTAGACCACCTAGCATACCAAAAACAAATCGATATGATTGTACTGATACACGTTCTTGAGGGTCAGCGGTAAGCACACCACCTAGCGCTGAATAAGGAATGTTTATCGCGGTATAAGCGATCATTAACAAAGTATAAGTAGCAAATGCATAAACGATTTTACCATTTTCAGATAAATCAAAGGTGGTAAAAGCTAAAATACTGATCAGGCAAAAAGGCAGGGCTAGCCATAATAAATAAGGCCTGAATTGTCCCCACTTAGTTTTTGTTCTATCAGCCATTGCCCCCATTAAGGGATCAGTGATTGCATCGAATATTCTAACCACAAGAAAAAGAGTGCCAACAAGTGCAGGAGAAAGACCAACAACATCGGTATAATAAATAAGTAAAAACATCATCACGGTTTGGAAAATGATATTACTGGCTGTGTCACCCAAACCGTAAGCTATTTTTTCTTTAATTTTCAGCATGTGAATCTCTTTTTTTAAAGTTAATATTCTTCTTATTTTATATACAACGACACTTTAAATTTTTCAATTAATTATTTGATAAATAATTACTATTTCGTTGATGGATTAAATCACTATAGGCATAACCACTGGCTTTTATTGTTCTCTCTTGGCTTTGATAATCGACATAGACAATACCAAACCTTTTTAAATAGCCTTCAGCCCATTCAAAATTATCCATTAAACTCCAAGCAAAGTAACCTCTGATGTCGACACCTGATTCAATGGCTGTATTTACCGCGTTAAGGTGGCTTTGGTAATAAGCGACTCGGTGAGCGTCTTCTACTTTGCCATCTTTGATACTGTCAGGCATTGCTGCACCATTTTCAGTGATATAAATAGGAGGTAGGGTATATTTGGCATTTAAAGAAATCAATAAATCAGAAAACCCTGATGGATATATTTCCCAACCCATATCGGTTAATGCAACATCTTTAAGGGTAATTTGAGCGAATATTTCATTGTCATCAGCTTGATATATTGCACGTGTATAATAATTAATACCTAAAAAATCAACAGACTCTGCAATGATGTCCATATCACCTGCAATGATATCAGGATGTTGTGATAATGGCAGTTGCGAAAGTATTTCTGGATATTGAGCATCAAAAATAGGCTTTATATACCATTGATTAAAATAATCATCGGCGAATTGAGCTGCTGCTATATCAGCTGGGTTTTTGGAAGCAGGGTAGCTAGGGCTAAAATTAAGTACTATGCCATTAAGTGTATTCGGGCTTAATTTTTTAAGTGATTGCATCGCTAAACCATGAGCAAGTAATAAATGATGTGCTGCCTTTTTGCCGAACTCTTTACCTTTAATACCGGGTGCATGAATGCCAATTTCATAGCCTAAATAAGCGCTGCAAAAAGGCTCATTTAACGTAGCATACGAATGCACTCTATTGCCAAATGCTTTAATCACTATTTCTGTATATTTTTGAAATTCATAAGCTGTTTCTCTGTTTAACCAACCCCCTTTATCTTCAAGGTGTTGAGGTAAATCCCAGTGATAAAGCGTAACAAAGGATTTAATGTTTTTCTCAACTAATTTATCTAACAAGGCAATATAAAATGCTACACCTGTTGCATTGATACTGCCATCTTCATTAACAACTCTTCCCCACGAAATAGATAAACGATAAGCATCAACGCCGAGAGATTCAATAATTTCGATGTCTTGAGGCCATTTATGGTAATGATCACAGGCAAGGTCTCCATTTGAACCATCGACAATACTGTTTTCTAAAGAGCAAAATGTATCCCAAATGCAGGGTAATCGTTGGTTAATTCCCCCCTCTATTTGGAATGAGGCAGTAGCAACACCATAAATAAAATCTTGTGAATTCATTTTTGAGTTGTTAGGTAAAGTCAATTTCATAGTTGTTTATTCTTAATGATTTTAATTGGATTAAGTAATGGGTAGCGCTTTCATATATTGTGATTTTAGCTTTGAAAGCGCTTCCAATTTAGCGCGATTAATATTAAAGGTCAAACTATTTTGTCGAAGTAATACCGTAACTAATCACTAGGGAAAATGTTTGTTAAATGGTTAGCACTAATAATATTAAGACACATATTACTAAATTAAGGTTTATTTTAGCCACGATCGTGAATTTTCATTCACATTATCCAAAATATATACTGTATTAATAGTTTTCTATTTTTGGAGTGAACTGTTACTTAGTAACAGTAGTTTATTTATCTTCTTCAGCGTAAACTGAAGCAGTAGCCATTAGATAATAAATACAATTCAACATGAATGCTAATTCACTTATAATTCTCGATTTTGAAACAACAGGTTTATCACCTGATTTAGGTGATCGAGCCATTGAAATAGGTGCTGTTAAACTTGAGAAGGGGAAAATAGTTGATCAATTTCAAGCGCTGATGAATCCGGGACGTCCCGTTAGCTCTTTTATTGAAGAGTTTACAGGTATTACTAATAACATGCTGAGTAAAGCTGATACTTGTGAAGAGGTGATGGTAAAATTTGCCGATTTCATTCAAGGTCAAAACTTGGTGGCACATAATGCCTCATTTGATAAACGTTTTTTAGATAGTGAGATGCAACAAATATCATCAAACTATGGCGGGCAGTTTGCTTGTTCTTTGTTAGTTTCTCGTCGGCTATACCAATCAGCGCCAAACCATAAGTTAGATACACTAATAAGCTACAAAGGGATCGCTTCAAATGGTAGTTATCATAGAGCACTTTACGATGCACAAATGACGGCAAAACTCTGGCTAATAATGATTGATGATATTAAACAACAAACGGGTATCGATAAAGTACATTTTTCCATGGTGCAAAAGCTGACTAAAACAACTAAAGCCAATGTAAATAAGTTTCTCGCTAGCTTAAGTTAGTACTGCAAACCAAAACCGAGGGGAAGAACGGCTTATTCACCCTTATTTTGTTCTGGGGATAAAGTTATAGCCCAGAAAAAAGATAGTTAATTACTTTTCAACCGATTTACCAATGATATGAGCGCTGGTTTGGTTTTGTCCGTAATCACGCCGCAGTACCATGATACGCTAAATACAAAATACCGCCATATCCGTAATGCTTTGCACAGATTTTATCCATTGCTTATTGTTGCAATAGATAGGCAGCAGCGCCTAATAAACCAGGTTGTTGTTCAGTAATGACATACGTAGGCGTTTGCAAGGTAATATGCGACAAACGCCCTTTAGTTTCAAAGCGTTCTCTAAATTGACTTGCTTTAAGAAAGTTAATAAAACGGGGTACGATGCCACCCGCAATATAAACACCGCCTTGGCTATTCATTATTAATGCTAAATTACCAGCAAAACTGCCTAATGTTTGGCAGAAAATTAATAAGGCTTGATGGCAAAGAGGGCAAGTTTTTTCAAGTCCCTGTGTGCTAATTTCTTCTGCAGATAAGGTTAATTTTAGTTCTTTGTTTTCTTCATTCACTAACGCTTGATAAATTTGCTCAAGACCATAACCAGAAAGCAATTGCTCGTATGAAACTCTTTTTTTAATGGTATTTAAATAACGTAATACCGTGATTTCTTGCTCGCCAATGGGGGCGAAATCGACATGACCACCTTCACCACCAAAACAGTGCCATTGGCTAACACCGGATGTAGACACAGGTACTAAATTAGCAACACCTAGGCCAGTACCAGGACCACATACCGCGATTGGTTTGTTAGCAACCACCTTGCCACCACCAACTTTTACTTTCTGTTTATCGCTTAATAATGGTATTGCCATCGCAATAGCCGTGTAATCATTAATTAGCGTCAAATTGTTTAGCTTTAACTGTGATTTTAAATCAGTTTGTGAAAACTGCCAAGGCAAGTTGGTCATTGAAATCAAGTCATCATCAACAGGACAGGCTATCGCCAAGCAGGCATTAATAACAAGGCCACTAAGCTGTTTATTATTGATATAAAGCGCTAGTACATCGGCTAAGCTGTTAAATTCGGCGCATCGATAAGTTTCAATTTCTTTGTAGTTTGCCTTACATGATTTATCGGCAAGTGCTAGTCGAATGTTAGTGCCACCAATATCGGCAATTAAGTTAATAGTGTTTATTTCTAGTGCGTTCATTATGAAAAATTACCTAATATAATATATTTTTACTTTACGTCGTGCGTTAAAGTTTAATGTTTATAAGCTAATGCAATGGTTGATTTTTCGCTTTTTTGAGCAAACTTATTTTCTTGGTTGATAGCTTGAAAGCTTTTATTGACCATTAGGGATCACTTAAGTCATCTCTCTATCTCTTGCATGCTAACATAACACCTATTACGGTGTTAACTTAACGTTCGAGTTATGTTTTCTATTTCCAATATAAGATAATAACTCAAAAATCTTTTGCTTGTTAGCTTGAAACATTTCACCATCAGAGTCATACAGTTTATGATGCTATTTTTCTCTGATTTATTGGTGTAATAGTGAACGTTCTGTTGTAGCGATTATAATATTTAGTTGATTGAATATCACCAATCATCTAAATAACAGTGCACACTGCCAATTTTACTCATTAACGTTTGATAATATGGCCCTCAATATGAGGCGTTTTTAATAATTTTTTTTCATTCTTTATATTCAAATATTCTGCATAAATACTCATAAAATGATTGACTCAGAGGCATTTTACGGGTAATTTTGCCGTCCGCATTAAGTAATGACTTTCATAAATGATATATCGTTTAATAAAGACGCAATAAAGGTCTGGCGAGAAAGACTCAATAAAGGTCTAGCGAGCGATGTTCAAGAAATTATAAGTAGCACTCTGAAGGATCAGCATCACACACTTTTAGCATATAAAATATATAGCTTAATAAATAAGCAATGTTTAGCTGATAGCAACAGTTTGATATAATAGGAATAAGAAATGAATGATATGAGTAAAAAATATCAAGGCCTTTATCGCGCCGAGTTTGAACATGATAGTTGTGGTATTGGCTTTGTCGCCAACCTAAAGGGTAAAAAATCACACAATATTATTGAAAATGCACTCACCATGTTGAGCTGTATGGAACATCGTGGTGGTACTGGTTTTGACGTCAAAAGTGGTGACGGCGCCGGTATTCTTATTCAAATACCTCACGCGTTCTTCTCAGAAGAAACTGTAAAGTTAGGCTTTAGCTTACCTGAAGCCGGTGATTACGGTGTCGGGATGATTTTCTTTCCAAATATTGAAGAGCAAAGCGCAGCATGTAAGGCTATATTAAATGAAAATATCGCTGAACTCGGTTTAACCATATTAGGTTACCGTGATGTTCCTGGTGATAATTCAATGCTGGGTCAAGCTTCTCTTGAAACTGAACCTAATATACAACAAATATTTATAGCTAAGCCTGCAGGGTTATCTGCACAAGAATTTGAACGTAAGTTATTCGTATTACGTAAATACACATCACATAAAATTAATGGCACTAGCATCACAGAACGTGATGAATTTTATGTAACATCTATGTCTTCGACTAAAATTGTCTATAAAGGGCAGTTTACTACTGAGCAAGTTCGTCAATATTATTTAGATCTACAAGACGAACGTACAGTCTCAGGTTTAGCGATGTTCCATTCTCGCTTTTCAACAAATACATTTCCAGCTTGGCGTCGTGCTCAGCCATTCCGTTATATTGCTCACAATGGTGAAATAAACACTGTTCGCGGTAATATCAATTGGATGAATGCTCGTGAAGCATTATTCAGTTCAGTTAACTTCTCTGATGCTGAATTGAAAATGTTGAACCCAATTTGTAACAAAGACAATTCAGATTCAGCCAACTTAGATATGGCTATTGAATTGTTAGTGCTTAGCGGACGTTCGTTAGCCCAAGTAATGATGATGATGGTGCCAGAAGCTTGGCAAACCCAAACAGACATGGATCCAACAAAGCGTGCTTTCTACGAGTATTACGCTTGTATTATGGAACCATGGGATGGCCCAGCTTCACTATCATTTACTGATGGTAATATTATTGGTGCTACATTGGATCGCAACGGGTTACGCCCATCACGTTACTTGTTAACGGAAGATGGTACCTTGGTTATGGGCTCTGAAACAGGCACTTTATGTGTTGATCAGTCAACTGTTGTTGAAAAAGGTCGTTTACAACCAGGTAAAATCTTTATTGCCGACTTAAATCAAGGTCGTATCATCAGTGATGATGAAGTTAAAACTCAAGTCAGTTCATCACAGCCTTATGGTCAGTGGTTAGAAGAAAACAAAATTGAGTTAGCTGATATTCCTGTACCAACGGCTTCTATTGCACAGCCACCGTTAAGAGAGCTGCGTAAAATACAAAAAGCATTTGGTTATACAAGTGAAGATTTAAATGTAGTACTTGCGGGTATGGTTGGCACGTCTAAAGAGCCGTTAGGTGCTATGGGTACAGATACGCCTTTAGCTGTTTTGTCACATCGTCCACAACAATTGTCTCATTACTTTAAACAATTGTTTGCTCAAGTAACTAACCCGCCAATAGATCCTATTCGTGAAGAATTGGTTATGTCTCTACGTGGTTATGTGGGTAAGTCACTAAACTTACTTGAAGAAACAGCAGCACATTGTCACAAAGTTGAAATTGATCAACCTGTACTAACGAACGAGCAACTTCGTAAGTTACAACACATTGATCATGATCACTTACAATCAAAAACTATTAGCATTACTTTTAAAGCTAATGGCCAGGCTGGCGCACTTAAAAAAGCCCTAGACCGTGTTTGTTTATACGCAAAAGATGCCGTTGAAGATGGTTACGCTTTATTAATATTAAGTGACCGAGAAGTCGATAGTGATCATGTTGCTATTCCATCTGTTTTAGCGACAGCCGCGGTTCATCATTATTTAATTCGTGAAAAATTACGTTCTCATGCTGATATTATTCTTGAATCAGCTGATATCCGTGAAACACATCACTTTAATACTGTTATTGGTTATGGCGCAGCTGCTGTAAACCCTTATTTAGCATTAGAAAGTATGTATGGTTTGCGTGATGAAGGTGTATTGAACAAAGACTTAACGAATGATCAAATTACCGCAAAATATACTGCTGCGGTTGGTAGTGGTTTATTGAAAACCTTCTCTAAAATGGGTATTTCAACTTTACAGTCTTATTTAGGTGCACAAATTTTTGAAGCATTAGGTATTAACTCTGATGTGGTTGAACAGTACTTCACTGGTACTGTTAGTCGTATTGAAGGTTTAAGCCTTGATCAAATCGCTCAAGAAGCCCTTTTGCGTCATCGTGAAGGTTTCCCTGAAGCGAGTCGTATTGCGATTGAAACTTTATTGCCAACAGGTGGCGAATATTCATGGAGACATGATGGCGAACGTCATCTGTTTAGCCCAACGGTTATTCGTTTACTACAGCATTCAACGGCAAGTAACAATACTAATCAATTTAAAGAATATGCAAAGACTGTTGATAATCAAAGTAAAGACGCGTTTACCTTACGTGGTTTACTTGATTTGAACAGCGACCGTCCTTCAATTGACTTAAGTGAAGTTGAACCGATTGAAAACATTTTCAAACGTTTTGCTTCGGGTGCAATGTCATTTGGCTCTATTTCGTGGGAAGCACACACTACGTTAGCTATTGCAATGAACCGCATTGGCGGTAAGAGCAATAGTGGTGAAGGTGGTGAAGATCCAATTCGTTTTACACCATTAGAAAATGGCGACTCAATGAATTCGCGCATCAAGCAAGTCGCTTCTGGTCGCTTCGGTGTTACCAGCCATTACTTAGCAAATGCTGACGAATTACAAATTAAAATGGCGCAGGGTGCTAAACCAGGTGAGGGTGGTCAACTACCTGGTGATAAAGTCGATGCTTGGATTGGTAAAACCCGTGGTTCAACACCGGGAGTTGGTTTGATTTCACCACCACCACATCACGATATCTATTCAATTGAAGATTTATCTCAGCTTATTTTTGATCTGAAAAATGCTAACCGTGAAGCACGCGTTAACGTTAAATTAGTATCAGAGGCAGGTGTTGGTACTATCGCCTCAGGTGTAACTAAAGCTTATGCTGACGTTGTATTGATTGCAGGCCATGATGGCGGTACAGGTGCTTCTCCGCTAAGTTCTATTAAACATACGGGCTTACCATGGGAACTTGGTCTAGCTGAGACGCATCAAACGTTAGTACGTAACAAGCTTCGTAGCCGTATTACTGTACAAACTGATGGTCAACTTAAAACACCACGTGATTTAGCGATTGCTACCTTACTTGGCGCTGAAGAATACGGTATGGCAACCGCCGCATTAGTTGTTGAAGGGTGTATCATGATGCGTAAGTGTCATTTAAATACTTGTCCTGTTGGCATCGCCACACAAGACAAAGGTTTACGTGATAAATTTACCGGTCGAGCTGATATTCTTGTTAACTTCTTTACCATGATGGCTGAAGGGTTGCGTGAAATAATGGCAGAGCTTGGCTTTAAGAGCATTGAAGAAATGGTTGGCCAAACGCAGTGTCTTACACAGCGTAAAGATGTAGACCATTGGAAATATAAAGGTGTTGATTTAAAACCACTTCTACATAAAGAAGAATGTGGCGAAAACGAAACACTCTATAAATCAATTGACCAAAAACATCTTATTCACGACATCATAGATCGCAAGATGATTGAAGATGCTCAAGCAGCACTTGAATCACAAACAAGCGTTGAACTCGAATATGATGTTATTAACACAGATAGAACAATTGGTGCGATGATTTCTAACGAAATCTCTAAAAAGTATAACGATATAGGCTTACCTGAAAATACTATTAAAGTTAAGTTTAACGGCTCTGCTGGACAAAGTTTTGGTTGTTTCTCCGCTAAAGGGTTACGTTTTGAACTTGAAGGCGATTCAAATGATTACTTCGGTAAAGGCTTATCGGGTGCAAACCTTGTAGTTTATCCAAGCAAAGAAGCTAAATTTTCACCACGTGAAAATATTCTTATTGGTAACGTAGCCTTTTTTGGTGCTACTTCAGGTACTGCATTTATACGCGGCATAGCTGGCGAACGTTTCTGTGTTCGTAACTCAGGTGCTACAGCGGTTGTTGAAGGTATAGGTGACCATGGTTGTGAATACATGACTGGCGGTAAAGCCGTAATATTAGGTGCTACGGGTCGTAACTTTGCGGCGGGTATGTCTGGTGGTGTTGCATATGTACTTGATGTAAATAATGACTTCGCACCGAAATGCAACATGGAAATGGTTTCATTAGAAACAGTTGACACTGATGCAGAAAATGCTGAATTGAAAGCACTGATTTCTGAACATTTCGACGCTACAGGCTCAGATGTTGCCAGTGAATTATTAGCTGACTGGAGCAACAGTGTTAAACGTTTTGTTAAAGTTATGCCGGTAGATTATAAGCGTATGCAAGGTTACATGAATGAAGTTCGTGAAAGCGGCAAGTTCGAGTCAGAATATGACATTGCCGTTCAAGCATTCGATATCCATTTAAACAAACTAGCTAGCGCAAAAGCTTAAGCTGCCAAGGAGAATATATTATGGGAAATCCAACAGGATTTATCAACGTAGGTCGTGCCTTGCCAACTGAACGCAAAGCAGGAGAACGTTTATCTGATTGGCTTGAAGTCTATGAAGAAATACCACTAAAAGCTGTAGAGAAACAAGCTTCTCGCTGTATGGATTGTGGCGTACCATTTTGTCAGTCGGCAAAATCAGAATTTGCACCAGCCGTTGCGGGTTGCCCTGTAAACAATGTTATTCCTGAGTGGAATGACTTGATTTACCGAGGCCGTTGGAAAGATGCGATTGAGTTATTGCATAAAACCAATAACTTTCCTGAGTTTACTGGACGTGTATGTCCAGCACCTTGTGAAGGTGCTTGTGTATTAGGTATCAATGCTGATCCAGTGGCGATTAAGTTGCACGAAAAAGAAATTATTGATCATGCCTTTAAAGAAGGTTGGGTAGTCGCTCAGCCACCATCAGCGCGTACCGGTAAAAACGTTGCTGTTATTGGCTCAGGTCCAGCTGGCCTTGCTGCCGCAGCACAGCTTAATAAAGCGGGCCATATGGTTACTGTCTATGAACGCGCCGATCGAATCGGTGGTTTGTTAATGTATGGTATTCCAAACATGAAACTGCAAAAAGAGTTAGTACAACGTCGCGTTGATATTTTAGCGGAAGAAGGCATTGTCTTTGTAACGAATACCGAAGTGGGTAAAGACGTTAGCGTTAAACAGCTTGAAAGTGATTTTGATGCAGTAGTGCTATGTATTGGCGCAACTGTGCCACGTGACTTACCTGTTGAAGGCCGCGAACTTAACGGTGTTCACTTTGCCATGGACTTCTTGAAAGCGAATACTAAGAGCTTACTTGATAGTGAACATAAAGATGGTCAGTTCATTAATGCACAAGGCAAAAATGTTGTGGTTATTGGTGGTGGTGATACCGGTACCGATTGTATTGGTACTTCATTACGTCATCAGTGCACAAATGCTATACAACTAGAAATCATGCCACGTCCGCCAGAAAAACGTGACGAGACTAGTAATCCTTGGCCACAATGGCCAAAACGTTTATTGGTTGATTACGGTCAAAAAGAAGCGATTGAAATTCAAGGTCAAGATCCACGTCAATATTTAGTGATGACTAAAAAAATTGAAAGTGACGGCCAAGGTAATGTTAAAGCAGTTCATACTGTAGATATTACTTGGGAGCAAAATGATAAAGGTCAAATGTTCCCACAAGAAGTTGCAGGCAGTGAAAAAGTGCTTCCAGCCGATATAGTGCTAATCGCCATGGGCTTTATGGGTCCTGAAGGTGGTTTGGTTGAGCAGTTTGGTCTTGAGCAAGACAATCGCTCAAACATCGCTGCAGATTACGATAAGTTTGCTACAAGTAAAAAAGGCGTGTTCGCTGCAGGTGACGGTCGTCGTGGTCAAAGCTTAATTGTTTGGGCTATTGATGAAGGTCGTCGTTGTGCACGTGAAGTAGATACTTATCTAATGGGTAAGAGCTATTTGCCTTAAGCAATTAGCGACAACAGCTTTATATTTTTAAAGCTAAAATCCTTATAAAAGTCCTGCCGTATTGATTACGGTGGG
This sequence comes from uncultured Colwellia sp., assembly GCA_913058145.1. Classification (GTDB taxonomy): domain Bacteria; phylum Pseudomonadota; class Gammaproteobacteria; order Enterobacterales; family Alteromonadaceae; genus Colwellia. The sequence continues at coordinate 189,171 of CAJXQM010000001.1, forward strand.
ACTTTTTTATACTCGACTCATTAATATAGTTATACCAATGGTATTAACTGCACTTTAAGAGTGCTTACGCCTCAGAATAAACATCTCATTTGTGTTTAATAAAACGCTATATTCTTTGTTTTGTTTAACTTACTGAATTATAATGCTTTATTTTTACCTCACAAGGTTTTTGTTTGAATATTAACTGGTCTGTTATGTGCATAATACTAATCAGTTACTTTAATTATCAATATCATTCTTCGATCACATAACTTTTTTAATTGTTGATGTGACTTTTCAGGTTTATTTTAGGATATATCATGGATTCCATACTTGTAATCATTGCTTTGTCATTGGCAATTGCCAGCGTAATAAATATATTATTAGCTAAACTCTCCATTTCACATATTATCGGCTACATTATTACCGGTACTGTAGTGAGTACTATTTTTAATTTTAATGGTAGTCCAAACCTACACTCATTAGATCTTATTGGGGAGTTTGGGATAGTGTTCCTCATGTTTACTATCGGCTTAGAAATGTCTTTTGCTAAGTTAGATAAAATGAAAAAATTGATCTTCGTCAATGGCTTTATACAGGTAGGGTTGAGTTCCCTCATTATATTTGCCTTAGCGGCTTATGTTTTTAACCTTGATGCTATTTCTTCATTAATTATTGCGCTTGCCTTTAGCTTATCTTCAACTGCGATTGTGCTGCCTTACCTTAAAAAATCTAAAGATATTGTGACGCCTTATGGGGAAAGGTCTGTTGCTATTCTAGTTTTTCAAGATTTAGCTGTAATTCCTATCCTATTATTAATGACTTTCCTTTCAAATAATGAACTATCTGTAACCGATATCTTATTAAAAACGCTATTATATGCGACTGTTATTATTGTATTTATGTTCACTCTAGGTAAAAAAATCATTACTTGGTTACTACATTTTTCGTCAAATGCACGCATGGAAGAGTTGTTTTTAAGTTCTGTTTTTACCATCGTATTAGGCACTTCATTAATTGCACATGAAATGGGTTTTACCTACTCTTTAGGGGCATTTATAGCCGGTATGATTATTGCCGAAACTAAGTTCCATTTAAAAGTTGAGTCTGATATTGCCACCTATAAAGATTTGTTCTTAGGCGCGTTTTTCTTTTCTATTGGAACAAAAATAGACGTCATTTATTTCCTCAACAATCTGCATTGGGTATTAGGCGTTTTATTACTGGTAATGGTAATAAAAGCACTCGTTATTTATGCGCTTATGCGTAACCAAGCAAATAAAAGTAATTCAATCAAATCGGCCGTGGCTTTATGCCAAGTTGGTGAATTCTCTTTTGCTATTTTTGCCATGGCGCTTAATCAAAATATTATCACCGCAGAGTTAGGCGACTTTCTTATATTAATTACCGTATTGTCTATGATATTAACCCCTTTCATGGTGAATAATATTTATAAACTAGCTGCTATTTTTGTTGTTGAATATTTTGAAGCAGACAAAATAGCATCGATTGACAGCACTGATCACACCATCGTTTGTGGTTTTACTATTCTAGGCCGAATTGTCGTCAAAGAGCTAACTAAGCGAGAGGTTAAATTTTTGATTATCTCTGATAATCTACAGCACGTATTACTTGCAAGAAAGCGTGGCTATGATGCTTATTTTGGCCATTTAGATAAACTTCCGGTCTTAGAATCTTTAAAAGTAGAACAAAGCAGTAGTATTATCATTACAGTTAATACATTAAAAAATAAGCAAATAATATGTGATTCTGTTCTTGATTATTACCCTGATGCTAATTTAGTGGTGAAAGTTAATAGCCATGAAGAGAAGCAAGCATTATCAGGAATAAAGATTAAACATTTTGTTAATGCACAACAAGAAACAGCTGAACTACTTGTTAAGCAGAGTTTAGCTTAATAACTTTTGTGCCATTTTTTCATTAAGTCCAATACATGATTGCTCAACATATAGTGGTTTTTTCGTTCATCAATATTTTAGCCAACTAATTTTTTACTACTTAACGTGGCATTATATTTTTTTATAGTAGGGCGTGTACATCTATACTTTTATGTAATATTATCACCGATAAAAATCGGATTTATTTTATTTTTAATAAATCAAATGGTTAGCTTGAGGGTATATACTGTTACCTTGAACTATGGTGACACATTATTTGTTTCCTAAATTGGAGTCATCATGAGAGCCGAACTTGTTACAACACTAAAACATCAAGCCACAATAATCTTAGCTGCTCTCCACACCTCTAAATAATCCATATTAATTACTGAGAACGGTCAGCGTTTACTTATTTAGTTGATGATTATGAATTTATGCAACAACGAATGGCAATTCTTGATGGAATTGCAGGCGGTAGCAATCACTGTTGGCTACTTTATTCATCCCCAAAAGGATAACTTCTCTATATGACTACTTTTTTCGCTGGTTTTTTTCTTAGTTTATCTCTTATTCTTGCAATTGGATCTCAGAATGCTTTTGTATTAAAGCAAGGAATTAAAAAACAACATGTTTTATTAATTTGTACAATATGCGGTGTTTCTGATGCTATTTTAATTTCACTTGGTATTGCGGGATTTGGAGCTATTGTAAATGAGTATCCTTCTATCGAAATATATGCTCGTTATGGCGGTGCTTTGTTTCTTCTTGTGTACTCTGTGTTAAGTTTTAAATCCGCATTTAGTCAACGTCATATATTAAAGCCAGAAACTGGAGTCGAGAAATCAATTTTAAAAACGGTAGCTATTTGCCTTGCTTTTACGTGGTTAAATCCTCATGTGTATCTAGATACAATGGTACTATTAGGAAGTATTTCAACTCAATATGAAGGTAAACAAGTTGAATTTGGTTTTGGTGCCATTTTAGGTTCATTTACTTTCTTTTTCAGCTTGGGGTATGGCGCTAGGTTATTAGCCCCAGTGTTTCAAAAACCTAAAGCTTGGCAAGTTCTGGAGTTTATTGTTGGAATTACCATGTTAATTATAGCGTTAACTTTAGTTTTTGGGTAAGCCACACCTAACAATGGTTTTCAAGTCGGACAAAAAATAGTTGGCTGTTGTTCGTAACTCATACATTTTAGTCAACTACTTTCAGCCGCTTAACAGGGCGTTGGTATACTTTTATATCCGTCACCAACAGTGTAACCATTCAAGGTCAGTTTAATGCCAAAGAAATATAATGATTTTACCGAGTTTTACGTATTTTACCTTAGTCAGCATACTAATCAGATATGTCGTCGACTTCATTTTGTTGGATCTTTTTTGATTCTTTTATTAATTCTTTATGTTGTGGTATATGGAGGATTTTATTTATTGTTCTTTATACCTTTGATTGGTTATGGTTTCGCTTGGATCGGACATTTTATATTTGAAAAAAATAGACCCGCTACTTTTGTATATCCAATATACAGTCTTATAGGTGACTGGGTTATGTTTAAGGATGTATTAATAGGTAAAATTAAATTATAACTACATAGGTATAATACGCATATAAGAAGCTGCTTAAGAAAGACAAAAAATAAATTAATAACAAGAACTACCGCTGTAGGTATCGATGTCACATTAACTGAAAAATCATTAGAGGGTTTCACTTTAGTCGTTACCGACATGACAGCTAATTTTGATGCTGAATTGGCCAATTTATGACTAGAATTAAAGAAGAAAAAGTTGCTAAAATCGAACACCATTAAGGGTATAGTAGTGGGGGCTTAATGAGTTTATATTTACTTTTTTTTTGTTCGTAGTGCTAACAATACGTTCAAACGGACTTAAAACCGTTGGCTAGATTCCGCTTCGCTTCACATTTTAGCCAATAATTATTTGCCTTTGAACGGGGCGTATGTGTTCAGTAAATAACTAAGAGGTCTAAATATGGATTTAAATTTTTGGCATCAAATATGGGAAAAAAATGAGATTGGATTTCACGAAGGCCAAGCTAATTCTTTATTAGTTGAATATATAAATGAGCTTCCTTTGTCTGAAGGTGGCCGTATATTTTTACCTTTATGTGGTAAAACTCTTGATATTGCTTGGTTACTTTCTAAAGGTTATCGTGTTGCAGGATCTGAGCTGAATAAGCCTGCTGTCGAACAGCTATTCATTGAACTTGGAATAGAGCCAAATATTTCTAAATTAGGAAGCATATACTGCTACAGTGCAGAAAACATTGATATATTTGTAGGTGATATTTTCGATCTATGTCGTGAGATGCTAGGCTTCGTTGATGCAATATATGATAGAGCCGCTCTGGTTGCTTTGCCAGATAAGATACGCGAGAAATATAGATTACATTTACTTGAAATTACTGGAATATCACCACAGCTTCTGCTTACATTTGAATATGATCAAAAATTGATGAAAGGCCCTCCTTTCTCTATTAGTGATGATGACGTTAAACAGTATTATGTGGATAGTTACAAGTTGAGTCTTCTCAAAAAAATAAACGTGCCTGGTGGCCTAAAGGGAAAATGTGATGCGAGTGAAAATATTTGGCTGTTGTCGAATATTTAGACTCATATGAATAGCGTTGGGTGCAACAAATAGGTGCCGACACATAATAAGTTAATCAACATGGTTCGCCTAAAGCTGGTGTCTTATTTACCATTTGCAGTTATGGTTTAGTTGGGATTATCATAGTGTTTAAATTAATTAATAGGCGCCTAGTTATTAAGGCGTTATGTTGAACCAGAAAAATATGAAAAATTATTCATGGATTTATGATCAATCCGACATTAATTGGAATCAATTGTCAGATTTATATCGTATTGCACCTTTAGGCAATAAAGCGGCTAATGACTTAAAAGTTGTATTTTCTAACAGTAAGTTTAAATGTTTCGTTTTTGATAATTCTACACTTATTGGCGTCGGTCGCGCATTAGCTGACGGACTTGATTGCTCATACCTATGTGATGTTGCAATACACCCTGAATATCAAGGAATTGGTTTAGGACGTAATATTATTAACAAATTAATTGAGTTATCTTTCGGTCATAAAAAAATAATATTGTATGCTAACCTTGGTAAAGAAGGTTTTTACAAAAAGCTTGGGTTTAAAAAAATGAATACTGCTATGGCTATTTTCAGTAATGAACAACAGGCAATAGACGTTGGGTTACTAAGTTCAACATAACAAAAAAATCAACAAGCACCCTGGTACGTAAGGGCTAGTGCTCTAATTATCTGATTATAAAAAGGAGTTTATTTTGAAATACTTGAGTAACGTTCAATCTGTATTATTTGTCTGTATGGGCAATATCTGTCGTTCTCCTAGTGCAGAAGCTGTTTTTAGCCAGAAGGCCAGCGCTCAAGGCTTATCATTGAAAATTGATTCTGCAGGAACCGTTGGTGCACATGCAAAGGAAAAACCTGATCACCGTGCTCAAAAAGTTGGCGTTGAGCGAGGGTATTCTTTTGAGGGGTTAACAGCCCGTAAAGTAAAAGTAGACGATTTTGATGATTTTGATCTTATTCTAGCGATGGATAATGACAATATTGAAAATCTAAAGAAATTCGCTCCTGCCCATTTACAACACAAAATATCATTGTTTTTAGAGTTCGCCAAAAATCATGAAGAAACCGAAGTCCCTGATCCTTACTATGGCGGGGTTAATGGTTTTCGTTTTGTTTTAGATTTAGTTGAAGATGCCAGTGATGGTTTGTTAGCACAATTGAAATAACTTAAGCGAATAAAAAAGGATAAAACTTTGTGAGTTTTATCCTTTGAACCTTTGAACCTTTGACCCTTCGACAAGCTCAGGATGAACGGCGATAACCTCCGTTCATCCTGAGCTTGTCGAAGGAGTAGGATGAATATATACACCTAAGGCGAACTGTTTATGGTTTGACTTGACCACTTCAGCCGCCTACTTTTACTGCTTTGATAAAAGTGCCTGTGCCTTGGTTATCTAATTTATAAAATAAAACAGCACCGTTTTGGGTTTTATCGCTCGCTTCAACGGCGATAGCTAAAGTATCTTCGAAAATAGCAATAGAGTTAGCCGCATGAAATGGAACAATTTCGGCTGCACTTTTTCCCGCAATATCACTACCGACAGCGCTAAATCGGCCGACTACTTCAACTCGGACATTTTTGATAGAACTTTCACCGGCAACACCTTGATTACCTTGAATACCAGTGATACCAAGGTCACCTTGTGCGCCATCGTCACCATCAAATTGACAGGCAGATAATGCCGATACTAAAGAGATCGCGATAATTGTTTTTCTTATAGACATGTTTGTCCCTACTTTACAATGAGTTAAATTAATTTGAAAACTCATCTAGTGTAAAAGTAAGAAGTGACAAATTTATGTCAAATAAATGAAGGAAATATGATAAAAATAAAGGGGGACAGGTAAGGCTTGATATTTAGCCTTACCTGTTTAATCGTTGAATTATTAGCAGGGCTAACGTAGTTACCTTTGTTTTATCGCATCAGCGAGTAAAGATAAAATATCTTCACTAACCGCTAAGTCAACACAGGCATCGGTAATACTTTTACCATAAACTAGTGGTGTATCTGCTTTGACTGCTTGATTACCTGCTTCAATAAAGCTTTCTATCATGACACCAAAAATACTTTCTTCGCCTTGGCTAATTTGTTCGGCAAGAGAACGAGCTACATCAATTTGTTTATTGTGATCTTTGTAACTGTTGCCGTGACTGCAATCAATCATAATTCTTTGCTTGAGCTCGGCTTTTTCTAATTTTTCACACGTATCGTTAATATCATCCTTGTGGTAATTAGGTACTTTGCCGCCACGTAAAATAACATGAGAATAAGGGTTTCCATGGGTACGGTAAATACACATTTGTCCACTTTTATCGGGTGAATATAATACATGAGGAACACTAGAGGCCTTGATGGCATCTAATGCTATTTTTACATTGCCGTCAGTGCCGTTTTTAAAACCAACAGGGCACGATAGTGCAGAAGCAAGCTCTCTGTGTACTTGGCTTTCGGTAGTACGCGCGCCAATAGCGCCCCAACTGATTAAATCAGAAATATACTGGCCAGTAACCATATCTAAAAATTCAGTACCCGCAGGTAAACCCATCTCATTAATATCGACTAATAATTGTCTGGCTAGGTTTAGTCCCTTAGCAACATGAAATGATTTATCAAGATCAGGGTCACTAATTAATCCTTTCCAGCCAACCGTAGTGCGAGGTTTCTCAAAATAAACGCGCATAACAATAAGTAACTCGTTACGGTACTTGTCACGTAATAGGGTTAGACGTTTTGCGTAGTCAATAGCAGCAGTGGTGTCGTGTATAGAGCACGGCCCAATAATAACTAACAAGCGTTTATCTTCGCCACTAATAATAGCTTCTATTTCTCGGCGACTTTGCATTATAAAGTTGGCGGTAGTGGCGCTCAAAGGTATTTGCTGTGCTAATTGAGCCGGAGACACTAAGTTTTCAATTAATGTTGTGCGTAGTTCATCAGTTTTAATAGTCATGAAATTTGTATGCTTTTTTTAGACGATATTGTTTATGTTGCACTATAGATTAGCGCACATAAACTAAATTATGCGCGCTAACATAGCTAAATTAATCACTAATGTGAACTATTTAACTAATGATAAGTATGATTGTTTGAAATTAGTTAGTATTTATAGCGTTGCAACCCTGTTTCACTCAATATTTTAGCGGTAATTTCTTCTACTGAAAATTTAGTGGTATTGATAAAAGGAATTTTCTCTCTCTTATAAAGTTTCTCAACTTCACGTACTTCCATACGACATTGTCTTGGTGAAGCATATTTACTATTCGCCATTCTATTATCGCGAATATCAATTAACCGTTGGGCATCTATCGTTAAACCAAACAGTTTCTTTTTAAATGGTTTTAAAAAACTGGGTAGTGTTAGGTCATCCATGTCTTCATCGGTAAAAGGATAGTTGGCCGCTTTTATACCATATTGCAGCGCTAAATAGAGTGAACTTGGCGTTTTACCTGAGCGAGATACACCCACTAGTATTACATCGGCCTCTTCATAATTAGTCACCTTAGAGCCATCATCATTTGTCAGTGCATAATTTACTGCTTCAATACGATAATCATAGCTGTTTTCATGGATGCTATGGGTTCTATGTGCTTTTGGTTTTGCTTTCATATTAAGTTGTCGCTCAAGAGGCGCGACAAATTTTTCTAAAAAATTGTAAATAACGCCATCACAGCTGTCGATAACTTCACGGATATCATTGTTAACAAAGGTATGAAAAACTAATGCGGGTTCATTGCTGCGAGCACAGACTTTATTGATTTGTTCTTTAACTTCTAGCGCTTTTTCAACTGACTCAACAAAGGGAATGGTTTGATGTTTAAACTCAGTGGGAAATAAAGAAAGCAAAGCATGACCAAATACTTCAGACGTTATTGCCGTTCCGTCGGAAATGTAGAAAGCAGTGCGCATGGAGAAACCTCTTATATTATGATGAAAGTGAGTATGAAAATTTCTAAATTATGTTCTATTTTCACTTTAAGTTTATTGTGTTAGCAGTGTAGAATGTCTCAAGTTATAAATATAGTGCTACAAATAAATAAGCATATTTAGCCTTTTAAATAGATTTATTGTTTTACTGACTCTCAATGGAGAATTGTTGTGCAAGAAAACGTGCTTTGGTATGAAAACTTAGGAATGGGAGATGTTGATCGCGTTGGCGGTAAGAATGCATCACTCGGGGAAATGATTTCTAATTTAGCTAATATGGGTGTGCAAGTGCCTACTGGGTTTGCTACTACCTCTTTTGCTTTTAATGAATTTTTAGAGCAAAGCGGTATTAACGAAAAAATTTATCAACTGCTTGATGGTCTTGACGTTAGCGATTTGAAGGAGTTAGCAAGATGTGGACAAACCATTCGCCAATGGATTATTGACACACCTTTCTTAGAGCAAATGCAAAAAGATATTGCGCTAGCTTACGCTAAATTAGCAGGGGATTTTTCTGACGATGCTTCGTTTGCTGTGCGCTCATCGGCAACTGCTGAAGATATGCCTGACGCATCTTTTGCAGGGCAACAAGAAACATTTCTTAACGTGCGTGGTTTTGATGCTGTCATGATTGCCATTAAGCATGTTTTTGCTTCTTTATTTAATGACCGTGCTATTTCTTACCGTGTTCATCAAGGTTACGATCATCGTGGTGTTGCGTTATCTGCTGGTATACAGCAAATGGTACGTAGTGATATATCGTCTTCGGGTGTTATGTTTTCTATTGATACTGAATCAGGCTTTGAAGATGTCGTTTTTATTACCTCTAGCTTTGGCTTAGGTGAAATGGTGGTACAAGGCGCTGTAAATCCAGACGAGTTTTATGTACATAAACCGACACTTGCTAAAGGCAAGCCTGCGGTTGTGCGAAGAAACATTGGTAGTAAAGCCATTAAAATGGTTTATACACAATCTCAAGAGCACAGCAAACAAGTTGAAATTGTTGATATTGATGAAAAAGACTCTAACCGTTTTTCATTAACCGATGCTGAAGTACAAGAGCTTGCCAAACAAGCGGTAATCATAGAAAAACATTATGGTCGCCCAATGGATATTGAATGGGCTAAAGATGGCTTAGATAATAAACTTTATATTGTACAAGCACGTCCTGAAACTGTTAAAAGTCGTGAAAACGCCAATATCATGGAACAATTCCAAATAAATAGCCAATTACAAGCAACGGCAAAAATTATTTGTGAAGGTCGCTCAATTGGCCAAAAAATTGGTAGTGGTACGGTTAAAGTTTTAGCTTCTTTAGCTGAAATGGATAGAATCCTTCCGGGCGATGTTTTAGTGACTGATATGACAGATCCCGATTGGGAACCTATCATGAAGCGCGCTTCTGCTATTGTCACTAATCGCGGTGGCAGAACCTGTCATGCGGCTATTATCGCTCGTGAAATGGGGATTCCTGCAGTTGTTGGCTGTGGCAATGCAACGGACGTTATTAAAGAAGGTGATGAGGTTACCGTTTCTTGTGCTGAAGGCGACACGGGCTTTATTTATCAAGGTAAGTTGGATTACACAGTAACCACGTCTGAAATTGATGCAATGCCTGAGTTACCCTTAAAAATAATGATGAATGTGGGTAACCCAGACAGAGCATTCTCTTTTGCTAAATTACCCCATTCAGGTATTGGTTTAGCGCGTTTAGAATTCATTATTAATAAAATGATTGGTGTTCATCCAAAAGCATTATTGAACTTTGATAGTCAGTCAGCTGATTTACAAGATGAAATTAACGATATCATCGCGGGTTATGAAAGCCCGGTAGAGTTTTATGTTGCTAAGTTGACTGAAGGTATTTCAACGCTTGCTGCCGCTTTTGCTCCAGAAAAAGTGATTGTGCGTATGTCTGACTTTAAGTCAAACGAATATGCTAATTTGGTTGGTGGTGAAGAATACGAACCAGACGAAGAAAACCCAATGATTGGTTATCGCGGTGCTGCTCGTTATATTTCAACAGATTTCCGTGATTGCTTTGCGCTTGAATGTGAAGCACTTAAACGCGTTCGTAACGACATGGACTTAACCAATGTTGAAGTGATGATCCCCTTTGTTAGAACGGTTGATGAAGCATCTCAAGTCATTGATATTTTAGCTGAGCATGGTTTAAAGCGTGGTGAAAATGGTTTGCGCATTATTATGATGTGTGAATTGCCATCTAATGCTTTACTGGCTGATCAATTCCTCGACTACTTTGATGGCTTCTCTATCGGTTCAAACGATTTAACTCAGTTAACTCTAGGTCTAGACAGAGATTCAGGCTTAATTGCTCACTTATTTGATGAGCGTGATCCGGCGATAAAAATATTATTATCAATGGCCATTAGCGCCTGTAAGAAACGTGGTAAGTATGTAGGTATTTGTGGTCAAGGGCCTTCTGATCATGAAGATTTTGCCGCATGGCTAGTAGAACAGGGGATTGATAGCGTATCACTAAACCCTGATACGGTATTACCAACTTGGTTATATCTTGCTGATAGACTAGCTGAAAAGACAGCGTAATCGGTCTTATTAAGTTAAACATCGAAAAAGGGCTTGAGCAATATCATATTATCCTTGCTGTGACTTATAATAGAACACCATTATTTATCACAATGACTTTAATTGTAATTGCTCAAGCACTCATTTTAGACGAGTTAACCAAATCACCGTTATTATCTATTTTATTTGTGCTAACTTCGCTTGAGAGTTCAGTAACTTTTCAAGTAAATCATCAACGATAGGTAGAGATTTATTAGTCTTCATATCCAAAAGTACAAAAGTAACCTCAGCATCAATAATGATATGATTTGTTTCTTTACAGCGTATAACTTGAGAAAGAATGCTACTTTTGTTACCTATTTTATTAACGGTGGTTTTAATGACCAAATGTTGTCCAAGCAGAGCAGGTAATCGATAATTAATATTAATATTAGCGACCACCCATGCTATTTTTTGCTGCATAAAATAATCTATATCATCAGTTAAACAAGCCCAACGCGCTTCCTCTAAAAACTCCAGATAACGCGCATTATTTACATGTTGATAGCCATCTAGATGATAGCCTCTAACTATTATTTCCGTCATAATTCAAACCAGTGTTTTAAAAATGATAATAATAGGTTAAAGACTGTTTTAGGAACAGATAATTATCAATTAATATTAACCCTATGAGATATAATGTATAGTTTGAAAACAGTCATTTCGTATTATTTTTGCATTAAGATTAAAAATTATGAAACATATTCACAGCTATTACTCTCCAAACAATTTGTATAACAACATAATTAAGGGTCTTAATAACCTTGGTAAAGATTTATCTAAGGTCACACTTGGTGATCTTCAGCCTGTTGATGAATTTCACATTCGGGGTGATATGGCAACTAAAGAGTTGATTAAACTAGCTAATTTTACTCCCAATATGAACATACTTGATGTAGGCTGTGGTGTTGGCGGATCAACACGCCGTTTGTCACATGAAACAGGTTGTCATGTTACGGGTATAGATTTGAGTGATGAATATATAGACGCCGCAGAAAGGTTAACGCAATTACTCAACATGCAGGACCGTGTCAAATTCAACGCCGCAAGTGCGCTTGACTTACCCTTTGAGGACAATACTTTTGACGGTGCTTGGTCAATTCAGATGAACATGAACGTCGAAGACAAACTAGGGTGGTTACAGGAAATTTATCGTGTACTCAAACCTGGAGCACGTGCCGTTTTGTATGAGGTATGTGGCAATAAGAATACACCCATTTATTTTCCGGTTCCATGGGCGCAAGACAGCTCTATGAACTTTTTGATACCGCAGGAACCATTCCGTGATGTGATTACATCCGCTGGGTTTAAGGTTGAAGTATGGAACGAGAAGACCGATCTGGCACAGCATGCCTTTGCACGTATGAAAAAACCCGAGGGTGATTCAGCACTGCCAGAACTAGGTTTGCATATGCTCATTGGAAATGACTTTAAGGTTAAGTCTTATAATATGCGCCGTAACCTTGATGATGAGCGCATTAGTTTGATAGAAACTTTAGTAATAAAGTAATAAAGTATAGCCTCAAGTCTAGTTCCCTTAAAGTGTTATCCTACATTCCTTCAGCTCTATTTATATGATAAGTTTATGTTAAGAAAAGCTTTTTATTATTAAATATTACTCGTGAATTTTAGTGCATATGAATCGTCGAATCTTACCCTCTATATTATTTAGTTTATGCACCATTGGTGTTTTATTGCTTGCTTGGTTAGAGCGCGATGAATATTGGTACCATGCTGAAGAGGGAATAGGTTATGCCTTTGGCATCACAGGATCCACTATGATGGTATTGCTTTTGCTGTATCCTGCTCGAAAATATTGGAAACCAATGCGCCATGCTTTTAAAGTACACCACTGGTTTCGTTTACATATGGTTTTTGGTGTCTTAGGTCCTTGTTTTATTCTCTTGCATAGTAACTTTAATTTAGGTTCCTTAAATAGCAGTATCGCCTTATTTTCCATGTTACTTGTTGCGGGTAGTGGGTTGATAGGACGCTACGTCTATCAAAAGTTACATCGAGGATTATATGGAGAGCAAATCAGCTTTTCTGATCTCGATGGTGATTACCAACTTGCCAAGATTCACTTTTCATCTCTAAGCTTTCTCACCAGTGATATTCAACAAACGTTGCATCAAATTGAAAGTAAACTCACTCTGCGCACCGTTCCCCTTCGAATCAGTTATTGGGCAAGGTGGAAAATTAACACTATTCGTCGTCAATCCAAATTATCGATTAAAGCGCTGTGGTTAACTGCGAATGAAGATACAAATAAGAGTAAAGATAAAAATAATCAAGAAGATATATTAAAGGATATCAACTATTGGAATGATGGATTATTGAGCCTTGAAAAAATGGCTAATTATGCTTTGTATACACGGTTATTCTCTCTCTGGCATGTGTTTCATTTACCTATATTTTTTATGATGATTATCACAGCCACTGTTCATATATTTGTGGTACACATTTATTAGCAATACTAGATTGGAGTCAGTATGGGTATAAACGTTTTAAAATTTTCTGTTCTTTATAATATTGGCACTAGTATTGGCGACTTGCTTGACTCTATTAGGAACGATTATTTTAAATTCAGTAATGTCATTTTGGTTATACTAATAACTTTGTGTCTGTTTACGAATAATAACGTTTATGCATTTGAAGAGAGCAACACTAAATTGAGTTTAAAACAATTGCTGTTAATGCCGGGAGATCTTACTAGTCCCCATGCAAAAATTGAGAGTAAATGCCAACAATGTCATCTTCATTTTGATAAAGAAAACCAGTCACCACTCTGTTTAGATTGCCATGAAGATATTGATAATGATCTTAAACAAAAACGAGGCTTCCACAGCAAAATAGCCAAAGATGATATTAAACAATGCAATGGTTGTCATACCGATCATAAAGGGCGAGACATTGATATAACGTCGTTAGATAAGACACACTTCGATCATAATAAAACTGAATTTCCACTTAAAAAGAGTCATTTGCCGCTTGCTTGTAGTGATTGTCACACATCAACAGATAAAAACTTCCGTTTATCCCTCAAAAAAGAAACCTGTACTAGTTGTCATGATGATCCCCATCAAGGAAAATTAAAGGATACTTGTACTAGTTGCCATGACGAAAAAAATTGGCAACAAACCAAATTTGATCATAAAAACACTGATTTTTTACTGAAAGGTAAGCACGACGAACTGTCTTGTCAATCATGTCATGTTAATGATGTTGCCGTAGAAATAGGGAGCCAGTGTGTTACTTGCCATTTATCTAAAGATACGCATTTAAATACATTTGGCAATAAATGTGGTTCTTGTCATACAGAGCAAGGTTGGGATAAAACGCAATATGATCACTTTAAAGAAACTAAATATCGCTTAGTTGGAAAACATAAAGAGCTAAGCTGTGAGAGTTGTCATTTACCTGCGAGCAGAACTAATAACAAATTAGATAAACATACTAGTAAACTTGAAAAAACCTGTAACGGTTGTCATAAAAAAGATGACGTGCACTTAGGTAACAATGGTACTGACTGTCAGCAATGTCACGATAATAACGATTGGGAAAAAGTACGCTTTGATCACGATGAAGAAACGAGTTTTAGTCTTCAAGGTGCTCATGAAAAGTTAGCTTGTCAGGCTTGTCATTTACCTGGCTTACCTGAAAAAAACATAACGAATAAAAGCATAACGAAACAAAGTGATGACAAACAATTGAAAGCAGCAAGAACATGCCATGACTGTCACCAAATATCTGATGCTCACAATGGTACGTTAGGTAAGAATTGTCAGCAATGTCATCAACAGAAAAAGTGGCATGAGCAGGTTACTTTTAATCATGACTTTACTTTGTTCCCGTTAACGGGAGCACATCAGTTGCAAGTTTGCCAAACATGTCATTTTTCAAGTGACTTTACCGTAAAGCTATTCAGTTGTGTTGATTGCCACCAAGAAGATGATCCTCATCAAAACTCATTAGGAAGTAAGTGTCAGCAATGCCATAACTCCGCTAGTTGGAATTCGTGGCAGTTTAACCATCAAGAGCAAACAGACTATTCTCTTGAAGGTGCACATAATAATTTATCTTGTGATTCATGCCATCGAATTGAGGATGCAGAACCTTTAACGCCGCCATCGCAGTGTGTTGCTTGTCATCAGTATGATGATGTTCACCAAGGTGCTTTTGGTAAAAATTGTCAGCAATGCCACAATATGGACAGTTTCAATGATTTTTAACACTAGAATACCTCATATACTCTTTACCTGCTTACTAACGTTGTTAGTGACTATGTTTTTGAGTAACGCATCTATAGCGCAAACATTTGATCACCAAATGACCTCTTTTCCTCTGTTAGGTCAGCATGATTTTGTTGAGTGTCAAGATTGTCATATCAATGGTCAGTTCAAAGGAACACCATCAGAGTGTCAGTTGTGTCATGGCAATGCTGGTATGATTGAAGCGAGTCAGAAGCCATCCGATCATATGCGAACTAATGACCGTTGTAGCGATTGTCATTTGTCAGTTAATTGGAGTGCGATCCCACGTTTTGAACATCAATCGGCACAAGGACAATGCACAACTTGTCATAATGATGTGATCAGCGAAGGTAAGGGTAATGAACACATTCTTACCAGCCAAAATTGTGAATCTTGTCATCTAGACAACAACTGGCAATCTGTTATCAACGTCGACCATTTAGAGGTAATAGGGAGTTGCACAAGTTGTCATAATAATACTGTTACTGAGGGTAAACCGGCGGATCATTTTCCAACCATTAAAGAGTGCGATGATTGTCATACATCGATCGCATGGTTACCTGCTACGTTTGATCATACAGAAGTAACACAAGCGTGTAGCTCCTGTCATAACAGTACCTTTGCAACCGGAAAAAATACCTCTCATATTGTTTCTACTGCTGTTTGCGAAGCCTGCCATACCACGTTAGCATGGGAACCCGTACTTAGAGTTGATCACGAAAATGTAATAGGTTCATGTGTAAACTGCCATGACGGTAATACTGCCACAGGTAAAGATACACAACATATTCTCTCAACAACCGCATGTGAAGCATGCCATTCAAGCACAACGTGGTCTCCTGAATTTCAGGTTGATCATGACAATGTCTTAGGCTCATGTACAACGTGTCATAATGGCAATATTGCGACAGGCAAACCAGGTGATCATTTAGTGACTACGTTAGAGTGTGATTTTTGCCATATAAACAATGCTTGGTTACCTGCCACGTTTGACCACAGTGATGTCAGTAATAATTGCAGTAGTTGTCATGATGGTAATACGGCAACAGGTAAAGATACACAGCATATTTTGTCCACACAAACTTGTGAAGCATGTCACTCGCCATTAACTTGGTCGCCGGTAATAACAACCGATCATAATAATGTTTTAGGCTCCTGCAGCAGTTGTCATAATGGTAATATTGCGACAGGAACTGATAATGGTCACTTCATTACGTCACTTGAGTGCGATAGCTGTCACAGTATACAAAATTGGAATTTTAGTAATTACGTTCATAGTGGTAGTTATCCAGGTGAGCATA
This sequence comes from uncultured Colwellia sp., assembly GCA_913058145.1. Taxonomy (GTDB): domain Bacteria; phylum Pseudomonadota; class Gammaproteobacteria; order Enterobacterales; family Alteromonadaceae; genus Colwellia. The sequence continues at coordinate 205,741 of CAJXQM010000001.1, forward strand.
GAACGCCACTAGATTGTGTTGATTGTCATACCAATAATAATGAAATAATCTCTTGGAAATTTCCTTCTTATGCGCCAGATTGTGCAGGTTGTCATGCTAACGATTATGAAGCGGATGAACATGACAAGACAGGAAACATTTTTTATAACGTTTCCGAGCTAAGGGATTGTGCTGGAGCTTGTCATGAATATACAGACAGCTCTTTGAGCACTATTAAAAAGATTCGTAATAGTGAGCATCGTGTTAGTGATAGTGAGTTTGACTAATGAAAAAATTTAAAAAGGTTATCACCATTATTGGGCTAGTTTCTGCTCATATGTATTGTGTTTCTAGTTACGCTATAGAGCAAGATCCTGCGACAGACTTACAATTAAAAGCACCTCAATCATTAATATTATTTGAACAGGCTAAAGAAGCCCTTACGGATAAAAATTATCCGTTAGCGACAACGTTACTAACCCGTTTATATCAACAAGGTAGTGACAGCGAACAGCAGTTTGCTTTGGAGTTTTTAGGTGTGTCTCGTGAGAAAAAAGGTCAGTTGGCTTTTGCTAAGCAGGCTTATCAGTTGTTTTTAGAAAACTACCCTGAGGTTGATACCGCACCTAGAGTAAAAATGAGATTAAACAACTTAATTGGCATTCAAACGTTAAGTGAAAATAGAAGTTTTAAAGAAAATAAAAAAGGTCGTAAGCGCCGTTCATCTTCTTACCTTAGAGGCAGTTTTGCAACCGATTATCGCCAAGCATTGTTAGTTGATAATCTGGGTAATAGCCGCGATACCTTATCACTAGCTAATTTTGATCTGGATGCAAAAGGACATGCGGAGTTAGATGATTATAATGTAGGCTTTCGTGTTTCATTAGGACACTACCAAGATTTATTACCCGATTCAGATAAAACCAATGAACAAATTAGATACTTGAATTTTTCTGCTAACAGTGAAGATAACTTATACCAGTTAAAAATAGGCCGGCAACGTAGTCGAGGAAAAGGTGTTTTTGGTCGATTTGATGGTGTTATTTTAAGTAGTGAGTTTATCACTGATATGCAAGTTAATGTTGTTGCTGGTTATCCTGTTTCCTCATCTAAAGTAACAACGTTAGACCCAGAGCGACAATTTTATGGGCTAAGTATTGATGTTGACAATAGTTGGCAAGATATTGATTTTAGTGTTTTCTTGTTTGAACAATCCATCAATGACTTAACTGATAGGAGAGCTGTGGGTGGAGAGCTCAGTTATTTTAAAGATGCTGTTTCAGTCTTCTCTTTAGTTGATTATGATATTTTCTTTAATGAATTAAATGCTTTATTATTTTCGGGGAGTTACAGTACTGAATCTGATCAACGTTACTCTTGGTCACTTAACTACCGTAAAAATCCTTATGTTGGCACACGCAATGCGCTTATTGGCCAAAGTGTTGATAGTTTTACTGAATTACAAAACTTATTTATAAATGATGAAGAAATATTGGATTTAGCGTTAGATAGAACTTTAACCAGTAAAACGGCATCATTACAATTTTTTCAACCAATTAATGAACGTTATGATGTGAGTGCTAGTATTACATGGATGGACTTAGCGAGTGCGCCTGAGTCGGGTGGAGTGCCTGCTATTTCAGAAAGTGGAGGGCAGTATTACACTAATACCTATTTGTCAGTAAGAAACCTTTATAGTGATCATGATACCAACAGTTTTGGTTTTCGTTATTCAGATTTATCACAGTCACAGGTTTATTCACTTTATGCAACAAGCCGATATCGTTTTAATAATGGAATTTCTATCACCCCTAAATTAAGATTTGATACCCGTAATAATGAGAACGGTACGAGTCAACAAAGTATCTCACCTACGTTTAGAATGCAATATCAAAGTCGAAAGCATTATATCTATGGTGATTTTGGTGGAATTTTCTATAATACAGAGTCGACGCTTTTTCCTGCTCAAAAAACGTCGATTTACTTTTTATATCTAGGATACCGTTACTATTTTGGTAGTTGATCCTATGGTATATGGGAATAAGCTATTCACTAGCGTCTATTTGCTATAGATATACACGCCAGCAAGTAGATCTTTAAATTTACGTTCCATTTTTTGATTAACGATAGGATCACTTTCTTGATTGTTGTTATGAGGTGAAGATAATCGGAAAAATGTATGTTTTTCTCCTTGATGCACAGCGACTAAAATTGTTTTTTTCTCACCTTTAAAGGTAAATAGCTCAAGCTTTTGTTTTTGTTTAGTCACAAGTGTCGTTGCTTTAGGTGACGAATCGGGTGTTAAGCCAGATTTACTCTGCCAAATACTTAATACCGCCTCTAAAGTAACTTGACCATTCATTCTAATAATAGCTAATTCATAAAGGTTATTTTTATTGTCTTTACCATTAAATTTAAACGTAGCACTCGCAATACTTGTTTTATTTTTCTGTAATTGCCAACCATTCATGTCAGGCATAATCAAAAAATTTGATATTGGCTCAGCATTTCTTTTTACAGACGGGGTGGTTTTTTGCTGTACAGCTGAATTAATAGGTGGTTTTATCCACCAATTAGGTTGAGCGATAGATTTCATTGAACTAAATTTATCATTGCTTTTAATGACTGAGTGTAGCTGTTTGCTCTCACTAGTCTCATTATTTTTTATAATGATGACAGTCGTTATCAATACTATAATGGCTACGGTAACTACTTTACTTTTTAATGACATAACATTCCTAGTACTTTTTCAAAAGGGGTAAAATATCAGCTTTAGATTTTGCTAAATAAAAAGAATTTTCACCTTGATTGTTTTTTCTTTTGGGATTGGCTCCTGCGTCTAATAAGTATTTTACACATGAGGCACAATTACTTTTAATGGCTAACATTAATGGGGTAAAGCTATTGTTATTTCTTTGTTTAATATCGAGTGTTTCTCCATGTTTAGCTTGGTGATTAAAATGTAGTATTATTTTTAAAATAGCCGGTTTACCTTGCGCAGCAAATAACAAAGCACTGTTAGCATTTGCTGTTTGTTTTTGTGCATTTGCACCGGCGGCTAATAATAATGTTACACAATCCTGGCAATCTTTAATTACAGCACGCATTAGCGGGGTATAACCTGAATTGTCAGCTTGTTCAATGTCACTTTTAGCATAAAGCAGCGCATTGATTAACTTACTATTAGCGAAATCTGCGGCATACCATAAAGCACTACGGCCAGTGTCATTTCTCAAGTTAACATCAAGATCCATTGATAGCAGAAGGGTTGTTATATTTGTCAAATTTAATTCACTGGCTAGCAGTAAATATGAACGCTGCTGGTTATCTCGCCTGTTATCGGGAGGAATTACTCTAACAATTTCTTGAAAGGCATCTTCTTTTTTAAACTTAATAGCAAACCACAAAGGTGTTTCTTCTATTGGCCACTTTTGTAAAGTTTGTTCATTGGCGAGTAAGAGTAACTTTTTGAGCAATCGTAAATCATTATGGTTGATCGCGCTAACAAATAAATTACTGAGTTGCTTTTGCTCATTAGTTGTTAAGTTATTTACTGTTTTATTTGAATAAGTAAGCAACTCTATGGCGAGTTTGCTTTGCTCTTGATTGATAGCAATACTGATCGCATTATCCTTTTGAGGGTTTTCTTGCCATGCGCTATGTTTTAATCTTAGTAGTTCATTAATAAGTAAAGGCTGCTTTTGTGCAACCGCAATGTTAAGTATGGGCCAAGCAAAATAGGGGCTTTTTTTATTCGTTGCTTGTAATTTTAGTGTTTGTATTTTGTGACTTAAGGTTGCTTCAGCTTGCTTGCGATTAGTTTGTTTATCCTGAGATGATTTGAGTACTAACGTTAAACCTAATGCATTAGCATAATTTAATGCACTTTTACCCTTTAAATCTGTTGTTGTTAGAACAGCTCCTTGGTTAATAAGTTGTTGAGCCATAGATTTGTTTTTTGCCATCACGGCTAAAATTAACGGTGTTTCTTTTTTTAAGTTTACTACATTGATATCTGCTGTGTGTCTGATTAACATGCTAGCTGCTTGATAAATATTATTTTGTAGCGCGATATGCAGCGCGGTATTGCCAGCATTATCTAGGTTGTTAAATTGATGATTGCTATTTTGGCTTTTTATCGTTTTTATGATCCAAAGAGATATCTCTAGTTGTTGACTCTTTAGCGCGGTCATGAGTGGGGTGTTTTTTGAAATGATATGAGGCGTAAGCGTAAGTCTTGCCCCTTGCTGACATAGTTTAATAACGTTGGTTAATGATCCGCTTTTAATCGCTTTGATCAACTTTTTTTGTAATTGTTTTGACGTAATTAAACCGTTATTACTTATGAATAGAGAATCATAAAGTTGCTTTGCTTTACTATTTCCTTGATTGTTAGATAACGCTAATAATAATTTAGCTTTATCTAAGTTTTTTGTTAATTCTCTACCTTGAGCATAAAGGGATCCAATTAAATAACTGGCTTTTTTATTTGATTTTGATGCTTTTAGCAACCAATATTCAGCTTTTTTTGTTGATTTTTTGACTGAATTACCTTGTAAATACAACAAGGCAAGTTGATATTGTGCTTGGCTATTTCCTTCTTCAGCTAACGTTATTATATCAGGAAGGGCTTGCTGGTATTGGCCGGTAAGCAATAGTTGTTTAATTGAAATAGGTAAATTGTTTTTTTGAGGGAGTTCTTTAGCAAAAACGCTAGTAATAGCACTTATTAATAGGATAAAAAATAATGTTTTCAATCTATTTAACGCCATATTTGGTTGCCACCATAATACCTGTTCTTTTCAAAAAAGGTGTGGGTAATACACCACCAGCACAGACAATTACTACGCTATTTTCTATCGTCTTTATCTCATTTTCAATCGTTAATTGTACATTGTTTTTACTGATACTATTAACTTTTGAGCTCATATATAACTGTAATTGACCACAAGCGACTAGTGCCTCTACTCTTGCTCTGTTTTTAGCTTTTGCTCGATTAAAACTATCGCTTCGATAAGAAATACTGACACGACAACGGCCTAATTCGGCAATACTACACGCGGCTTCTAGCGCGCTATCACCACCACCTACAATAAGTACATCTTCATTTTGGTACTGCTCAGCATCAATGAGTCGGTAAACAACTTTTGACTGTTCTTCACCTTCTACGCCTAATTTTCTTGGCGTTCCTCGTCTGCCTATCGCTAATAAAATGCTTTTGGTTTTGTAGACTCTCTCACTACTCGTTAAGTTTAGGTAACCTTTTTCATCGGTAGTAATATCTAACATGGTTTCATTTTGATTTATTTTTAAGTCATGTTTTTTTATAAGTTCTAACCAAAACGTGAGTAATTTTTCTTTTGAGACTTCACCAAACTTAACTTTACCAACAATGGGCATATGAGCGGGGGAGGTCATTACTAGTTTGCCTCGAGGAAAGTGACTGACTGTGCCGCCAGCAACATCTTGATCAATTGCGACTATATTAAGCTGTTTCTCTTTAGCACCAAGCATGGCACTTAATCCTGCGGGACCCGCCCCTACGATAACGCAATCTACTATTGAAGGGTCAAGTTTTGGTTGTTTAGCAACATAGCTAGCAATTGAATCTATGGATTGTCGCCCTTGTTCAATGGAATTTTTTATCAATCCCATACCGCCCAGTTCGCCAGCAATGTATATTCCTGGAATATTGGTTTGAAAATCTGGTGTTAACTCGGGAATATCAACCCCACGTTTTTCACTACCAAAAACCAAGGTGATTGCATTTTGCGGGCAAGACGTTTTACAAGCACCGTGGCCGATACAATTGGCTGGATTAACTAAATAAGCATGCCGGTCAATCAGTCCTAACACATTTTGCTCAGGGCAAGCGCTGATACAAGAAGCGCAGCCTAAACATTTTAGTGGGTCGATGATGGGGTGCAAACTAGCAGGCTCGGTTAAGCCATCAATTTTAGCTTGTGCTAGAAAATCTTTACTGATGCGATGCTGTTTTTTTCGTTTATATAAATAAAAGGTGAGTATAAGTAACAATGGTGTTGTATAAATAAATAAAATAGTGAGTTCATTGGTCATAACGTTGCCTTTTGTTCACTAACCGAAAAGATAAGGTTAACGTTTTTACTTTACTAATTTTCGTTCAACCTTATGGATTAAGGATTCAACATCTGTTTTTCTGTATTCATCTGCTGCATAGATAACAGGGGAGTTTTTGGCAATCAGCAAATGTTGCATTGCTTTATTGTATTGATGCTCATCATACAATAATTCACCATAAAAGTAATTTGTATCTATACTGTTAGGATTTAATAATAGTGCCTTCTCTAAAAATTTTTTTGCGTCGTCATCATCGCCAAAACTAATCGGCCAACCAGGCACTTTATGATAGAGAGTGCCAAGGCTAGTGTAAGCCGATCCGGCTAATACATTGCCATTTATGGAAATTGCCTTTTCTAATGATTTTTTTGCATCCTTGACTAAAGATAACGCCCCAAAACCTCCTTTAACACCGGCAAAGCTTGATTGAATTATACCTCTCCATGCCCATACTTCCGCTTTATGGGGAAAATTATGGGTAAAAGCAATTGATTGTTTATCAAGTTGTTTAAATGCTTGCTCTTGTTCATCGCCGCTTAACGTGTAGTTTACAATTCCCCATTGTTGGTGAAGTGCTTGCAGTGATGTTGTAAAATTTTTTTCAACTGTTTGCCCAATGCTAATAGCAGTGAAAAAATAGGCTAATAACACGGTGTATTTAGTTAAAAAGTTCATTGTTATTTTCCTTCTGTAAATTTTAAAATAGTAGACAGGTTTTTCTTTATGGATGAATCAACTAGTTCAGGGAGTAGCCCATTTATCCTGGCAAATAATTTCTCTGGCCAACCAATAGACTTTCTATCACTTTTGCTTTGAAGTAAGGTCATTAATGATTTAGCGACTAGTTCAGGTGGATCTGTTTTGCTATTCATCGCCTTATTCATGGCAACCGCTTCAGGGCTATTACTGTCAGTATTTGTCGCTCTTGGTGCTAAATAACACACCCTAACATCACTGTTAGAGAGTTCTCTATTTAATGATTCAGTAAACCCTCTTAGACCAAATTTACTCGCACAATAAACGCTATAGCCAGGAAAGCCTATTGCGCCTAAAGCTGACCCAATGTTAACCACAGTTGCTTTACAGAAACTCTTCGTTTGTAAGAAGTCATAAGTGAACTGCATCGTAGCTATAAGATTTACATTGATGATTTCACTAATTTCATGCTCCGCCAAGTTACTAAACTTATTGAATGAAGAAACACCTGCATTATTAATTAACAAGGATACAGGCGCTGATAAAAAAGCGTATTTAAGTATAGTGGCTCTGTCATCAGCGTTTGTAATATCACCCACAACAATTTTATGGGGTGCAGCACCATTAACGCAAGGAAGCTGTTCACGTAAAGCTGAAAGTTTTAGCTCATTTCTACCGTGTAGAACAAGTGAATAACCTTTACTGGCTAATTCGAACGCAATGGCTTTGCCAATACCGCCAGTAGCGCCTGTTAATAGGCATTTAGGTGATGTTTTCATTACTCATCCTCACCAGTTCACTTAGTTGGTGTTCATCCCCTAAGGCACGAAAAATATTTGCGTATAATAAATAAAAAACTTTACAACTTTGCACAATAACGTCTTGCTCTGCTTTACCAGTAATTTTAGCCATTAATGATTCAAAAAACTTAACATGTTCTATATCGAGAGAACCGTGTGACCTAAGGTAACTAAATGCTTCATCAGGCAACGTTAACGTACTTTTTATTGAGCTTGCTGCATTGTCTGCCATGGCAATACTTGTACCTTCTAAAACGTGTACCATACCAAAAAAACCAAGTGGGTTAACGCGGTTTACCATGTCATAAGCATACGAAACCATCAGTTCAGTTGCGTAAGAAGGTTGACCTGTTCTAATAGTTTCTTTGTTTGTGTCACAGGCGGAAATATCGTTTAAAATCCACTCTTGATGGCCTAATTCTTCTTCAATATATTCAGCAACCGCTTCGCGTAACCATTCTTTGCTTTCAGGTAATTTTGCGCCAACTGACATCAATAGAGGGACAGTATGCTTTACGTGATGATAGGCTTGCGTTAAAAACGCGACATAATCACTGAGTTCTATATCACCGTTAAAGCAACGTTGGATAATAGGAGATGACAATAAGTAATCTCTTTCTTGTGTTGTTTCAGTTAATAGTCGTTGATATAAGTTCATGGTGAACACCTCGTTAGTTTGATGTTTGTAAATGGTTTGAATACAGGTTACTGAGTTCTTGATGGTAATGCTGTGCTATTGCTGATCTTCTTGGGCGACCGTTTGAGGTGACTAAACCGTCAATAAACGTCATAGCCTGGGGTAACAAAATATAATCGTGTATCTGAGCATAAATGGGTAAGCTTTTATTAAATTCGGTTATGGCAAACTTAATTTTATCACGTGGTAACTCTGTAGATAACGGAACGAGAATAGCAATGCAAAAAGGCTTACTGTCGCCAAAAACGACAGCTTGATGAAATAATCCTGTTGATATTAATTCTGACTCAAGCCATTCAGGTGAAATATTTCGCCCATAAGAATTGATGATCAGGCTTTTCTTACGACCTTTTATTTCTAGGTTACCATTCACTATAGCGACTAAATCACCTGTTGCTACTCTGTCTTGATACCAAGAATCAGGTAGTTCTAAATAGCCGAGAAATGAATTACCTGTAACGATCAGTTCACCATCAATTATTTCAGTAGATAAATGCTCAAGCACCTCTCCAGCCCCATCGTTATTATGCGTATTTTTACTATTGATACTTACAACAGAGCCACATTCAGATAAACCATAGCCTTGATAAATTGGTAACCCCATCAGTGTTGCTTTGGTGATAAGCTTTTCTGATACTCGACTACCCCCAACGGCAATAAATTCTAATGCTTGTGGTGGTTGCCAACCTTTGCTTATACCTAGTAATAGTACTTGTAGTAGTTCAGGGACTAAAATGAGGGTTTGCGGTTTACTGATGGAAATAGCGTTAAGAAGCTTATTGAAGTTTGTTAGCTCTGCGCCGTTAAACCCTCTCTCTTCATCACTCATAATCCAAATAGTGCCACCAGCAAGCAATGGTGCATAAACACCAGCAATATTTTCTAACAAAGTTGCGAAAGACAACAGGCATAGGTGTACTGGCGCGTCGATTTCTATTTTGTTAACCAAAGCATGTGCAACATTTAATTGATTTTGAATACTCAGGCAAACACCTTTTGGCTCACCAGTAGAGCCCGACGTAAAGGTGATCTTACTGGTGTGCTCCGGAATGTTAGCTTGTGTTTTATAATCTAATTTAAATACTTTAAATTCGATAATAGGAGAAACGAGTGCTTTCTTTGTTATTAATAGCTTTTGTTGGAAAGTGTGATCGGCAAATAAGATTGATGGTTTTACCGAGTTAAGTAAATGTTTTATTTGATGGTTAGAAAAGAACGCGGGTACGGGAGTAAAAATTAAATTCGCCTGTTGACACGCTAAATCAATAATTAACCACTGAGGCTTATTTTCACCAAACAAAGCGACAGATTTAATGTTATTTAAGATAAACCAATCGGTAAGTTCATTTACCTGTGTAATAAGTTCTTTATAATTTATCGCGTTATCAAGTGTTTGTAACGCTATACGTTCAGGTGGAAATTGTGATAATTGATCAATTACCATTGACATGTCCCCAACTGGTTGCAAACATGCGCAATTTTAACATCTAAAGATTCAAATGATTTTTTATATCTAGGTTGTTTGTTAATTGCTTTGATCACACTTGATAAGGCAATAAGTGCAACTTTAGGGTTTGTTTCATAATAATTCCCCCAATCATCGCTAGAAGGAGTTAATAAGCTTTGTTTTGCGTTACAAAGGTGTGCAAAGTCAATCTCAGCTTTTGATATGATATTTAATACCTTTTCAGTTCCTGAAAATACTAAATGGCTATAACCTTGATAAAACAATGAAATTGCGGTGACCAGAAACAGTGGAATGGTAAATCGATTGGCGTTGCTATATAAACAGCCTATTTCAACTATTTTTTCTCTTGGTATATTTTTATTAGCTAATGCACTCGTTTTTTCAATAGGGCAAGGCAGATATTGTTCAATAAATAGTGGTGAGTTAGCACTACGAATGCCTAATGCGGCTTTAAAATTCCCAGTGTTGATCGTCAGTACTTGAGGCATTGAAATTGAAATGTTAGCGCGATAAGTTTTTTTAAAACCTTGTTTGATAAATTGTTCTGCTGCAACTCTACCCGTACAGTTTTTGCTAAATACATCCATGTTGAATGATTTAGATAGTTGAGTCGTTTTTGTTATTGCTTGCTGCGTAGTCACGGCTTTGGTAAAGAAATGTGCCGTAACCTGATTGGCACAAGAGTTGATCTCTGGTTCGATTAACATTATAAAGTCTCCTCTGCGTTGATGAGGTTACTTTATTGAATTAACCTTAATGCAAACTTAACGCCTATAAAGTTTTTAACTAGGCAGAAGTAGACTGGGTGATTAGTTCTATAGGCTAGCGTTTAACAAAAACTTATAAGCTAAGATATTTAGTCAATATAGCTTAGTTTATGAATGATTAATCAAAGTAAGGATCACTATTGTCTACATTTGAAGAACAAAAAAGTACAAAATCCACACGAAACAAATCACGTATAGTCATAAAAGTGGGCTCTAGCCTATTAGCAAATATTAAAAATCAACACCTAGTTTTGCCTTCATGTACGGCCTATTGAGTGACATTTTCAGGCTTCGTGATGAAGGCTACGAAGTGATGCTGACGTCATCTGGATACGTTGCATTAGATCTCAATACTATTAGCTGCAAGATTGAAAATGCCAGTGTACAAGACAAACAAGCGGCTGCAGCTTGCGGACAACCCATATTAATGAACGCATACAAACAGATTGCGTTGGAGTATGGTTTTGATATTACCCAAGTCTTAGTCATCCTTGATGATCTCGAAAGTCGACGTCGATTTCTCAATATTAAAAACACGGTTCATCGTTTGATTAATCGTGAAAATTTGTCGTGTTCAGTGAACACCATCTTTCATGGGATTAACCGGTTCAAAGCGATTAATTAAAAAATAAGAGTCTCTGTAGAATGCTGGTTTGCTTTTTGCTTACCGTCGTTGTCTACAGGCTCTAGTGTTGATTTTTATATAATGGTTTTATAGTAATCCAACCTTCCTCAAGTTAACTCCTCCTTAAGCCCATAGAAAGGATATATATTTTTTATTAGCCGTTAAATAATATGTCAAATTATTTATGTGATCATATGAGCAGTTATTAATTGCGCATCTAGCATGCTGTGTAGTCAATAACAGTTAAATAATACACATTATATAAAATAAAAAACGTAAAAGTGATCATATGATCAAACTTGTAATCAAAAATAGTTACAAATATTCATTGGTGAGTACAAACTGTAAAAAACACATGTAAATTATTGATAATTAATGTTTATTTATTATTGGTCTATTAATTGCTTTAATAAAAATAATATTTAAAGGGCAAATAATATAATGAGGAGACATGACAGATGATGGTAAATAGCAATGTGGAGTCAGATGAACCTATCAAACAAGCACACTTTGTTCATGTAACCGGTATCTTAAAAAATAAATTTGTTGAATTTGATTACTCAATTGGCACTCCTACCTTGTATGTGGAGCTTGTTTTACCTTTTAAGCAATTTCGTCAGTTTTGTATTAAACATGATGTTGAAGAATTAACAACAGAACAACAACATGAAGTTGAACTTGATAAATTAAAGTGGCGCCATGGCCAACTAGATTAGTAATTTTAAGTAAATATTAATGGGGACTAAGTTTTATGTCAGTACATATATCCACGAAAGAAATAAAAACAAAACGTACCAACTATGGATACGTTGGCCGACGAATTGGGCACGATAAACCAGCATCACGTTATCAAGAAGCTATTTACGATATACAGCCTACCGCTAACTTTCATTATCCGCCAACTTGGGCAAAAGGAAAAGAATTGTATGATGTGAAAAACACGTCAATCGTAATGGAAGATTGGTACAGTTTTACTGACCCACGTCAGTTTTATTATAGTGCTTATGTTATGGCGCGTGCTAAACAGCAAGAAAGTATGGATAACAATTTCAAAATGGCAGAAAAGCATAACATGCTGCTATCTCTGCCAGATGAATTAAAAGCATCGATAAAAAAAATACTCACACCGCTACGTCACGTTGAATATGGCGCCAACATGAATAATCAAGATATTTGTGATCGATCATATGGCGCTTCTATAGCAACCGTAGCATCGTTGAATGGCTTCGACCGTATTGGTACGTCACAATATATTTCTAAAATTATTTTGTTAATTGACGAAAACGAATCAATAGGGCTTGAACAGGGAAAATCTGATTGGTTAGACGATCCTATTTGGCAAGAATTACGTCATGCCATGGAAGATATTTTTGTACTTGATGATTGGTTTGAAATCATGGTTGCGCAAAACATTGTCATGGATGGTCTTATTTACCCATTAATTTTTGATCAGTATATTCAAGAAGTAAGTAGTAAAGGTGGTAATGCTTTAACGTTGCTAACACAGTTTATGAGTGACTGGTATGTAGAAACTACCCGATGGACTAACCAACTTATTAAAGTCGTTGCAAAAGAAAGTGATGCAAACACTGAATTACTCTCTTCTTGGGTACTAAAATGGACAGAACGTTTAAATAACGCTGTTTTCCCTATTACTCAAGTCGCCTTTACTGATGGCGGTGAAGATAAATTAGAAGAAATAAAACGTGCATTATTGACACGATTAGCGAAACAAGGTCTTAAAGTTTAGGGGATTACCATGTCAGACAGCAAAGTATTTATTATCTTACAAAATAACGAAGATGCTCGCCCATTTGCCGAAGCATTTGAACAAGAAAATCCAGAAGCGGTATTTAAATATGACCAGCCAGGAATGATTCGCATTGAAAATATAGGTGAATTAAAAATAACAAAAGAAATGGTATCTGAACTAGCGGGTCGTGATGTTGATTTGCAAGAACTACATTTAGTCTTAGTGTCTTTATCTGGAAGTGTTGATGAAGATGACGATTATTTTAAAGTGTCATGGAATTAATTTAGGAGAATTATAATGGCTAAAAAATTAAATATGCGTAAACGCTATGAGTTATTGACTCGTGGTTTAGGTTGGGAACCAACTTACCAACCTAAAGAAAAAGTTTTTCCTCAAGAATCATATGAAGGAATAAAAATAGTTGACTGGGACAAATGGGAAGACCCTTTTCGCTTAACTGCCGATGCTTACTGGAAATATCAGGCAGAAAAAGATAAGAAACTTTATGCCATCATTGATAGTTTTGCACAAAATAATGGGCATTTAAATATAACTAATGCAAGTTATATCAATGCACTAAAGCTTTTTATACAAGGGGTTTCGCCATTAGAGTATGGTGCCCACCGGGGTTATGCAAACTTAGCTCGCCAGTTTAGTGGTGAAGGTGCTCAAATAGCTTGTCAAATGCAATCTATTGATGAACTACGTCACTCACAAACACAAATACATACGTTAAGTCATTATAATAAACACTTTACTGGTTTACACGATCCGTTTCATATGCACGACAATGTATGGTATTTATCTGTACCAAAATCATATTTTGACGATGCAAGATCAGCAGGCCCATTCGAGTTTATTACCTCAATATCTTTTGCTTTTGAATATATTTTAACCAATTTATTGTTTGTGCCTTTCATGTCAGGTGCTGCTCATAATGGAGATATGGCAACGGTTACTTTTGGTTTTTCAGCGCAGTCTGATGAATCACGCCATATGACCTTAGGACTTGAAATTATAAAGTTCATTGTTGAACAACATGAAGACAATCTTGAAATAGTACAAGGTTGGATTGATAAGCATTTCTGGCGTGCCTATCGTGTGCTTGGTTTGGTTTCTGCAATGCAAGATTACATGTTGCCTGATAGCCCTATGTCTTGGAAAGAAGCGTGGGATATTTATTTTGTTGATAACTGTGGTGCATTGTTCAAAGATTTAGGACGATATGGCTTACGTATGCCTAAATTTCATGAACAAGCTACAGCTGAAGCTGAACATTTAAGCCATCAAATTTATTTTACATTATATCAATTTTCACATGCGGCAGCTTTTCAAACAGAGATCCCGAGTAAAGAAAAAATGGATTGGTTATCTGAAAAATATCCTAACACTTTTGATAAATATTACCGCCCGCGTTGGGAAATGTATGCGGAGATGGAAAAACAAGGTAAACGTTACTTTAATGCAGGTCTACCTCAGCTATGCCAGGTATGCCAAGTACCTATGTGTTTTACTGAAATTTCAAAAGGAAAACCACTCGACCTTTCTTATCGTTTAAGTGAATTTAAGGGTGATAAATTTCATACCTGTACTGATGCTTGTAAAGCTATCTTTGACCACGAACCTGAAAAATATTCGCATGCATGGTTACCTGTGCATCAAATATTCCAAGGGAATTGTGGTGGCGCAGAAATTTCAGATGTTTTGAAGAATTATCACTTTAATCCAGAAGATAGTGGTGAATATAAAGGTTCTGCTGATGATATTGCTTGGCGTGCAGCCAAGGGTGAAAGTAATGATATTGAAGAAAGTGCATAGGAGATAAAAATATGACAGTTAAAACAAATTATGGTGCATACCCTGAAGGTAATAAAGATGCAGTTGAAAACTTTCATGGTAATCAGTTAGTTTATTTTACATGGGATGACCATTTAGGACTTGGTACAGCATTTGCTTTTCCATTTCCGCCTGAAATGCCTTTTGCTGCAATTACAGGTGAAGTTCTGCCTAATGTATGTGGTGCACATCCTGATTTTGAAAACATTGATTGGGTTACGGCTACTTGGATATTAGATGGAGAAAATTTTATTCCAGATTTAGGTAAAAGCTTAGCTGAAAATGGCATAGGACATAAATCATTAATCCGCTTAAAAACCCCGGGTTTAACGGGTTATAAAGGTAGTGGTAGTTAATCCATTTATTTAACAAATCATTAACTAGCATTCATATTAAAGCTGGTTAAATTTATAATAATAAGAGTAGATATTATGTCTTATCAAGTATTGATTGAGCCGCTCGGAGAAACCATTGAGGTAGAAGAAGGACAAACTATTTTAGATGCGGCGTTAAGAGCAGGTATCTATTTACCTCATGCATGTGGTCATGGATTATGTGGCACGTGCAAAGTAGATATTATAGAGGGTGATGTTGAACATGGTGATGCATCTCCTTTTGCTTTAATGGATATGGAAAAAGATGAAGGTAAATGTTTAAGTTGCTGTGCGATCCCAACAAGTGATTTAGAAATAGAAGCGGATGTTGAAGAAGATGAAGATGCGCAAAATCATCCCGTGAGAGATTATGTAGGTGTGGTTACAAAAATAGAAACAGTAACGCCACGCATAAAATCAATATTTATAGCATTGCAAGAGAATATAGAGTTTCAAGCTGGGCATTATATTAATTTAAATCTTCCAGAAGTTGATGAATACCCTAGAGCATTCTCAATTTCAAATCCCCCTTCAGATAAAAATCAAATAGAATTAAATATTAGTTTAGTACAATACGGTAAAGGGACTAAATGGATACACGAGGAATTAAGAGTAGGTGATGAACTTAAGTTCAGTGGCCCATATGGTCGTTTTTTTGTCAGAGAATCAGCACCAGAACCTATGATATTTCTTGCCGGTGGCTCAGGGTTATCAAGTCCTAAATCGATGATTATGGACTTATTCGAAAGAGATGAAAAGCGTGATGTTACCTTGATTTACGGAGCTCGTAATCAAGATGAGCTTTACTACCATGAATTATTTACTGAAATGTCAGTAGAGCACAGTAACTTTACTTATATTCCTGCATTATCTGATGAACCAGAGTTGTCTGGTTGGCAAGGGGCTCGAGGTTTTGTTCATGTAGCAGCCAAAGAGCATTTTAATGGGAAATTTTCTGGTCATAAAGCTTACATGTGTGGCCCTCCACCAATGGTTGATGCGTGTATTACAACACTGATGCAAGGCCGGTTATTTGAACGAGATATGTTCATGGAAAACTTTTACACCAAAGACAGTCAAGAAGCGGTCAGTAAAAGCCCTTTATTCAAGTCAATTTAACGCGGAAAATACGTAATGAAAAATAATCCTGAAATAGGTAAATCAATAAAAGCTAATGGAATTAACACTAATTACCATGATGTTGGTCAAGGTAATGTAGTCTTGCTTATTCATGGCTCTGGCCCAGGCGTTAGCGCATGGGCGAATTGGAGAGTAAATATTCCTGAATTAGCTAAATTTAACAGGGTGATAGCACCTGATATGGTTGGTTTTGGTTATACTGAACGACCAACTGATAATCAATATTCAATGGATGATTGGGTAGAGCAAGCTATTGGTTTATTAGACGCGTTAAGTATAGACAAAGCCTCTGTTGTAGGTAATTCGTTTGGTGGTGGCTTAGCGCTAGCGATAGCTATTCGTCATCCAGAACGAGTGAGTAAGCTGGTATTGATGGGTAGTGTAGGGGTTCCTTTTATGTTGACTGAGGGATTAGATAAAGCTTGGGGATACCAACCATCTATCGCGAACATGAAACAGTTATTAGATATATTCGCCTATAACCGCGAACTCGTTTCTGATGAATTAGCTGAATTACGATATAAAGCAAGCATACAAGAGGGGTTTCAAGAAGCTTTTTCAAGTATGTTTCCTGCTCCCCGCCAACGGTGGGTTGTCGCGATGCAAAGTGCTCCTGAAGATATTAAAAATATCAAACATAAAACATTAATTATACATGGAAGAGATGATGAGGTGATTCCGTTATCAAATGCCTATGAATTTATTCATCTCATTAAACATGCTCAATTACACGTTTTTGGTGAATGTGGACATTGGACACAAATAGAGAAAAAAGAAGAATTTAATTCGTTGGTAAGTGACTTCTTAGCACATTAGGATTACGTGATTTGAATACTAGATACTAATAATATATACATTCAAATAAAATATATATTTTATTTGAATGTATATATATAAAGTTGTATTGTGGTTTAATTATTTTTTTCAATTAGAGCTCAATAATCTGAAATATTAGTAAAACTCTACGAATTAATATAATAGGCATTTCACTATAGGTAAATTTATGAGTACTTCACCTTTAACGCAATATTGCATAACAATTATTAATACGAATGAAGAATATTTGTGTTTTGAGGGTAAACATTTACTTCAAGGAATGAAAAACCTTGGAAAATGCAGCATACCATCAGGTTGTCATGGTGGTGGGTGTGGTGTTTGTAAGATTCAAGTTATTAAAGGGGAAGTGGAAAAAGTCACGATGAGTAGAAAACATATCTCACAGAAAGAAGAAAGAAATGGTACTTATTTAGCGTGTTGTGTCTTTCCTAAGAGTGATATTTCAATAAAAGTGATTGGTAAAATAAAAAGAAAACTGGTTAATAAAAATAATAACTTTGTATTTAATTATGGGTGAATAAAACACTTTAAAAATTTTAATTGGGGAGAATATTATGGGTGTAATGAAAATAGGTCACGTTAACTTACGTGTTTTAGATATGGCAGCAGCAAGAAATCATTATGAGAATATTATAGGGCTTATTGTTACTGATGAAGATAAAGACGGTAATCTTTATTTAAAGGGTTGGGACGAATGGGATAAATATTCAGTTATCTTAAGCCCATCAGATCATGCTGGTATGGATCATGTGGCTTATAAAGTTGAAAATGATGCTGATCTTGATACTTTTACAAAATCTATTGAAGCTTATGGTATACGAGTAGAACAACTCGCGGTAGGTACTTTAATTGATTGTGGTAGAGCGATACGCTTTCAACTTCCTAGCGGACACACCATGTGTTTATTTGCAGAAAAAACGTTTGTGGGTAAAAGTACGGGTGATATAAACCCCGCGCCATGGCCAATTGATGTCAAGGGCGTTGGTGCTCATTGGTTAGATCATTGTTTACTTGTATGCCCCTTGGATCCTGAAAATCAAATTAATACCATTGCCGACAATGTTAATTTTATATCAAAATGTTTAAATTTTAGGTTAACAGAACAAGCACTTGTTGGCCCTGAACAAGATATTCAAGCCATTGCCTTTTTAACGGTAACTACTACTCCTCATGATATAGCTTTTGTTCCAGGGCCAACTGCAGGTTTTCATCATGCATCATTCTTTTTGCCAGGTTGGGGAGATATTTTAAAAGCAGCAGACCTTATGGGCATGAATAACGTTAAAATGGATGTTATGCCAACTAGACATGGTATTACTCGTGGTGAAACAATTTACTTTTTTGATCCTTCAGGTAATCGTAATGAAACCTTTGCTGGTTTAGGCTATTTAGCGACACCTGATATGCCCGTGATTACTTGGACAGAGGAAGAAATTCCCCGAGGAATCTTTTATCACTCAGGTGAACTTAACCCTGCTTTTACCGAAGTATATACTTAAAAATAGCTATGTTTTCTCATCCGCGTGAATATATTTACGTGGATGAGAAACCGCAGGATAAAAATGAAAATATCTGAAAATAGTCATCTTATTCATTGGCAAGCAGCCAATGTTATTGTAATGGCTGCAGTTGTTAAAGCGGAAGAATTAGGCATAGCCATCAATGTAGCTGTGGTTGATTCAGGTGGTAATTTATCCGCATTTTTAAGAATGCCACATGCATTTTTACACTCTATTGATATAGCTAAAGACAAAGCATATACCTCAGCGGGATTCAGATTTCCTACAAGTGCTTGGAAAGATATTTTTTCTCATGAAGCGATGCTAGCTAAAGGGATGCCTCCTAGGGATAGACTAGTCGTTTTTGGCGGAGGAATTCCAATAGGTATTAAAGGAATGAATCTTGGCGGAATTGGTGTGTCAGGAGGTACAGAAGAAGAAGATATAATCTGTGCTGAGGCTGGATTGTCAGCGTTAAGTCTCAAATAAACAACAATGAAATGGTTAAGCTCTTGAGGTAATTTGTTCTTACCTGTAATTGGCATTTTATACCATAAAACGTAGAGTGGATTATTTATTGTCAAATTAAAATTATACTTTTATTTTTTGCTTTTTTTGATCACTCTTTAACTATATTTGAGTAATTTATAACAAATAAAATCGATTAGGATTAAAATAAATAATGTCGTCAAATAGTTTGAGGGTAGCAATTATAGGGGCAGGTGGTATTGGTTGTTATTATGGTGCCCGATTGCAAAAGGCTAATCATAACGTTGTGTATATTGCACGCGGTAAGCATTTAGAAGCTTTAACGTCATCAGGCTTAACTTTAACACACCCCGACTTTAATTTTGATGAGCATGTCACAGCATGTTCTTTATCATCACTGTTTACACAATACACACCCAATGATTTTGATATTTATCTACTTTGTGTCAAAGCGACCGTAACAGAAGAAATAGCCAAAAAATTGCAGCAATGGCTCAATCATTTTAAACACACTATCACTATTATTTCACTCCAAAATGGGATTGATAATGAAGCGATACTCAAAAAGTATTTACCTGATTCGTTTGTGGTCGGAGGATTAGCAGTTCGAATTGGGGGCCATATTTTAAAGCCCGGTATTGTCCAAGCGAAAGGTGTAGCTCAATTAATTATTGGTAAATGGCCTTATGCAAATGATAAACAAAACAGCCAATTAAATGCTTGGTCTCGTATTTTTGAACAAGCAAAAATCCCAACTCAAGTTGTTAATAATATTCGTTTTGAATTATGGCGAAAATTACTTATAAATAACGGTGTTAACCCTTTATCAGCTCTTACCGGTCTTGATACAAGAAAATTAACACATCATCCCCATTTTGGTCAAATCGTGTATCGATTAATGCAAGAAGTTGCACAGGTATCTTGCGTTGATCAAGAAGCACTATCAACAAAGGACGTTGATGAAATGTATGATTTGATCCGATCGTTTGATCCAATTAAAACGTCTATGTTAGTAGATTATGAAAAAGGGGGGACTTTAGAGTTAGACGAAATTTGCGGCGCTGTTTTAAAGCGAAGCAAGCTAATCAATATTTCTGTGCCATACACGGAAGTTGTCAATGCATTACTTGAAAATGCACTAGAAAAAAGAATTGTGTGATGTGATAGCAGTTAACACTCGTTTATTAGTTACTGGCGAATTTATTCAATGACTAATACTTTTCAGCATGAAATTTCTGTATATAACCGAGTGATTAATTCTGTTGCAGGATTTTTTATTTTACTGATGATACTGATCTCAATAGGAAACTTGTTTAACGATACCATCGCTAGTTATATTCCTGGTATTTGTGCTTGGAGCGTGGCTTTCTACTCTTGTCACGCTTATCATTATTAATAGCCGTTCAAACATCAATTTTAATGATTTTAAGCCTTGTTTATTACTTATCAGCGACAAGTTGATATTAATTTTATCGTTATATTGTATTCGAATATTAGTTTTCTTACCTTGTTAGCGGTTATCAGTTTTTTAAAATTGATCGCGTCACCGAATGCATCATTAATACAACTAATGATGCAAGAGTAATAAAAAAATAATCAAGGGAACATATTAGAGGTAGCATAGTTAACTCTACTTTTTAAATAATAAAATATTTAAAGCTCTTCTTCTTGAACATTACGATGTAAATAGTATTCATCTAAAATATATAAAGGCAAAAACATGTTAAAAAGAATCAGTGTACTTGATCAATCTCCTATCCATGATGGTAAGGGGGAATCGTCAGGTTTACATGACACGTTAGCCCTAGCTAAGTTATGTGATCAAGCCGGATATCATCGCTATTGGTGTGCAGAGCATCATGCTACTCCAGGTTATGCATCACCTTGTCCTGAAATGATGGCTGCACATGTTGCTTGTCACACTGAACGTATTAAAGCAGGAACTGGAGGGGTAATGTTGACACATTATAGCCCTTTTAAAGTGGCTGAAACATTTAGAATGCTTGAAGGATTGCATCCCGGTCGTATAGATTTAGGTATTGGCAGAGCGCCAGGAGGAAATGGATATGCGCATGCGGCATTAGCCGCACCAAGACAGCCTATTTCACATGAATATTATCCAGATCAAAGCGCAGAATTAGTCGCCTATTTAAGAGGAACATTACCGTCTAAACATCCTTTTAAACAGGTTAATGTTGAACCTAATAATGCGGGATGTCCTGATATTTGGATGCTAGGCTCTTCTGGTGGTAGCTCTGAATTAGCGGGGCAACTAGGAACAGGCTTTGCCTTAGCGCTATTTATTGGCACCCATGCAAGAAATGCATCCATTATAAATGCTTATAAACGTGCTTTTGTTCCTTCTAAATCGATGACAAAACCAGAAGCCTTAATTGCTGTTGCCGCCATTACCGCTGATACAAAAGAAGAAGCCGAGTTTCTTGCGGCCAGTCATGTTTATTGGAAGGTACAAGCATCTCGACTTGGAGCAAGAACTCCATTATACCCACCTGAACAAGCATTAGCGCTTAAAAAACAATTATCGTTATCTGATCAAGCTTACTTCGATGAAACGATGAATACTTATTTACTCGGTACAGCAGATGACTGTGTTAATCAAATGAATGAATTAGCAGATGATTTTGGGGTAGAGGAAGTGATGGTTGTTAATGTTACTTATGGCTTTGAACCGCGTAAACGTACTTATAAAGAGTTAGCGGAGAATTTTAATCGTACTATGCGTTGATAGAAGGGCTCTAATAAGGGCTATTCTTTAGCGTGTATCATAAATAATGAATTATAGAAGGTACTATGAAATATATATTATTGAGTTTACTTGTTTTGTCTTTAGCTAGTCATAGTCAAGAATCTCCTGTTATCGGGACAGTGTTGACTAAAGAAAATGTTTCACAATATAGTGATTTTATAGATATACCATTAAAACAATTGATTGAACAAGGTTATGTCACCATTACCGTGGGTGAAACATTTACAGTACCCATGAATGAAAAATTTGCTAGTCAAACAAATAAATATAAAAATACAGCAACAATTGATCATGGAACGGGTAATTTATTAAATTATAAAGAAGGGTTACCTTTTAGTGATCCTATCATAGTAAGTGACGACCAAGCAGGGGTCAAAATTGCGTGGAATATGCGTTATGCTTATGGTGGCGATTCATCTATGGTTGACCCATTTATATGGGACTATCGTAATATGACCAAAGATAAAATAGAGAGGACTATCTCATTTGTTGGTAAAACGTTACGTTATAAACACAGAGTGTCATCTTTACCTGAAACTAATTTACCTGATAATAAAGCTGGAATTTTTAGTGCGATATATTTATTAGCTAAAAAACCTTATGATTTAAAAAATACACAGCTGTTAGTACATCGTTTAGAAGATGATTCAGCAAGAGAACGAACTTGGTTGTACTTGTCTGTACAACGACGAGTTAGACGATTACCGTCAGGCCAATCAACTGATGCCTTTTTAGGTAGTGATATTATGATTGAAGATTTTTTAGGCTACAACGGCCGTATAATGGATATGAAATGGAAACTGTTAAGCCGTGAAGAGATACTCGTACCCTTTTTTAAACACAATAAATTGAATGCAGATATCCCAGACTCAAACGAGTATGATTTTGGTCAGTTTCATGGCAAGGGTCATTGTTTTCCTAATGTTCCATGGCAGGTCAGAAAAGTTTATAAAATTGAAGCAATTCCTAAATGGACCCAGCACCCTTTATCAAAAAGAATATTTTATGTAGATGCGGAAACATTTACACCAGTTTTAGGACGTTTTTATGACAAATCTGGGGATATTTGGCGTATGGCAATAGGTGGTTTTTCACATCCTGATTACCATCTAAGCGAAAATAAAGGCTCAGGTGTTATGATTCCGTCTTTAATAAGTATGATTGATGTACAAGCCCAACATTGCACCACCTTGAAAATGAAAACAAGTATTAATTCAGCTAGTGTGACCAGAAAAAACTTTACTGTGCAGTCTCTTCGAACGAAAGGAAAATAACTAGATAGAACCATTGATTGATCATACTTTATAGCATCATCAATCAATGTGTTTGGGGTTTTTCTTCACTTATTTTAAAACCATTCATCTTTTTCAAAGTTTAGTACCACTTCTTCAGTTTTTCTAATATGGTTTTCATTTGCTTTACAAACAGCCTTAACATCTTTAGCTAGTGCTGCTTCGTATATATCAGTATGTTCAGTGTGGAGGCTTCGTTTAATATGATTGACTCCTCTTGCTAAGTTACGATAGCGTTTATGCTGGTCATAAAGGATATTATAAAATTTTAATAAGGTATTAGAATTACAGGCAGAGACTAAGGAATCATGGAATATTTTATTGTATTTTTCTAAATCTTGGTTATTGCCGTCTATTGATGAATGCTCAATTTTTGATAATCGATGAAAAGCAGCGACTACAGATGACTCCCAGTCATCATTTCCATTCAGAATACTAAGCTTAAGCGCTTCATTCTCTACTAATATTCTAGTGTTAGTAACATCAATTAAATCTGATTTAGTCATTTCTACCACACTAAAACCTTGTTGGCCTTTTATCGCGACAAAACCATCAGAGCATAAACGGCTTAAAGCCTCTCTTATAGGAGAGGCACCGATATCGTATCGTTTTCTTAGCTGTTCAATCTTTAACTTGCTACCAGGTTTCAATAAAGCATGAATAATATCATCCCTAATTTTCAAATAGACAATGTCAGTTAATGTTTTTGTTATTTTCATTTAAAATTTGACTCTATTTCTGAATGTATTAAACGATCGTTTATTAACAATGGGTTTGTAAAAAATCATGAAAATTATTGTATCAAATTAACCTATTACATTAAATATACAAAATACATATAAATATATAAAAGTCATTAGATTAATAAAATCAAAACGTATGATTTCTTTTATAAATTATACGAAAAATAAATATAAAGCAAATTTGAATATACAAAAATATAAAATATATATATTTTTGTTGTTTGTCGATTTTCGTGTGGTATAGTCGAATATATAAATTTTGGCAGGGGTATATTTTTTGAACTTTAGAAATATAGTAATACTTTTAATTGTTTTGTTTATGATGGGCTGTGAAGCCCCATTACAATTAGATGATGTATTAATTGAACAACAATTGGCTACTCACCGAAGTGATCGTTTACAACAGATAACCAGTAATGGCGACGTTAATGTGGTGGTAGGATCTTTTGGTGTAATTCTGACATCAATTAAGGAAGGTGGATGGAAAAGACATCAAATTGCTTCGCAACCCTCTTTTATTGATGTAACTCATTGTCCTGATAAAAGTTTTGTTGCCCTAACTCTCGAAGGTAGCATTTGGACTTCTTCAGATAACGGCATTACATGGACTGAAGCATCTTTGCAAAGTGAAGAGACTCCTCAGGCATTAACCTGTGCACCGGATGGAAAAATTTGGGTAGTGGGTAGTTTTAGTACTTTTATATCAAGTAACAATCACGGACAAACCTGGCAGAGTATTTCTCTTGATGAAGATATGATTTTATCTTACATCAAATTTTTTGATGATGAAAATGGGATCGCTACAGGTGAATTTGGTAGTTTACTTGAGACAAATAATGGTGGAAAAACGTGGTTTGCAAAAAATCCGATGCCAAATGAATTTTATCCAATAGCTTCTTTGTTCACCAGTATAAACGAAGGGCGTGTTGTTGGCTTAAGTGGAAAAATATTGTTTACTAATAATGGTGGTGAAACATGGCTTGTTGAAAAATCAGGTACTAAGGCACCTTTATACGGATTAAGCAAAGTGCAGCATAAAATCTATGCAACAGGAGCCTTAGGTACCTTTCTAGTAAAAAATTTAGCACAAGAAAACAGTCATTGGCAATCCATTAATCAAAATACACGATCTTATCTTCGAGGGGCATTAGCTTTTGATGACCATGTGATCATTGTGGGTGGTAAAGGTTTTCTAAAAAATGCGTCGTTAGCTAAGAGTGAGAAAACAAATGATTAATTTGTTGAAAAAATTAAAAAAAATAGATGCTGTCGTTTTCTCTTTCCCTAAAATAACCGCATCAATAATATTAGCAATCACAGTGTTTTTTGCTTTTCAGCTACCAAGTGTCAGAATGGCTTCTGATTTTGCTGATTTGTTACCACAAGAACATGAGTACATTAAAACTCACAATAAAATAAGTGAAACCTTCGGTGGTGCAAATAATATTGTTGTCGCTGTTACCGTAAAAGAAGGCACAATTTTTACGAATGAGACTCTGAATAAAATTTATAGAGTTACTCAATCAATTGATGAGCTTACCGGTATAAATCATAATTTAGTCAGTAGTTTAACCCATAGAAACACACGTAAAATATGGTTGAATGAATATGGGACAATGAAATCCGCACCCCATTATGATCCACTTAAAAAAGGCGGTTATAGTGATGAAGAATTAACAGTTTTTCAAAATGAAGTGGTTGCTAATCCACGTGTTTATGGCTTATTAGTATCACCTGATCTATCTTCTGCCTTAGTACGGGGTACCCTTACTGAAGGTGAGTTAAATTATGAGGCTATATTCAATGAGCTCCAACATATTCGAGAAAAAGAACAGGCTAGTGACGTAGATATTTATGCAACAGGGCAACCGGTTTTAATTGGTTGGGTAACTAGCTATGTTGAAGAAATAGTTCAAATATTCTTATACACCGTATTGGTGCTTATTGTTTTACTGTTAAATTATTTCAGACGTTTTTACGGCGTACTTTTACCTGTTATCGGTATTATTTTAACCACTGTTTGGGGTTTAGGAATGTTGTCGTTACTCAACTACAACTTAGATCCTTTGATGATGGTAGTACCATTTCTCATCTCTGCTCGAGCGATGTCTCATGGAATTCAACTTGTTGAACGTTTTTATCAAGAACATCGACTTATTCATGATAAAAACGTTGCGGCAAGAAATACCTTTGAAGGCTTATTTAGACCCGGTTCTTTAGGTGTTATTTCGGATGCAGTGGGTTTACTTCTTATTTCTTTGGGATCGGTACCGATAAATGACAAGTTAGCTATTTACTCATCTTTATGGGCTGCTAGTGTTATTGTAACTGTTTTAATCTTTATTCCCGTATTACTTGCACTATTACCTGAAACTGATCAAAAACCTCATCGTCACTCTCTTTTACACAAAATATTTAAGAATTTTTCCCAAGTAGCTTGTACGAAAATAGGGGCTAAAATAACCTTATCAACTGTTGTGGTTTTATACTTATTAGCTGCATATTTTAGTTCTTGGGTGCAGGTAGGACAATCTGAAGCGGGTTCACCTTTATTATATCCTGATCATGATTATAACGTGTCTTCACAATCTATTAATGATTTATTTCCAGGTTCTGAAGAACTATACATTATTGCTCATACCGATAAAAAAGCTGGGTTAAAAGAGCCAGAAGTCATTAAAGCGTTAGCTGATTTTCAAAACCATATGTTACTTGATCCAGAAATGGGGGGCACTAAAGGCTTACCTGATTTAGTGACACAAGTTAATCAAATTATACATAACACAGATCCTCGTTGGTTGGCTTTTCCTAAAGATAACTTTGAAACGGGGGGATTAATGTTCACGTATATGATGTCTAGTCCAATTCCTGGTGCTTTATTAGAGTTTTTAGATCCGGAAGAACAAAATGCCAACATGGTTTTTTATTATAAAGATCATAAAGGTGAAACGATTAGGCGTGCTATACAAATGGTCAAAGACTGGTCGAGTTCTTCCATTGCTCAAATTGAAGGTTTTTCATTGGAGTTAGCAGGTGGTGTTATCGGTGTGACAGCGGCAGTCAATGAAGCCGCATATGAAACTAATATTGTCGTTATCCCTCTGGTTTTCTTATTGATTTTCGTTTTTGTAACCGTGTTCTATTGGTCTATTCATGCGGGGTGGTTAATGTTTGTTGCCATGTCTTTTGCGACCACTCTTACTTATGCCTATATGGGTATTGTTGGTGTCGGTATTAATGTAAATACGGTACCTATCATTGCTGTAGGTATAGGTGTAGGGATTGATTACTCTATTTATATTATGGATAGGATCCGTGAAGAATATATTACTCATAATAATTTACAAAAAGCCATTGAAGTTGCAATTAGCACTACGGGTGTGGCCATAGGCTTTACTGCTCTAGCATTAATTGCAGGTGTCGTTATGTGGGTGTTTATTTCTACCATGCGTTTTCAAGCCGATGCTGCTTTATTACTCATCGTGATGTTGATACTAAACGCACTGGCAGCAATGTTTTTGGTTCCTGCCTGGATCATGACATACAAACCAAAATTTATTTTAAATGCAGTATCAAAATAAAGAGTAGAAAATGTAGAAAAATGGATTTTAAAATTCATAAAAAGCGTTAAAACATAAAACTGAGGGGAAATATATGAGGTTAAAATTACATTATTGGAATAATATTTCAGTATTTAAAAAATATACACAAGTAGTTGGTGGTGTGCTGTTGGCAACATCACTTTCTAGTTATGCAAATGATCCTGTCGAGATTAGTGGTTTTGTTGAAAATGCCACTAGTGTACGTGAAGATAGAGGTTTATCTAAATTTAGAAACACCTTGCAATTAGAGTTTTCTAAAAATCTAAATAATTTTGCTGGATTTTATGATGTATCACTTAATGCTACTTTGAGAGGTAGTTATGATGGTGTTTATGATCTAAATGATAAAGAGTTCGGTGCAAAAGCGGGTAGTTCTATATCGCTTGAGGATCAACTTGTTGGCTCCGTACCTCATGGTCAAGGTTTAGGATCTACAAACCCTATTCCTCCCTATATTGGTGCGCCACTTCCTCCAACAAATGTACTTGGTGTTAATACTTTGGCTAACCCGAACTCGGGTATGGATGTTTTAGGTGAACATTTACATGCAACCGCTGGTGGTGTTGCTTTTGGCGTACCGGTACGTCCATGTGATGTTGACTCTAGAGGCTGTCTTAATGGGTATATGGATAAAAGCGAAAACGAATTAAGATTTTCAGAATTTAATGATAACTTAGATTTTATTCGTGAATTCTACTTTGATGGTAGCATGGACTTAGATAGTGGCACCTTGCTCAATTTGAAAGTGGGTAAACAGCAAATTGTTTGGGGACGTACCGATTTATTTCGTGTATTAGATATTATCAATCCAGTCGATTTTTCAAGGAACAATATTTACGATGAATTAGAAGATATCCGAATTCCTACCTGGTCTATTGCGGCTGAATGGCAGTACGGCGCTAATGAAACGTTTGATGATATTAACTTCCAGCTAGTTTGGGTTATTGATGAACCTAGACCTAATGATTTAGGTCAAGGTGGTCAACCAAATGCTATTTTAGATGCAGGTTCATTTTTCAGAGGAATGAATAATTGTTGGGAAAATGGTTGTACTGTCGCTAACTTTGCTGGTGGAGCAATGGCAACAGATTTTGGTCCTAATCAAATAGGTATAAGACAAGCTAATGTACCGTCATGGTCACTAGATAACACGTCATATGGTTTTAAAATTGAAGGTGTATATCAAGACATTGGTTTTTCTGTGAATGCTTTTAGTTACCTTTCACAACTACCCAGTTTGCGCGGTGGTATAGAAGCGACAAATAGCTTTACTGGTGAAGAGGATGTATGGCCATATTTAATTGCTTTTGATATTGAATTTCCTCGCATTAATATGTTTGGTGGCTCACTTGATTTCTATTCAGAAGATATTGATTCTGCTTTTAGAGTTGAAACCTCTTATTCAACAGGTGAAGAATTTGCCAACACATTAAAACCGCGTTTATTTTCTGATTCAGATGTATTTCGTTGGGTGTTAGGTGTTGATAAAAATGTATTTGTTCGTTCAATTAACCCGAACAAAGCCTTTTTATTATCTTTTCAAACGTTTGGTCAACACTTACTTGATCATGAAACACAAGAAGCGCCAATAGGGATTGTAGGTATGCCTGATTGGAAAGATAACTACATTTCAACTTTCTTATTGAAAGGTTGGTGGATGAACGATAGCTTAAGCCCTCAAATATTAACCGCATATGATTGGCGTGCTAAATCAGGTGTTGTTGCTCCATCTATAGATTATATTAGTGGTAATTTACGCTTTACTTTAACGGCGAATGTTAAATTTGGTGATGGTGCTAAAGAGTTCTCAGATTGTCGTACATGTAATCCTTTTAATCCATTTACCGCAGTACCCGGAATACATAACGGTGACACATTTGATGCTGGTTTAGGCGGTTTTGAACCGTTAGGACGTTTCCGTGCTGGACCTATTGGTATGGCAAATAAAGAAAGTGAACTACAAGTTTCACTTCGTTACAGTTTTTAATTGATAGGAAATAATTATGAAATTATTTAATAAAATAAAGTGTACGGTTGCATTGTCAGCAGTCGCATTACTCAATGGGTTTGCCTTTGCGGGAGATGGAGTAGAGCAGTCCTTTTACCCATACAAAGATGGTTTTCCAACCGCAGATAAAATTGTACCAGGTTTAGTTATTAATAAAGATAATGCTGATATTGCTAAAGACGTTTTAGACCCTGAAATGCTGAAGCAAGTTAAAGCTGGATGGGTTGAAATTACTGTAGGAAAAAGTACAGACTTTATATTAAATCAAGCTTATATAGATGCCAGTAAAAACAATGTTGGTAAAGTTACTTTGCCAAAAGAAAAAGGTAACTTAGAAGGCGGTTATCTTGCAGGTAGACCCTTTCCTGAAGAGCCTGATTTGAATGACCCTCGTGCCGGTGAAAAATTAGCTTGGAACTTTCAGTTTGGTTATAACTGGGGTGATGGTGCAGCAATAGACCCATTCTACTGGCGCTATCGTAATATGAATACAGATAAAGTTGAACGTGAATTAAAATTTGATTTTCACTTTTTAAACTGGGCTCATCGTGTTAACGACGAACCATTACCTGAAATTACGCCTAATCCATCGGAATTATTTAGATCTATTTATGTACATGTACAAGAACCTTATGATGTTAAAAATACTCAGCTGTTAATTCACCGTTATCAAAATGATTTAAAACGTGATAATGCATGGTTATACCTTGGGTTTCAGCGTCGTGTTCGTCGTTTAGCGACAGGTCAAGTAACTGATTCATTCTTAGGTTCAGATATTATGATCGAAGATTTTGAAGGATATAACGGTAGAATCTCAGATATGAATTGGAAATACCTTGGTACCAAATCCATGTTATTACCTTTTTACAATCATAATGAACAAGCACTAACAGATGAGTTCAAAGAAAAAGATGGCTACAAATTTGTTGATTTCCATGGCAAAGGTAGTTGTTATCCAAATGTAACGTATCAATTACGTAAAGTGTATGTTCTTGAGTCTTCACCAATTGATAGCAATCACCCTATTAGTAAACGTCGTCATTTTGTTGATGCGCAAACATTTACTTTACCAAGAACAATTATTTACGATAGAGCAGGTAAATATTGGAAATCTTGGATAATTGGTCAAGCGCATCCTGACCATCATTTAGCCATCAATAAAGGCTCAGGTGTGTCAGTGGATGACAGTTTTGGCATGATGGATGTTCAAGCAATGCATTGTACTACGGGACAGTTTAAAGGCATCGTAGATCCTAACTTAAATAAACCCAAAATGTTTAAAGTACAGTACATGCGTACTTCAGGTAAATAATATTTATAGTATAAAAAAACTCCTTCACAGGAGTTTTTTATTTATAAAACTTGATTAATTTTATATTAATATATAAAATATCGATATTAGTCTGTTTTATCGATATTATTAATTTCAGACTGCAATAATAAATGCTAAGTAAATGTTTAAGGATTATTGATATGTTAGAAATAAAGAATTTCATTAATGGTAAATTTGTTGGCTCTGCTGAAGGTAAAACCTTTGACAATATTAACCCTGCGACTAATGAAAAGATTGGTATTGTGCATGAAGCTGGCAAAGAAGAAGTAGATCAAGCAGTAAAGTCTGCCAAAGAAGCACTTAAAGGCCCTTGGGGTAAACTTCCTTTAGCTGAACGGATGGCCATATTACATAAAGTTGCTGATGGTATTAATTCGCGTTTTGATGAGTTTTTAGAAGCTGAATGTTTAGATACAGGTAAACCAAAATCACTTGCCTCCCATATTGATATACCCCGTGGGGCAGCTAATTTTAAAGTATTTGCTGATGCATATAAATCTGTTGCTAATGAATCGTTTATGTTGGATACACCAGATGGTACAGGCGCACTAAATTACTCTGTGCGCTCACCCAAAGGTGTTGTTGCCGTTATTAGCCCTTGGAATTTACCTTTATTATTGATGACATGGAAAGTAGGGCCTGCGTTAGCTTGCGGCAATACCGTTGTGGTTAAACCCTCTGAAGAAACACCTAGAACGACTACACTACTTGGTGAAGTAATGAATGATGCCGGTGTTCCACCAGGTGTTTTTAATGTTGTGCATGGTTTTGGTCCAAATTCCACAGGAGAATTTCTAACAACGCATCCTGATGTGGATGGTATTACGTTTACCGGTGAAACTAAAACAGGGGCTGCTATTGTTAAAGCTTGTGCTGATGAAATACGTCATGTTTCTTTTGAATTAGGCGGTAAAAATCCTGCAGTGGTTTTTGCAGATTGTGATTTAGATAAAGCTATAGAAGGGACAACACGTTCAGTTTTTTCTAATTGTGGCCAAGTGTGTTTAGGCACTGAACGAGTGTATGTTGAAAGATCTATTTTTGATGAGTTTGTTGCTCGTCTTAAGGCCTCAGCCGAAGCACTTAAATTAGGCTCATGGGATGATGAAAGCTCAAATATGGGACCGTTAATCAGTCAAGAGCATAAAGAAAAAGTAATGAGTTATTACAAAAAAGCAAAAGAAGAAGGTGCAACGGTTGTATTGGGAGGAGGTGCACCAACAATGTCTCCAGAATTAGAAAATGGTGCATGGGTTGAACCAACTATCTGGACTGGGTTACCGGAAAGTGCCACGGTAGTACAAGAAGAAATTTTTGGCCCTTGTTGTCATATTCAGCCTTTTGATACCGAAGAAGAAGCTATTTTATTAGCAAATGATACTAACTACGGTTTAGCTGCATCAGTATGGACGGAAAATAATTCAAAAGCGCATAGAGTCTCGGCACAAATTGAGGCAGGAATTGTTTGGGTAAATTCTTGGTTTTTACGTGATTTAAGAACGCCATTTGGTGGTGCAAAACATTCGGGTATTGGTAGAGAAGGTGGTGTTCACTCACTTGAATTCTATACAGAATTAAAAAACATTTGTATTAAATTATAAAATTAACGATAGGATATTTACTATGTTAGAACAATCATTAATTCAATCATATTCAGACGAATTATTTAATGCGCTATGTAATCAACAAATGATTGAACCATTAACAAGTCGTAGCCCTGAGATAACTATTGAAGACGCTTACGCAATCTCTAATGGATTATTACAGAAAAGAATTACAGTAAATAATGAAAAAATCATTGGTAAAAAAATTGGTGCAACCAGTGCTGTTGTACAAAACATGCTGAGTGTTAATCAACCTGATTTTGGTTATTTAACCGATGCGATGGTTGTTGACGAGAGCGAAATACTTTCAATCAGCACTAAAATGATACAACCAAAAGCGGAAGGTGAAATTGCTTTTGTGTTAAAACATGATTTGATCGGGCCTGGTGTTACTGCCAGCGATGTTATTCGAGCAACTGATTTTATCGCACCATGTTTTGAAATAGTTGATTCTAGAATAAAAGATTGGAATATTAAAATTCAAGATACCGTTGCTGATAATGCATCATGTGGTTACTTTGTCCTAGGGCAAGATGTTGTTAGCCCTCGAAGTATTGATCTCTCTACTTGCGGAATGGTTGTTGAACTTAATGGTCAAATTATTTCTACAGGAGCAGGTGCAGCCGCATTGGGTTCTTCCCCTATTAGCTGTGTGGTATGGCTAGCGAATACATTAGGTAGGTTTGGGGTTCCTCTTAAAGCAGGTGAAGTTATATTATCTGGTTCTTTGGTTCCATTACAAGATGTGAAACCTGGCGATCATATGTCAGTAAATATCGGTGGTATTGGACGTACAAGTATTCGTTTCGATTAGTTTTAACAAACTATTTAAGGTTGATTATTATGAAAATTCGTTGTGCATTAATTGGTTCAGGTAACATAGGTACAGATTTACTTTACAAATTACTAAGAAGTGATGTGTTAGAACCTGTATGGATGGTTGGTATAGATGCCGACTCCGATGGTTTAAAAAGAGCGCGTGATTTAGGCGTAAAAACAACACATGAAGGTGTTGACGGATTAATTAAACATCTTGAAGAAGACAATATTGAAATTGCATTTGATGCAACATCTGCTTATGTTCATGCTGAAAACTCTAGAAAATTAGTAGCAAAGGGCGTTAAAGTTATTGATTTAACACCTGCGGCAATTGGTCCTTTCTGTGTGCCACCAGTCAACCTTGATGAACATTTGAATCAAGGTGAAGATAACGTAAATATGGTCACATGTGGGGGGCAAGCAACCATTCCTATGGTGTATGCGGTTAGCCGTATTCAAGATGTTAGTTACGGTGAAATTATTGCGACAATATCATCAAAGTCTGCCGGTCCAGGTACACGTAAGAATATTGATGAGTTTACAGTAACCACTTCAGGTGCGATTGAAAAAGTTGGTGGCGCTGATAAAGGCAAAGCGATTATTATTTTAAATCCAGCAGAGCCTCCACTCATGATGCGAGATACTGTTCATTGTTTAACTAAAGGTGAGCCGGATCAAGAAAAAATCACTAAGTCTGTTTTAGCCATGGAAAAAGCAGTTCAAGCTTATGTTCCAGGTTATCGTATAAAAGAAGGTCCTGTTTTTGATGGTAATCGTGTGTCTATTTACCTAGAAGTAAAAGGTATGGGAGATTATTTACCAGAATACGCAGGTAATTTAGATATTATGACAGCCGCTTCAGCAAAAACTGCAGAGATGTTTGCAAAACAAATGATCAAAAATAGAACTTAGAGGGCATATATAATGAGTAAAATAATTAAACTTCATGACATGTCATTACGTGATGGCATGCATTCCATAGCACATCAATTCACATTACAAAATATGGTTGATGTGTCACAAGCTTTAGATAAAGCAAGAGTACCTTTAATCGAAGTCACTCATGGTGATGGTTTATCAGGTGACTCTGTTAATTATGGTTTTGCATTACATAAAGATGAAGAATATCTAAGTGCTGTTATTCCAAAATTGAAATACTCTAAGGTATCTGTTTTATTAATTCCGGGTATCGGCACTGTTGATCATCTTAAAATGGTTGAAGATTTAGGGGTTAAAACAGTACGTGTTGCAACCCATTGTAGTGAAGCTGATGTCTCAGAACAACATATATCTTATGCTGCGGGTCGTGGTTTTGACACTGTAGGTTTTTTGATGATGGCACACATGTTAAGTGCGAAAGAAATTGTAGAGCAAGCAAGTAAAATGGCCGGATACGGCGCAAATTGTTTGTATGTTACCGATTCAGCAGGCCACATGTTACCTGAGGAAGTTTCAGCTAAAATTGGCTTAATGCGAGAAGCGTTTCCCAATCATGAAATTGGCTTTCATGGTCACCATAATTTAGGTATGGCGGTAGCTAATTCTCTTGCTGCTGTTGAAGCGGGAGCAGATCGCATTGATGGCTCTGTTGCCGGTTTTGGTGCAGGAGCAGGTAATACGCCATTAGAAGTTTTTGCTGCAGTGTGCGATTTAAAAGGTATTAATTTAGATGTTGATTTAAGTGCTTTAATGGATGCCGCAGAAGATGTTGCCACACCTATTATGGGCGATAAATTACCCAGAGTGAGCCGCGGTGCATTAACCTTGGGTTATGCCGGTGTTTATTCTTCTTTTCTTCTTCATGCTATTCGTGCTGAGAAAAAGCATGGCGTGCCAGCCCGTGAAATATTATTAGAGCTTGGTCGTCGTAAAACGGTAGGCGGGCAAGAAGATATGATTGAAGATGTTGCATTAGAATTATTAAGAGCTGGGGGATAAGTATGAGTACTTTATCACGTTCAACCGTTGCAGAGTTAGCTGAGCATTTAGAAAATGCAGAGTTACAAGCGTATGATGTTGAAAAAATAACGAATAAATATCCTGATATGGACTGGGAGGATGCCTATGATATTCAATGGGAAATTCGGTCAAGAAAAGAAAAACGAGGAACTAAGATAGCCGGACTGAAAATGGGGCTAACTTCGTATGCAAAAATGAGTCAAATGGGGGTTGATACCCCTATTTATGCATTTTTAGCCGATTATTTCAGTATTCCAGATGGCGGTTCTATTCCAACTGCTGAATTAATCCATCCTAAGATTGAAGCTGAAATTGCGATAATCACCAATAAAGAACTTACTGGTCCTGGGTGCACTATTGCACATGTATTAGCGGCTACCGACTATGTGATGCCAGCAGTTGAAATAATCGATTCACGTTATGAAAATTTTCGTTTTGATTTAAAAAGTGTTATTGCTGACAATGCATCATCTTCTCGTTTTGTTACCGGGGGAAATCCTAAGCGTGTTGAAGATGTTGACATGAAAACGTTAGGTGTGGTTATGGAGATTAATGGTGAAGTGGTTGCGACAGGTGCCGGTGCTGCGGTGTTAGGTAACCCTGCAGCAAGTGTTGCTATGTTAGCTAATATGTTGGCTGAACGAGGTGAATCAATTCCAGCAGGAACTTTTATTATGACAGGTGGTATTACCGCAGCGGTTGCTGTAAAAGCTGGAGATAGTGTTTGTGTCAGGTACCAAGATATTGGTTCTGTGAGTATGACGTTTAAATAGGAGTATAAAATGCCGTTAATTCAAGTTACTATTATTGAAGGTAGAACATTAGAACAAAAAAACAATTTTTTTGAAAAAGTTACTGAGGTAGCTGTCGAAACTTTAAATGTTAAAGCCGCTCAAGTACGTGTTGTGATCAACGAAGTACCCGCAACACACTGGGCTATTGGCGGAGTTAGTAAAGCTAGTATTGATGCCAACAAATAAAGTTTCGACATAAAATTTAATGAGATTTCATGATATTTAATGACGAAAACTTAGAGTCATTGCTATTAAATAAAGATTTAAAAGCAATGATTAAATTTGATAACGAAACAGGTATAATTTGGTTGGGACAACAACGTATGTTGTTGTTACATACATCCGCTTTTGGGGTTTTACGGTCAGAGCTTATCAATTCATTTAGTAATAAATACGCTAAAAGTTTATTGATGAAAATGGGGTATGAAGCAGGGCATGCCGATGCCACTTTATCAAAGTCGATTCGCTCTGGTGAATCGGCTATGGATTTGTTTATGAGCGGACCTCAACTTCATAGTCTTGAAGGCATGGTCAGTGTAAAACCTGTAGAAATAAACCTTGATAGCACCAGTTTTTATGGTGAATTTATTTGGGAGAACTCCTTTGAAGCGAGTGAACATGTTCGTTTATATGGCATTGCCAAAGAATCCGTTTGTTGGCAATTATTAGGCTATGCGGATGGGTTCACAAGCAAGTTATTTGGACAACCTATTCATTACAAAGAAGTAGAATGTGTGGGTCGAGGTGATAAACATTGTAGAATAATAGGTAAACCGCTCGCTTCATGGAATCAAAATGAACAAAAAGAAATGGATTATTCTTTACAATCTTTAGCTTCTAAATTAAAGCACTTAGAAGAAGAAGTGTCAGATTTACGTATTGAAAAACAAACCTCAGTTTCCTCTCAAAATATAATAGCTGACTCTAACTCTATTCGAGAAATCATTAATTTACTAAATAAAGCTGCTGACACTAATGTAACTGTTTTAATGTTAGGTGAAACAGGTGTTGGTAAAGAAGTTTTTTCTCAATATTTACATAAAATTGGTGCTAGAAAAAATAATAAGTTTATTGCTGTTAATTGTGCTTCAATACCAAAAGACTTGGTGGAA
Source organism: uncultured Colwellia sp. (assembly GCA_913058145.1). GTDB lineage: Bacteria > Pseudomonadota > Gammaproteobacteria > Enterobacterales > Alteromonadaceae > Colwellia. The sequence continues at coordinate 242,833 of CAJXQM010000001.1, forward strand.
TCTGAACTTTTTGGTGTTGATAAAGGCGCCTTTACAGGTGCTGATAAAGCGAGAAAAGGTCGTTTTGAACGAGCAAATGGAGGCACGCTTTTTCTTGATGAATTAGCTGAATTAAATGTTGAGTCGCAAGCTAAATTACTTCGGGTTATTCAAACCGGAGAACTAGAGCGAGTTGGTGGCACAGAAGTTATTTCTGTGGATGTTAGAATTATTGCAGCCACCAATTCAAATTTATTAGAGGCGGTTAAATCGGGTGATTTCCGTGCTGATTTATATTACCGATTAAATGTATTCCCTATCAGTATTCCTCCGTTACGTGAGCGTCTCGCAGATATACCGGGCTTAGTTAAAAAGTTTATTCAAAAATTTAATGAAAAACATGGTAAATCTGTTACGTCGATTACTGATAATACGCTACATCGTTTTAATTTATATTCTTGGCCTGGAAATATTAGAGAATTAGAAAATATTATTGAGCGAGGCGTTATATTAACCGACAAAAACGCTAAAATTGAATCAACTTTGATATGTATTGGCATGCCAAATTTATCTTCTCAATCTCAAAATATTAATACCCAAGGATTGATAGAAAATAATGATGAAGACAAACAGGAATTTTTTGATCAACCCTCGTATAAAAATATGTGTTTACAAGCTATTTCATCCGGATTGTCTTTGAATGATTTAGAGGATGATTTACTTAAATTAGCGCTAGAACAATCGGGTGGAAACATCGAAAAAACGGCTCGTTTATTACAAATAACGGGTCCTCAATGTCGTTACAGAATGAAAAAACTAAATAAGTAAATTAATGATTACAAATAAAGGTAACTCTTGAGTGAAAAACTATAATATTGCAATACTTTCAGGCGATGGAATTGGTCCGGAAATAATGAAAGAAGCGATTAAAGTACTTAAAGTCGTTGAATCTTTATCAAAGGTAACCTTTAACTTGACGGAGGCAGATTTTGGAGCGAATGCGTATTTTAAAAGCGGTCATTCGTTTCCAGAAGAAACTAAAAAAATTTGTACTTCATCGGATGCTATTCTAAAAGGGCCAGTAGGTTTAGGCTATGAAGAGACTCAAAAAATACCTGTAGATCAGCAACCTGAAAGGGGAGCTATTTTACCTTTAAGAAAGTTTTTAAATACTTATGCTAACATTCGCCCCGTTTATCTTCCTAAAGCGTTAAAATCCTTCTCTCCTTTAAAAGCCGAAATTATTAAAGAAGGTATTGATATTGTTATCGTAAGAGAGCTTGTTGGCGGATTATATTTCGGCAACAAAGAAGTCGGTTTAACAAAATCAGGAAAGCGTTATGTTAAAGAAACTCTTGAATATGATGAAGATCAAATTAAACAAATATTATTAGTCGCTTTTAATATTGCTATGAAGCGCAAGAAAGTATTACATAATATCCATAAAAGTAATGTATTAAAATCCAGTGTTCTATGGAATGAAATTCTAGAAGAGGTTTCAATACAATTTCCTGAAGTAGAGGTAAAACATCAACTTGTTGATTCGGCTGCCACTTTTCTTTGTTTAAACCCGACAATGTTCGATGTTATGGTGATGGAAAATATGTTTGGTGATATTTTAAGTGATCAAGCAGGCGGGATTTTAGGCTCATTAGGTTTAATGCCTTCTGCTTGTTTAAGTGATGATATTGCTTATTATGAGCCCTCCCATGGTTCTGCTCCTGATATTGCTGGAAAAAACATGGCTAATCCATACTCAATGATTGGATCTGTTGCCATGATGTTGGAATACAGTTTTGGTATGGTTGAAGAATCAAAGAAAGTATGGCAAGCAATGGAAACTGTTTTTATTCAAGGATACTCAACGCCTGACTTATCGAGTTCAGCTGAAGATTTTATAATATTACCTACTAATGAATTCGGTGATAAAGTTGTTGAAATATTAAAAAATCTACATTAAAAAAATCGAAAACATTAGATGTTACGATTCAATCGCAGTTCAAGTATAAACGTTAATAAACACTTAATTCTTTAGAGCTATAAACCGATAAAATGACAAGAAAAATACTAACATTAAAGGGTAAAAGACAAAAAGTCTCCCTACCAGTAGATGAGGTGATTAATGATTCTTATCATGATGATCCACAAAAACGTTTTTTAAATGGCGTAGCCATCAATCCTTATGAGTGTATTCAGTTAGAATTAGGTTCTCAACACCTATCCACACGAGCGATAGATTTGTTAACGCCAATTGGCATGGGCCAGCGAGGATTAATTGTTGCTCCGCCAGGCTCTGGAAAAACGACTATGTTAAAACATATTTGCCAAGCCGTAGGGAACGCTTATCCAGAGATAAAGCTTTATGCATTACTTATTGATGAGCGTCCAGAAGAAGTGACCGACTTTAAGCGCAGTGTACCCGCACAAGTCCATGCCTCGTCTACGGATGAAAACTATGACCAACATGTTCGTGTAGCCAATAATCTTCTTAATATCGCTCGCCAAGAAGCGGGCGAAGGTCACAATGTCATGATTGTTATTGATTCTCTGACAAGGCTCACACGAGTACATAATGCTCATGGAAGAAGCAGTGGTCGTACCCTGTCAGGTGGTATTGATGCTAACGCGATGGAAATACCCCGAAAACTGTTTGGCGCCGCCAGAAAGATTGAAAATGGAGGGTCTATTACTATTCTGGCTACCATACTCATTGATACTGGAAGTCGTATGGATCAGGTAATATTTGAGGAATTCAAGGGTACAGGTAATATGGAAATTGTGTTGTCACGTGAGGCCGCAAATCAGCGAATTTTTCCCGCGTTGGATATTGCTAAAAGCAGTACACGCCGTGAGGAACTTATTTTAAATTCGAAGGATATTGACAATGTAAGAGCAGTACGAAGGGCTCTTACCAGTCTTAAACCGGTTGAAGGTGCTAGGAAACTTGTCGAGTTACTCGAACAATATCCAACGAATGCGGAACTGTTACACCATTAAGGTAACCATAGTCGTACTGTTCTGAACACACCAGCAGTAGGTGCTTTTTTCTTAACATCAGGTGAAAATAGCAGCGTAATAGACTGGAAAAAGCAGACTCTTGCTTATTCTTAGATTGGAAAATAAATGAATAGTGTCAATATGAGATAAAACATATTTTACCGGCACAAAAAATGATGTTTATTCTAGCTATACTGGGTAAACTACACCATTATATTTTATAGTAATGATGTAGAGTTTATAAATGAAATACCAAGGCAACCCAAATTTTTCCCACAAACAACATGATAAGATTGGTATTCTAATCACCAATCTAGGAACGCCAGACGCCCCAAAAAAAGGTGATTTAAAAAGGTATCTGAGAGAATTTTTATCAGATCCTCGAGTCGTTGAGATCCCACGTTTATTATGGTGGATGATTCTCAATTTTGTCATTTTAAATATTCGCCCTAAACGCTCTGCTAAAGCATACAGTACTGTTTGGACAGAGCGTGGTTCGCCTCTGTTGTTTCATACTAAAGATCAAGCCGATGCCCTGAGAAAAAAACTACAGGAAAAGCATGGTGAGAGCATAGTGGTTGAGTTTGCCATGCGTTATGGTTCACCTTCTGTTGATTCAGTGATCGACAAAATGCTCAAACAAGGTGTCCGCAAGCTGTTAGTTTTACCTCTTTATCCACAGTATTGTGCTTCTACCACCGCCTCAACTTTTGATGCTATAGCAGCTAGTTTTGCGAAAAAACGTCTGATACCTGAATTACGCTTTATTAATCACTACCATGATTTTCCGAATTATATTCAAGCAGTAGCAGACAAAATCCGTCAACATTGGCAAGTAAATGGACGAGCTGATAAGTTGATTTTCACCTATCACGGCATTCCAAAACGTTATCTGCTTAATGGGGACCCATATCATTGTGAATGTTATAAAACATCTCGATTATTAGCTGAAAATTTGGGCTTGACCCAAGAGGAGTACCTGGTTAGTTTCCAATCCCGTTTTGGTCGTGAAGAGTGGTTACAACCTTATACCGATAAAACCCTGATGGCATTACCACAGCAAGGCGTTAAATCAGTACAATTGGTTTGCCCTGGATTTTCAGCAGATTGTTTAGAAACGATTGAAGAAATCGGCATTGAAAACCGTGATTATTTTATGGAGGCCGGTGGTGAACGCTATGAATACATTCCAGCACTCAATGCTGAATCAAATCATATTAAGATGATGGAAGCATTGTTAGAAGAACATTTACATGGCTGGTCTGGTTTTGACGACACAGCACAGCGTGCTGAGTTAGCAATAAAATTAGGCGCAGAGAATTAAGTAGCCGATATTTGTCGAGTGAAGCGCTTAGCTATTATATTAACTACCATAATAGCTAAGCGCTTTAACGTTACAATCTTTTATACCCGTGTTACTTGCTATAGCCTGATGGATGACTATTTTTCGCTATGTTCTTTTACCATTAAATAACCTAGCAAATTGAAGTTAACAGTGACTGGGCGAACTCAATATAAGTAGTCGTCTCATCGCTAATTCCTTTTGATTTAAGATGATCTGCAAAACCTAATCGAGCACTCATAACCAACCAAAATACGGCACTAATTAAGCCCAAAAGGCGCCATAATTTTGATTTTGCCCACTTAAGCGCAAAAGTAATAGACAGTACATATAAGACGAAACCACCTAATTTAGAGGATGCCCAACCATTCAAAAAAGGGTACAGTTTAAGTGGATTAACGGCAACCAAATAAATCAAGGTGCAGATAAATAGAGTGTATAAAATATGTGGGCCAATTTTCAAGATTTTATTATTCACCTTGTCTGACCCCTTCATCATTAACACAAAGTTAATAATAAAAAAGATAAACGTAAGCGTAATTATGGTTAGATGAGCGTGCTTAACTATCATGTACATGTTGTTGATTCCTAAAATTCATTGTTTTTATTTAATATCTAGCCCGTCAGTATATAGTTTGTTTTAGTCATAAAAAACCACATCTATTGTATTATTTCGTTGGATTTACTCAAAGCCCTATCATCATACGAGTATTAAGGTAGTCTTACGTTATCAAAATCATTTATTAGACAATATTTCTGAATATTTTCATCACTGATATTATTCTAAATGTTACGCTATCAATGCCATGTTGACTATAAGCGAACCATCAATTAATGTTGTAAAGTTAGTGATACTAATATACCGAAATACACATCATATCTTATCGAGCTATAGGGTTTAATAATGAGCTAAAAAAAGTATAGTCGACATAACAATATATTAACAAAAGACATGTTATGAAAAAATATTTCCCTCTGTTACTAGCAATCACTTTTAGTCATGGCATTATTGCTTGTTCTGGGCAAAGTAATTTAAACAATAGTGACGTAAAAACGATGAACGAACACAAAACGACAACAGCTGAAAAAAAGCTAGACTATCCAATGACCAAAAAAGGTAGTGTTGTTGACACATACTTTGGTACTGATATTGCTGATCCATATCGCTGGTTAGAAGATGACCGCAGTGATGAAACTGCGGCTTGGGTAAGTGCTCAAAACAGTGTGACATCAAGTTATTTAGCACAAATACCTTACCGTGATACTTTAGAGCAGCGTTTAACCGATATTTTGAATTATAAAAAAGTAGGGGCGCCATTTAGTGAAGGTGCGTATACCTATTTTTATAAAAACGATGGTTTACAAGATCAATACGTAGTTTATCGCTATAAAACTGGAGAAGCCCAGTCCAGCGCTGCCGTCTTTTTAGATCCTAATACCTTTAGTAGTGATGGTACTACATCGTTAAGTCAGTTAAGTTTCTCTCGTGACGGTTCAATAGCCGCTTATACTATTTCTGAAGGGGGCAGTGATTGGCGAAAAATAATTATTATTAATACCGAAACGAAAAAAGCATTAGAGCCTAAATTAATCGATGTGAAGTTTTCTGATATAGCTTGGTATAAAAATGAAGGCTTTTATTATTCAAGTTATGATAAGCCAGTGGGTAGTGAACTGTCAGCAAAAACAGATCAACATAAGCTTTATTATCACAAGCTAGGAACAGTACAACAAAACGATAAAATAGTTTTTGGTGCTACACCTGAGCAAAAACGTCGTTATGTTGGTGGTACAGTCACTGATGATAACCGTTATTTATTAATTTCAGGCTCGGTATCAACGTCAGGCAATGATTTATATCTTAAGGACTTGACCAAACCAAACAGTAAATTAATCACTATTTTGGATCACACTAATTCAGACACACATATTCTTGATAATCAAGGCAGCAAACTATTTTTAGTAACTAATCTTGATGCAGATAATAAAAAAATCGTCAGTGTTGATCTCGCAAATCCTACAGCAGAGCATTGGATTGATTTAGTTCCAGAAACCAACAATGTATTGAGCGCTTCAACGGGTGGTGGATATATATTTACTCAATATATGATTGATGCCATTGATAAGGTTTATCAATATGACTACCAAGGCAATAAAATACGTGAGATTGAATTACCCAGTGCAGGATCCGCTTCTGCTCTTAGTGGTAAAACTAAGGCTGAGACGCTCTATTTTACCTTTACTAACAGTACAACGCCGTCAATCACGTTAGCCTTTGATGTAAAAACAGGGACAACAAGTACGTTTAATAAATCAAAAGTTAAGTTTGACAGCGAAGATTATGTGTCTAAGCAAGTATTTTATACGTCAAAAGATGGCACAAAAATTCCGATGATTATCAGTTATAAAAAAGGTGTAGAACTTAATGGCAAAAATCCCACCATTTTATATGGTTATGGTGGCTTTAATATCAGTTTAACCCCTTCGTTTAGTATCACGCGAGCAATATGGATGGAGCAGGGTGGAATTTATGCTGTTGCTAACTTGCGCGGTGGTGGTGAATATGGCCGTCAGTGGCATGATGCCGGTACGAAAATGCACAAGCAAAATGTCTTTGATGATTTTATTGCTGCTGCAGAATACTTAAGTTCAGAAAACTATACCTCAAGCGATTATCTTGCTATTCAAGGCGGATCAAATGGTGGTTTATTAGTTGCTGCAGTAATGTTACAACGTCCTGAATTATTTAAAGTTGCCTTACCAGCCGTGGGTGTTTTAGACATGTTACGCTACCACACGTTTACCTCTGGTGCAGGCTGGGCGTATGACTATGGCACGTCTGAGCAAAGCAAAGAGATGTTTGATTATATCCGCACTTATTCACCCGTGCATAATGTAGAGTCGGGTGTTCAATATCCAGCAACATTGGTCACTACTGGCGATCATGATGACAGGGTTGTGCCAGCACATTCTTTTAAGTTCGCTGCACAGCTACAGGCAAAACAAACTCAATCGTCAGCATTACCGATGCTTATTCGTATTGAAACTAACGGTGGTCATGGCGCAGGTACACCCGCGAGTAAAATGATTAGTCAATATGCTGATATATTTGCTTTCACCTTGTACAATATGGGCATTAAAACGCTTTAACGTTAAGTTTGCATTACAGCTATAAAATACAACATAGCTATTCATAATAACGCGACTGTTTAAAGTTCACCCAAAAGGTTTTATACAGTTGCGCTTTTACGCCTTATTTTATTCGCCGCTAAGGAGGTAACACTCATAAATAGATAAAAATTAACCATTATAAAAAGATAAACAGTCATTCGGGTATTTATTTAGCTAAATAAATGGTGTTCACTGCATGCTTATGGTTAAATTTATTTATTAAATTTTAGTAAATAGGTTCAGTATTGATTAACCTTTATCCTGCCAACAAAATGGAAAATTTGTTAACGCTGCTTAATAAAATTTCCCAAGTCTCTCCCATAGGTGTTTTCAACCAAGAAGTGATTATTGTCCAGAATGCGGGTATGCAACACTGGCTTAACCTTGCCATCGCGAGTGACCGCGGAATTAGCATGAATATGCGTTACGCGTTACCTGCGCAATATTTATGGCAGTTAATAAGAACACTGGCTAGCGAAGATAAAGTACCTGAACAGTCTCCCTATTCAAGAGAAGTATTGACTTGGCGAATTCATGCTATATTAGCAACTAAATCAGTGATGGATGATGAATTTTTTACACCTGCAACTCAATATTGGCTTGATCAGAAAACCTTAGAATCAGAACTAGAATTTGCATCAAAAACGTCAAGTAAAGCAGATTTAAAACGGTATCAGTTAGCCGGTCAAATGGCTGACTTGTTCGAACAATATTTGATTTTTCGCCCAGAATGGCTTGATGGATGGCAACACGGTGAAGAAGTTATTCCGCTTAGCGCTGAGAATAAATGGCAAGCCAAGCTGTGGCAGTTATTGATTAGTGAATTACCTTATAACCCAGTTGAATTGCTTAATGATGCGATTGCCAATGTGGCTGATAAATTGAGTAATGATCCGAATATCCTGCCTAAACGCATGAGTTTTTTTGGTATTAATACCATGGCACCGATGTGGTTAAATTTTATCAATGCCTTGAGCGACTATATTGAGGTCGACTTTTTTCATTTAAATCCCTGCTTTTCTTATTGGGGCGACATCATTAATGAAAAACAGGCAATAAAAAAACTATCTCATTGGTCAAATGGCGCGAATAACGATGAACATTTATTTGTTGGTAATCCGTTATTAGCCAATTTTGGCCAACAAGGCCGTGAGTTCTTAGCGTTATTACAAAATTACAGCACGGTTAATATTGAATTGTTTGTAAAAGCCAGTAACGACAATAGTGAAGCCGATGATAGTGCAAACTCAATGTCATCAGCGTGCATTTTGCATCAATTACAAAATGATATTTTAGAGCTAAGAGATGCAACAGAGCAATCTTCACCGTTGGTTGATGATTCAATCACTATTGTGAGTTGTCATAGCGCGCTACGTGAAGTTCAAGCGTTACATGATTATTTACTTCATCAATTTAATGACTCATCTCATAAAAAAGATAAGCTAACACCAAAAGATGTGTTGGTAATGTGCCCACAAATAGAGCAATACGCGCCTTATGTTAATGCGGTTTTTACCCGTGGGTGGCAAGATTTAACCGACGAAGTACCGCCATTACCGTGTTCCATTGCCGATCGTAGTGCTAAAGACAGTGATCCCTTAATAGCGGCTTTTAGCGAACTACTAACCTTACCTGACTCGCGCTTTCAAGTCTCTCAATTGCTTAGCTTTATTCGTTTATCAGCCGTTGCTAATAAATTCGCCATCAACGTAGAAGACAGTGAAAAGATTAGTCTTTGGTTACAACAAGCAACAATACATTGGGGCTTAGACCAAGCCCATAAAGAGGCATTGTTAGGAGAACAAGCCAGCAACAGTTTTACTTGGCAGCAAGGTTTATCCCGTTTGTTACAAGGTTTTGCTTATTCTGACGCGGACAGTATCTATCAAGACCAGCTGTTACTGGGTGTAGTCGAGGGGGGAGACGCTATTTTACTTGGGCAGTTAATGTTGTTTATAGAACAATTACAACATTTTTCACATCAGCTTAATCGTGCGAGAACGGCTAAAGCATGGCAGCTTTTCTTACTAACACAACTTGAGCTACTTTTTTCCACCCAACTTGTTTTTTCAACCAATACGGCTGAGCAAGCGATTCACCAGACTAACATTCAAATTGATAACAGTATCGCCATTATTGAACAAGCAATCTCATCATTAGTGGAATATTGTGAACATGCACACTTTGATGAAGAGATTGAATTAGCTATCATTGTAGATTTTCTTAATAATCATTTTAGTCAAGGCGATGCCAGTAAACAATTTATGGTTGGGCAAGTTACTTTTTGTTCTATGCTACCTATGCGTAGCATCCCGTTTAAAGTAATCGCGGTATTAGGGTTAAATGATGGTGAGTTTCCCAGACAGCGTCCTGCATTAGGTTTTGACTTGATAGCACAAAGTATAGCTGTCTTGGGTGATAGATCTCGTCGCGGTGATGACCGGTATTTGTTTTTAGAAGCGCTTATTTCAGCCAGAGAAGCTTTATATTTAAGCTATCAGGGACGAAATATTAGAAATAATAATGAAAAACAACCGTCATTAGTGCTAAAAGAATTAATGGACTATCTGGCGCAAGGTTATGGTTGGCAGTTCACGCAAGAAAACTCTCATGTTCAGCAAATGCCAATGCAGCCTTACAGTGAAGATAACTACACCGTTAGAGACACTGAATTAGGTTTTAAGCCTAGCTTTGATGCTAACTGGTTAAGGTTAGGTCAACATGAGAAAATTGAAACAACACAAACTTCATTGTTGGTTGACGCGTGCGATATAGCGGATAATGTAAACACGTTAAGTGCGGCTGAAGTCATTCGTTTTTTCCAGCATCCAAGTAAAGTTTTTGCTCAGAAAGTACTTAATTTGTATTTAGATAGTAAAGAGGTCAGCCTTAATGATGTCGAACCCTTTACGGCGGATCACCTAGATAATTATTTACTAAAACAAGACTTACTTGCCGCCAGTCTCGTGTCTAAAAATAGCATGACAATCGAACAAGTCATTAATACTGCATCTTTATCGGGTAAATTTCCAGACTTACCTAGTACCCCAGCACATTTTGATGAGGCACTTGATGCGAGTAGCCAACTTGCACAAGAGATTATCAGCCAAGGTTGTGATAATCCTGAGTTAGTTGATTGTCAAATAATGCTTAGCTATACCAATATAGCCGATAGCACAATTACGGGTAATTCATCAGAACAAACCCTAACGCTTACCGCACAGTTACCCGTTAAAATTAGCCATGCGGGTACACAACTGGTTTTTTATCGTAGTTCGACTGCCAAACCTAAAGATTTATTTACCTTGTATTTACATCACTTAATTGTGCAAGTGTGGCAACAACAAAATAGTGCGACAATCAATGATAGTACTAGCTCGCTTAATACACTTAATCACCTAAGCCAGGTAGAGCAAACTCGTGGTTTTTACTTTAATACTAAGGGCCAAAAAGTTGAGCAATATTTTATTAGCAATGAAGGGGCTGAAGAGGCAAAGGCTGAGTTAACTATGCTATTGAGCGTTTATGCCCAAGGTCAAAAACAAGCGTTAATGTTAAATGGTGACTTAGCCGCTCAAGTGTTTAAAGAATCACTAGGCAAACGAATTGAGATAACGCAAGAGCGTTTCGATGAGTTTTGGCAAGGAAAAGAGGGGCCTGTAGGGGCTTTGCCCGGTTTTGGTAAAGATACTTATATTCATTACTTTTGGCAGCAATGTCCAGACGTTGACACCTTATTGCCGCAAATTGAATCTGTTTATCAAGGATTGTATCGCCGTGTTTTGAAGGAAAAAGTTGTAAAGGAAAAGGTGTCAAAAGCCAGTGCCAATACGGTAAAAACAACGAAAGGAACCAGTCGCTAATGTCTACCAATATGAATATGAAAAACTTAGACGCAGCGACTATCCCTTTAACAGGACGACATTTAATTGAAGCCAGTGCCGGTACTGGTAAAACCTATAATATCACCCGTATTTATTTGCGATTAATACTAGAGCGAGAGTTAACAGTAGAAGAAATTTTACTAATGACGTTTACCAAAGATGCCACACAAGAGCTACGTGGAAGAATAGATGCGGGTATCCGTGACGCGTTAACTAACTGGCAAAATTTATGTGATAAAGATCCCTATTTTCAAGCCATCAGTGAGCGTGTAAATAGCGATAAAATTCAGTTTCTGCTAAAACGAGCCTTATTATTTTTAGATGAAGCTGCGATTTTTACCATTCACGGCTTTTGCCAACGGGCATTGACACAACATGCTTTTGCTAGTGGCTTGCCCTTTAATGCAAGCATGTCCACCAATAGCAATGATTTGATTTTAGAAGCGTGCCAAGATTGGTATCGACAACTGGCTAAACAAAACTGTGATGCCTTTACGTTAGTTGCTCAATTTTGGGCAACGCCAACGGCTTTTGTTAGTAATTTTGCCAAGGCTATTTCACATAGAACTGAGTTGTCTATACTTGATGTTCAAGACTTGGTTAATAAGTTTACTCAATTAGCTAAGCAAGCTAACAGTGCTCTTATTGACAATATAAGTTTGCTTAACGAAGGCTTAGTAGCACACAAAAAAGATGACGAACAAGAAAAGAGGGCGGCCGAGTTAGTTAAGTTACAAACTTGGTTGGCGCAGTTAAGTGCGTGTGACAATGAACAAGCATTACTCGCTGTAATACAGCAACCCATGCCAGATTACTTACTCCACGCTGGACGACATCCTAAGGCATTTAAAGCCGCACTCGCGCAAGTATTACAAAGCAGTAAACAAATTAAAGACGACGTTAAAAAATTAGCTGAAAATATCAATAAAGCCAAAGCTTATCAGATAGTTCGTACGGCTATTTATCAAATACGCCAGCAGGTTCAACAAGCGAAAGAGCAACATAACTTACTCGACTTTGATGATTTAATAAATACGCTAGCCTATTGTTTAAAAAGTGAAGAAGATAGTCGGTTAGCACAAACGTTATTGGCGCAATACCCCGTTGCCCTTGTTGATGAATTTCAAGATACGGATCCCCAGCAATTTGCAATTTTGCAAGGTATTTACTACCAAGAGCCTATTAAAAAAATTCAAGGTGAAAAGTCTCAAGATCAAAAGGTTGATTCGGCGCTTTATCTTATTGGCGATCCTAAACAAGCTATTTATGGTTTTCGTGGTGGTGATATTTTTGCTTATTTAAGTGCTCGTAATGACTGTGATTATCACTGGCTTATGGACACTAACTGGCGATCAAGCCCTGATATGGTTAATGCTTATAACCAGGTATTTTTGGGGGATGGTAATAATCAGGTGTTTGGTTACGGTATTCCTTATCAATCTGTACATGCAGGTAAAAAAGACGGTCAACCGAGTAACGAGCCGGATAACCAGTCGACTAAGCAATCTAAAGCGCTACAATTTATTCATTTTTCTAGTGAAGAGGATGATACCAAACAGTCAGTTAGACCCTTAATGGCAACATGGTGCGGTAATGAAATAGTCCACTTATTAACAGATGAAGACATTAAGCCGCAAGATATAGCTATTTTAGTGCGTGATGGACGCGAAGCTGCTGATATCAAACAAGCATTGTTAGCGGCTAACTTGGCCAGCGTGTTTTTATCTGATCGAGCAAACTTATTTCACAGTGAACAAGCCAAGCAACTGATCAGTGTATTGAAGGGAATATTAACGCCTGAAGATGAACGAGTTTATGTAAATGCATTGGCCAGTGGTTTATTGGGCTTTGACGCCCCAACGTTGTATCAGCTTACGCAAGATGAAATGGCTTATCAAACGCTAAAATTTAGCTTTTTTGATTATAGAACGCAATGGCAACGACAAGGTTTTATTGCGATGGCGATAAACCTAATGCATCAGCACTTTAAAATTGTATTAGCGGATAAAGATAGAGCATTAACTAACTTATTGCATTTATTTGAAATTTTACAATCAGCAAGCCAAAAGTTCCTACAGCCGCAAGAACTGCTTTATTGGTTTGAACAACAGTGCAGATTAGATAGTAAGGCCGCCAATAGTGAACTAGAAGCAGAACAACGCCTTGAAAGTGACGGTGATTTAATTCGGATAGTAACGCAACATGGCGCGAAAGGATTGGAATATCCCATTGTCTTTATTCCGTTTGCGACGCGTCATAAAGACCCACTTAAATTTGGTAATAAATCGGTAAGCTATATCGAATATCACAATGAACAAGGTCAATTGTGCTTAAGTTTAGATGGCGATGAACAAGCGAAAGCGGCCATGGCTAATGAAGCTTATGCCGAAACCATTCGTTTGTTGTATGTAGCGATAACACGAGCAGAAAGCCGGTGTTATGTGTTTACCACACCATTTGATAAATATGCCTTATCGCCACTTGGCAAAACGCTGCAGTGGCAAGCAGAGCAAGATATAGTACAAAACTTACAACAATTAATGGCGAAATCACCGGAATCAATAGAGGTAAAACAAGTTTCATTTGACGCAATTGATAGTGATGTATATCAGCAGAACAATCTTGATTTAACGGGGTCATTACTACTCGAGGTAAGTCAGTTTCATGGCAAGATAGAACGTGATTGGTGGCTTAGTTCATTTTCAGCGTTAAGTAGAAACTTACGACACGGTGGAGTATCAAAACCAGATAGAGACACTGAGCTGTTAGCGACTGTTGATACAAGGCCAATGTACAATAAACTACTCTTACGCTTTCAACTGGCAAAAGGTGCGCACACTGGTAATTTACTCCATGACATTTTAGAGCATAGTGACTTTGTTCATTCGCATGAAACAACAAGTAATTGGCACGAAAGTATCAAGTGGCCGTTGGTTACGTATGGCGAATTAACAGCGGGTTTTACTGAAGACGATCTTGTTGTGTGGCTTGATGAAATAGTCGCAACACCGCTTATTTCAGAGCTAATGATTTCTGAACCCATAGTACTGACAAAGGAGATTGAAACAGGGACATCTTGTGATGATCACTTTTGTTTGGCTGATATTCCAATGAACCAAACACTACGTGAGAGTGAATTTTATTTTCCAATGGAAGAGGCGAGTATTAGTGCGCTAGCTAAATTGCTAACCGATCACCGAAAGTCTGCATTGGTTGACCCAAATAAAATTTATGATGTGAATCACGTTAGATTACCAAGCTATCAATCATTAAAAGGCATGATGCATGGTTTTATTGATTTAGTCTTTGAAAAAAATGGTAAATATTATGTTTGTGATTATAAGTCTAGCCATTTAGGTGACGATTATTTTGATTATAATCATCATGCTTTACGTAACCATATTGAAAAAAATTATTACGACTTACAGTACCTTATCTATAGCTTAGCGTTACATCGCTATTTACAGCAGAACGTGACTAACTATAATGCCGAACAACATTTTGGCGGTATTTATTATCTGTATTTGCGTGGTATGACCCATGATAAAAAATACCGTGGTGCAGGTGTTTATTTTCGAAAAATCATGATTAATGAATTAACCGCATTAGATTGCCTCTTCCTAGGTAAAAATGTAGGTGAAGAGCTAGATAAGAAGTCTTTAGACAAAGGCTCCGCAAGCCATAATGAATCGACTAGGGAGGAAACATAATCGTGCACGTTTACAACAGTTTTTTTCAAGCACAACAGCAGTTAGTTGATATTGAAGCCATTGATTATTTTTTTGCAAAAGAAATGCTCACCGCATTAAAAGAGTCGACCGAAATTTTAACCAAACCTTCAATCAAACTATCGATCACGCAAGAGCAAATCCTTACCCATGTGTTTTTCGCACTCAGTGCTAGTTTACGAGCAGGTCATACGTGTTTACCGTTAACTGAACTTGCGCAGCAACATTGGGCTGTCGCTGTTGACGATCAAGGGCAATGTAGTCATCAAGGTTTTATGTTTCCCGATAAAGACACATTATTCAATTGTCTAACAGTACTTAATATTAGCGCGGATGCACAGCACCCCATCGTATTTGAAAATAACCGTGTTTATATGCGTCGTTACTATCAATTTGAACAAACGTTGGCAAACGATATTAAATCACGGTTAACACAACGATTACCCACATCAGCAGAAAATATAAGCCGTGTCCTTCAACAACTATTTCCATTAGTAAACGAGCAAGCACAAGAAATTGATTGGCAACAGATTGCGGTTGCCAATGCGATGAATAAAAACTTTACCGTTATTGTGGGTGGCCCCGGTACGGGTAAAACTTACACCGTAACCAAGTTATTGGCCGCTTTAGTTATGCTAAACACTAACACGGCCACTAACGAACTAAGTCATAACCCAGCCCTAGAAATAGCCTTGGTAGCACCAACCGGTAAAGCGGCACAACGTTTATCTGAGTCCATTATCAGTGCGATTACGGGCTTTAAAGCATTAATTAATGGGGATGTTTTAGCCGCGATACCAACAGAGGCGAAAACCATTCACCGTGTACTCGGTGTTATTCCTAACAGCCCAAACTTTAGGCACGATCAAAATAATCACCTTAGCTGTGATGTTTTATTAATAGACGAAGTCTCTATGGTTGATTTACCTATGATGACACGACTATTTAGGGCCTTAAAAAAAGAGACAAAAATCATCTTGCTCGGTGATGCCGATCAATTACCCTCTGTTGCTGTAGGGAGTGTTTTAGCCGATATTGCCCCTAGACCTCATTCTGGTTACAGCCCAGCTAATGCCAATTATTTAGCCCAAGTATGTCAATTAGATGTACAACAACTCAATCATGCATTCAAGCAAACAGACACTTATAGTGATCACCTTAGCTGTTTAATCACCAGTCGCCGTTTTGATAGTGAAGGGGGAATTGGCAGATTGGCTGCTCATGTTATCAAAGGTGAACATACACAAAGTTGGCAGTTGTTACAGGCCGCTAATGAAAAAAATAAAAATCAGTTAGCCTTAGTTGAGGGGGATTTACACGATTGGCTATCATCGTTAATAAAAGAATATTATCAAGGTATTAGCCGTTGCGACAGCCTTGACGATGCATTTGCTTTATTTGCTAAATTTCGTATTCTCTGTGTTACTCGCCAAGGCGAATTTGGTGTTGATGCAATTAATCAATGGGTAAAAGAGCAATTAGCAGTTAATACGTATCAACCTTGGGGACAATCTCACCAAAACTACCATGGCATGCCTATTATGATCAGTGAAAATGATTATCGCCTTGGACTTTTTAATGGTGATATTGGTTTACTATGGCATGCGAATAGCAATACTAGTACGAATGCTAGTGACAACGCTAGTCTCGATAGTAATCACCTAATGGCGTTTTTTGAACAGCCCAAAACAGCCGATGGCGAAACACATTATAAAACGCTATTGCCATCAAGATTACCAAAATATGACAGCGTGTATGCGATGACCATCCATAAAACGCAGGGCAGTGAGTTTGCGCATGTCGCCATGTTATTACCCAAACAAAGTAATAATTTACTGCTATCGCGCGAATTACTTTATACCGGCATTACTCGGGCAAAAACACAACTGACGATTGCGAGCAGTAAGCAAACTTGGCAACAAGGGGTTATTAGTGCTGTAAAACGTTATTCGGGTTTAAAGACAGTAGGGTGATATCAATGATATGTAATTTATTATCACCTCAAACCTACGCCAGATCTATACCATAAGTTAATAACAGGTTGAATTTTTTTGGATCTAATCATTCTAAATCAAGCTCAAGTTTAACAAAACTTGATATACTAACCACACAGAGTTAAGTAAACAGAGTTAACATACTTTTTAGGAAATAAAACCTCAATGCAATTAATGAATATAGACAAAGCGCGTTATAGAAAAAACTTAAACATCGTTATCGTTGGCTTTATTGCAACATTATTAGTGTTAGCGTTGCTTTTTGGACAACTATTGATCCTCAGCTTTGAACAAGAAGGGGTCAATAATTTTAGATATAACTTATTGGGCGCTGTATTATCATTATTGGCTTGTATGGCTGTTCTACATACCTTAAAAATGTCAAATTTCTTTAAAGAAATTTATTATGTGTGGCAAATAAAACAACTACAAAACTTAATTTACCGTAAAGTAAAAAAAGTTAAAAAAGCAGCCAAAAATTTAGAACAAGATGCATTGATTATTTTAACTTTTTACTACCAAAGCCAACAACAAGTGTATCAACTTGATGATAATACGTTGACTATCAGTAAGGTAAATAAAGACCTAGCTGACTTACAAGAAACAATTACTAACAACAACTTAACGATTAGTGTGGAAAAATTTGATAAAAAACTGATCACTTCTTTTAAGTAATGTCACATTAGACTAAAGTGAAAAAACAAGGTAGATGCGTTGCCTATAATAGATATAGCCAAGCTACTGCAAGGTGTTTAATTAAGCATATATTAGAAAGCTAGTTAGGCAAAATATTGCTTAAAGTGACTTGGGTATGTACCGAATAATCGACACGTTTATAGAGGAACAAAAAAACCAGTACTTGTTAAAGGACTGGTTTATATATTTTTATCATCAACTATATAGGTGTTTATCTACACTAACTATAGAAGTTATCTTGCACGGAAAGTAATGCGACCTTTAGATAAATCATAGGGTGTTAGTTCAACTGTTACTTTATCGCCAGTCAAAATACGAATGTAGTTTTTACGCATTTTACCAGAAATATGAGCAGTCACAACGTGGCCATTCTCTAATTCAACTCGGAACATAGTGTTAGGTAAAGTATCTTGCACTGTACCTTGCATTTCAATATTTTCTTCTTTCGCCATGGGGCGCTAAACCTCTATATGTTGTGCAAATAAGCCAAAGTATCTATTTAAATTATTAGAACGTTTGACTGATAAAAAAAGCTGCGCGAATGATGCCTAATTGCACGGCCAAAGTAAAGCTTTGTACCTGTTTATTTACCATAGTCGTTGATTTTTTAGCCTGTGGAACACTTTCCTTCAACTAACTGCCATTCTAGGTTGATAAATCGTTCGTGTGGATAGTAACTATTTTTATAATTCATTTTTTGACAAGCATCAATTTGATACCCTAAATATAAATAAGGTAACTTCAATTGTCGGCATAAATCAATTTGCGTAAGGATAGAAAAACGTCCTAGACCATACCGTTTAAAATTAGGATGGTAAAAAGTATAAACAGCAGACAAACCATTAGTCAGCATATCAGTCACTGCAACACATATCAGTTGTTCCACGCCATCAACAATAACCCATGTTTCAATAAATAGTTGCGTGGTTAACTGACTACTGAGAAAACTTTGAAATTGCTCAATGTTTGCTGGATACATACTGCCATCTTGATGGAAGGTATTAATATAAGTTTCATAGAGCGGATAATAATACTCTTTAATTTGCGTTGAGTGCTTGATGGTGAAAATAGTATTACGTTTTAATGCGCGTTTTTGGCTTTTAGAAGGACTAAAATCATTAATTAATACACGAATCGATTGGCAAGCATCACAGTTTTCACAGTAAGGCCGATAAGATTGTTCACCACTACGACGAAAGCCTTCAGTCATTAATATGCTATAACTATGTTTATTTTGCAGGCGTTCATCAACGGCAATTAATAAACGTTCTTCTTCATCAGGTAAGTAACTACACGGAAAGGTTTTGGTTATACCTACTTTAAAACTACTATCATTCATATGGCTACTTCTATTATATTAATAGCGTGTTAATTAACGGATAACTCACGTGGTTGCCAAAAATCAGCAGAGACCTTTTTATTTATAGCCATTCTTTTGAGCGCTATAAAGTTTTCTCGTGATATTTCTGTCGCGCCCATATCAGCTAAAAAATCATTAAGCAATTGGCAGTCAATAAAATCAATATCAATCGTTTTAAGCAGCTCAACTAAAGCAACCAATGCAAATTTAGAGGCATTAGGTGAAGTATAGAACATTGACTCACCAGAGAAGAAACCATTAATGGCGACACCATATAAACCACCCACTAACTCAGGTTTCTGATCAGAATTTGTTTGCCAAATTTCAATAGAATGTGCAAAGCCCAATTGATGCAAATTGACATAAGCCTTTTGCATGTCAGGTGAAATCCATGTGCCATCATCTCGAAAGGGGGCATCTGCACACAATGCTATCACTTGCTCAAAGGCGGTATTTAACGTGATTTTATAAGGATATTTTTTTAATGCTTTTCGCAACGTACGATTAATACGTAAATCGTCAACATGAATAATCGCTCTTGGGTTAGGTGACCACCACAGCAGCGGATCATTTTCGCTAAACCACGGAAAGATACCTTGGCTATAGGCACTAATTAATCGTTTTGGCTGTAAATCACCACCAACAGCTAATAAACCGTTTGGCTCAGTGAGGGCATATTCTACAGGAGGAAAAGCCAAATCTTTTACAGTGAGTTGATAGAGGCTCATATTATTCAGAAATAATCATGTTAGCTAGAATCAAAAGGCTTAAATTCGTGTTTTTAAATGGTCACGACTAATAAGCCTTTTCAACGTGCTATTGGGCGTCGAGGAAGCGTTCAGCGTCTAGTGCTGCCATGCAACCGGCGCCAGCTGACGTGATTGCTTGACGATAGATATGATCAGCAACATCACCGGCGGCAAATATACCTTCAACACTGGTTTGAGTTGCGTTACCTTGAGTACCACTTTGAATCGTTAAGTAGCCATTTTTCATGGCAAGTTGATCGTTGAAAATATCGGTATTAGGTTTGTGACCAATAGCGATAAATACACCAGCAACAGCAAGTTCTTCCGTTGTATCTGATTTAGTGTCTTTTAAGCGTAACCCTGTCACACCCATGTTATCGCCCAGTACTTCATCTAAAGTACGATCTGTATGAAGGATGATATTGCCGTTTTTAACTTTTTCATTTAAACGATCAATTAATATTTTTTCAGAGCGAAAAGTATCACGACGATGAATTAAATGAACTTCACTAGCAATATTTGATAAATAAAGGGCTTCTTCAACTGCAGTATTACCCCCACCAACAACAGCAACTTTTTGATTTTTGTAAAAGAATCCATCACACGTCGCACAAGCGGAAACACCACGCCCCATAAACGCTTCTTCAGAAGGTAAACCTAAATATTGTGCTGATGCACCAGTACAAATAATCAACGCATCACAGGTAAACGTGCCGTTGTCGCCGGTTAATGTATAAGGGCGTTTAGAAAAATCGACTTTATTGATGTGATCAAAAATAATTTCAGTATCAAATTTTTCAGCATGTTTTTGCATACGATCCATTAACGCCGGACCGGTTAAATCATCAGCATCACCTGGCCAGTTTTCTACTTCTGTTGTCGTGGTTAACTGACCACCTTGCTGCATACCTGTAATCATTACTGGTTTAAGGTTAGCACGGGCAGCATAGACTGCGGCAGTATAACCAGCTGGGCCTGAGCCTAAAATAAGTAGTGGACAATGTCTAACGTCGCTCATGAATGAGTTCTCCGGAGTTTATTTTTAACAAATAGTTTATATAGTTTTAATGATTGGGATGATAAGGGGTTCTATCAAGGGTGTACAGTTGCTTTAAGGATATATTAGTTAAAAGGGGTATAAAAAAGAGGGCAAAGGATAAATTTGCACTCTTTTTAATTTATTCTAACGCGGTTATAACCGCGAAATTAATCGCTAAATTAATATGATAGACTTGCCGCAGCTTCTTCAGGTGCCAGGTATTCATAACCTAAAACGTCAGCAACGGGTTTATAAGTGATTTTACCACCTAGAACATTTAATCCTGCTAATAAGTGCTCATCATCAAGTAATGCTTGTTTTGCGCCTTTGTTTGCAAGAGTTACTGCAAAAGGCATTGTTGCGTTTGTAAGTGCCATTGTTGAAGTACGAGCAACACCTCCAGGCATGTTAGCTACACAATAATGAACAACATCACCAACAACATAAGTAGGATCTTGATGTGTGGTGGCTTTTGATGTTTCAAAACAGCCACCTTGATCAATAGCAACATCAACAACAACCGCCCCTTTTTTCATCATTTTGATATGTGCTTTTGTAACTAATTTAGGTGCGGCTGCACCAGGAATTAAGACAGCGCCAATGACTAAATCCGCTTCTACAATTAGTTGATCCATTGCATCAGCAGTTGAATAGACTGTTTTTAAACGGCCGTCAAATTCAGTGTCTAACTGACGTAAACGAGGTAAAGAGCGATCAAGAATAGTGACATCAGCGCCCATGCCAACGGCCATGCGTGCAGCTTGAGTTCCAACAACACCGCCACCAACAATTAATACCTTAGCGGGGGCAACACCGGGTACGCCACCTAACAAAGCACCTAAACCGCCTTGTGCTTTTTCTAAAGCGTGGGCACCAGCTTGAATCGACATACGACCAGCCACTTCTGACATAGGCGCTAATAAAGGTAGACCACCTTCTGCAGCGGTAACCGTTTCATAAGCAATACAAGTTGCGCCTGAAGCAACTAATAATTCTGTTTGTTGTGGATCTGGTGCCAAGTGTAAGTAAGTAAATAATATTTGTCCGGCGCGAAGCATTTTGCATTCAACGGGTTGTGGTTCTTTAACCTTGATAATCATCTCAGCCGTTGCAAATATCTCAGCCGCACTATTAATAATTTTTGCACCGGCGGTAATATATTGATCATTATCAAAGCCAATGGATGCACCGCCATTATGCTCAACAATCACGTTATGACCATTGACGACTAATTCTTTTACACCAGCCGGTGTTAAACCGATACGGTATTCATGGTTTTTAATTTCTTTAGGTACACCAATAATCATAATATTCTCTTTTTTGTTACACTTGTTATCGTCGCTTATAGATAAGCTTCTTGTTTATATGCAACTAGTATAATGCTAATTAACCAGACCAACCTGTCGTATTCTCATTCTTTACGATATATAATACTGATACCGGGAGCTTTTTTAGCGTTATATATAGTAAAAAAAATAAAAAAGAAAAGTAATGAATAAAAAAATAGATCGTATTGATAAAAATATTCTTGTTGAATTACAAAAAGATGGTCGGCTTTCTAATGTTGAGCTATCAAAACGTGTTGGCTTAAGCCCTACACCTTGCTTAGAACGTGTTAAACGGTTAGAAAAAGAGAAATATATAACGGGCTACCAAGCTATTCTTAATTCGGCAAAATTAGATCTCGCTTTATTAATATTTGTAGAGATCACCTTAACGAAGACTAGCCCCGATGTGTTTGATGATTTTGCCGCAGCGGTACATGAACTTGATGTTATTCAAGAATGTCACTTGGTTTCAGGTGATTTTGATTTTTTGTTAAAGACACGCGTGAAAGATATGCTTGCGTATAGGCAACTATTAGGAGACACCTTACTAAGGTTACCAGCAGTAAGTGAAAGTAGAACCTATGTAGTGATGGATGAAATTAAATCCTGCAATATGTTACCAATCAAACGATAAATTTTTGTTTTATATTGATGTCTAACATTACTCAAAATGTTCCATTCAGAGTGCACGTTGAATAAATGAGTATATACTCATGTATTCAAGCAATACCTTGATTATAAGCATTTTAATTCTCGCTGAATTCAGCATCATGAGGTAATATAAGCCTATATCACTAAACCCAGCTTTTCATGGTACCTTAATTGTCTTCAGAATTAGTTAAAAATACCGAACAAGACCTCGGTGAAGTAAATAACGCCAATACCAAAAACACTCAACTTACGGGTGTACAACGTTTACTTGAAACCGGCTTGTTATTTTTTAGTGTCTTTGCCATGTTTATCATGTTGGCATTGTTTAGCTTTGATCCCGCTGATCCTGGTTGGGCACAAACAGGCTATCAAACACCCATTAGAAATCTAGGTGGCTCTGTAGGGGCGTATCTGTCAGATTTATTATTAAATTTATTTGGTTTTATCGCCTATAGCCTACCTTTTATTGTTGCTATCGTTGGCTGGTTATTATTTCAAAAGTTTCATCAGTTAATGCAGTTAGATTACTTAACACTGGCCTTGAAACTGATTGGTTTTTTGATGTTCTACTTAGGCATTACGTCATTAGCCAGTATGAACTTTGATGATCTGTTTTATTTTTCCGCGGGTGGTATTTTAGGGGATGTATTAAGTGAAACGTTGCTACCTTATTTTTCATTTGTGGGTAGCACCTTAGTTTTTGTCATGTTTAGTTGTGCAGGGTTTGTGTTATTAACCGGTTTCTCATGGCTTAATTTTATTGATAACGTAGGTCGTTATACCATAGCAAGTGTATTATTCTTACAGCATATACCGGGTTATATAAAAGATAAATTTGGTGTAGGTGACTCCCCCTTAACTGATACTGATAAATCAGACAGTAAAGGTATAGATGAAGAAGCCAATATTCAAATTAAACCTGAAGATATACCCGTAACCACACCCAAAAAGAAAAAGTTAGCTATTCCTTTTCTGGCATCAACGACTGAAAAAGAAGATGACACGCCAGAGCACTTTATCGATATCAATGATTTAATGGATGGCCCCCTTGAAATAAACGTACAAGAATATGTTAATGATAATGAAATATCGGCTGCTTTTGCGGATATTGAAAAAGTTGTCGTTGCCGATGATAACGCCGTAGTCACTAAAAAACCTACAGGTGAACTGGTTAACAGTAGTGATGCCAATCAAGTCAATTTAGTCCCTTCAACAGAAGAACAATTCTCAGGTATGCCTTCAATTGACTTACTTGATCGCCCTGACAAAGCAAAAAACCCCATTAACAGAGAAGAGCTAGAGCAGGTGAGTCGTTTAGTTGAAACGATTCTATTAGATTTTAAAGTACAAGCCGAAGTGGTTGCTGTATATCCTGGCCCTGTTATTACCCGTTTTGAACTTGATTTAGCACCGGGCATGAAAGTAAGTAAAATTAGTGCCTTGTCAAAAGATTTAGCCCGCGCCTTATCGGCAATCAGTGTACGTGTGGTTGAGGTTATTCCAGGAAAATCAGTTATTGGTTTAGAATTGCCGAATAAACATCGTGAAATAGTTCATTTAAGTGAAGTTATATCATGCACCGCTTTTGAAGAATCAAGTTCACCTTTAGCGATGGTGTTAGGTAAAGATATTGCCGGTGAGCCAGTTGTGGTTGATTTAGCAAAAATGCCACATTTATTGGTGGCCGGTACTACAGGCTCAGGTAAATCAGTGGGTGTTAATACCATGATTGTTAGCTTGTTATATAAATCAACACCAGAAGACGTACGTCTGATCATGATTGATCCTAAAATGCTTGAACTTAGTGTTTATGAAGGTATACCGCATTTGTTAACAGAGGTGGTTACCGATATGAAAGATGCGGCTAACGCGCTGCGTTGGTGTGTAGGTGAAATGGAACGTCGTTATAAATTAATGTCGGCACTGGGTGTACGTAACTTAAAAGGTTATAACAAAAAAGTATTGACCGCTATTGCCGAAGGCGAGCCACTGATTGACCCTATATGGCAACCTAGTGATGGCTTAGATCAAACGCCACCCCTATTAGAAAAACTGCCGAGTATTGTTGTTATTGTTGATGAATTCGCCGATATGATGATGATTGTCGGTAAAAAAGTAGAAGAATTAATTGCCCGTATTGCACAAAAGGCACGTGCGGCAGGTATTCACTTAATTTTAGCGACGCAACGTCCATCAGTTGATGTTATTACCGGTTTAATTAAAGCCAATATCCCAACTCGTATGGCGTTTCAAGTGTCTTCTGGTTTAAACTCTCGCACTATTTTAGATCAGCAAGGAGCTGAACAATTATTAGGCATGGGGGATATGCTTTATTTACCGCCAGGTACTGGTGTACCAACACGCGTCCATGGTGCTTTTATTGACGATCATGAAGTCCATGCGGTTGTTAAAGATTGGAAATCTCGTGGTGGGCCAAATTACATAGAAGAAATTTTAGCGGGGAGTAATGATCCAGATATGTTGCTTCCCGGCGAACAGAGCGAAGAAAGTGAAGCCGAAGAGTTAGATGTGCTTTATGATGATGCTGTAAAATTTGTCACTGAAAAACGACGTGTCTCTATATCAAGTGTGCAAAGACAATTTAGAATTGGCTACAACCGCTCAGCTCGTATAGTCGAACAAATGGAAATTCAGGGCGTCGTGTCAACTGCTGGCCACAATGGCGCACGTGAAGTATTAGCGCCACCACCAATTAAAGATTAATACTATGAATAAAACGTTTATTGTTAACGCCACTCTCGTCATTGCCCTAAATATTGTCACTAGCTCTGTCATGCCTGTAATAGCTGCATCACAGGAAAGTTCTCCAACAAAGTTTGAAGCAAGTAAAAAGCACTTGAGGGCAAAACTTGCTCATGTAAAATTTTTTAGTGCTAACTTTACACAAGAAGTGGTTAGTGACACCGGTGAGTTACTCGAAAAAAGTTCAGGGAAATTGGCTATCAGTAAGCCCAATTTAGCCAATTGGCATACATTAGAGCCAGATGAACTGGCAATTGTTTCTGACGGCCGTGATGTGTGGTTCTATAATCCATGGATTGAACAAGTCAGTGTTTATTCTTTGTCCGCGGCGATTGCCAGAACACCTATATTATTACTCACGAGTAAAGATGAATCGTTATGGCAGCAATATACGGTTAACGAGGAAAAGGCTAGTCTCAATAAGGTAAGTCAACAAGATAAACGTTTTGTTATCGTCGCTAAAGATCCCAATAGCCAAATTAAAAGTTTAACCTTAATTTTTTCAGCTAAAAATCCAAAGATAAAAGGTAGTGAACTCAGTCAGTTGTCATTTCTTGATGCCACAGGACAGATAAGCCATATTAGATTATCAAATTTTGATGCTCAAAATATACCCGAAAGTAGTTTGTTTCACTTCTCTGTACCAGAAGGTGTACAAATAGATGACCAACGCGCTAACTAGGAACTTTTGTGAATAACCAACAGCAACAAACTAGCTTATTTACTTCAGAACAAGACAGTGCAAACCTTACCGGTAAAAAAACCACTCAACTTGCTGCGCCTCTTGCAGCGAAAATTCGCCCGAAAATGCTGGCTGACTATGTTGGCCAACAACATATCCTTGGCGATAACTCACCACTTAAACTAGCCATAGAACAGGGCCTATGCCATTCGCTTATTTTTTGGGGGCCGCCTGGCACCGGTAAAACAACCCTCGCTGAAATTATAGCAACTCATGCGAAAGCGCAAGTGGTTAGACTGTCTGCGGTCACATCGGGCATTAAAGATATTCGCGAAGCCATTGAACAAGCTAAAATTAGAAAGCAGGGGGCGAGTCAAAATGACTATAGTCGCACCGTACTCTTTGTTGACGAAGTTCACCGCTTTAATAAGTCGCAACAAGATGCCTTTTTACCTTTTATTGAAGACGGCACCATTATTTTTATTGGCGCAACCACAGAAAATCCTGCGTTTGAATTAAATCAGGCAATACTCTCTCGTACTCGTGTTTACACCTTAAAAAAATTGAGCCATGAAGAATTAACACAAGTACTCAATAGAGCATTAGTGTTAATTAAAGCAGAACAGCAAACGCTTGTTACTGTAGATAAAGAGGCTAAGCAAAGTTTATTAAATCGCGCTGATGGTGATGCCAGACGTTTACTCAATTTATTAGAAAACTGCCTTGATAGTCAACAGGCTCAACAGAGTTCTACGGTTGAAAGTGATACAAACAATACAAATAAAACCATAACGGTTGAATTAATTGCACAAGTAGCGGGTAGTAAAATTGCGCTTTATGATAAAGGCGGTGATGCCTTCTATGATTTAATTAGTGCCTTTCATAAATCCGTACGGGGATCAGACGCTGATGCTGCCTTATATTGGTATGCAAGAATTTTAATTGGCGGTGGTGATGCATTATATGTAGCGCGCCGTTTATTGGCGATTGCTAGCGAAGATATTGGTAATGCCGACCCACGGGCAATGCAATTAGCGATTAACGCTTGGGATACCTTTCACAGAGTGGGGCCAAGTGAAGGTGAACGTGCTATCGCACAAGCTGTCGTTTATATGGCATTAGCACCCAAGAGTAATGCGGTTTATCTCGCGTTTAATCAAGCAAAACGATTAGCCGAACAAACGTCTAGTTTAGATGTACCAGCGCATTTAAAAAATGCGACGAGTGAATTGACTCAAAAATTGGGTCATGGCGAGGGTTATCGTTATGCGCATGATGAAATAAATGCCTTTGCCGCAGGTGAAAATTATTTACCCGAAGCATTAGCTAGAGCAAGTGATATGAATCATCGATTATATCAACCTAGTGAACGCGGCTTAGAAAAACAATTAAAAGAAAAATTAGATTATCTGAATCAATTAAACAAAAACAGTAATGAGCAGCGCTATGACTAGTACTATTAGTAATTTCACCCTTTACCTTTTTGTTGCACTGGGAGGCGCATGTGGCGCAAGTTTACGCTTTTATATTTATCAATTAGTGTTAAATTGGCTAGGAAAAGGGTTTCCTTTTGCCACATTGATGGTTAATATCACCGGCTCATTTGTTATGGGGTTATTATACCAACTAATAGAACACGAAATTTTAGATATTAATATCCATAGAACATTACTTGGTATTGGTTTTTTAGGTGCATTTACCACCTTTTCAACATTTTCATTAGACTCCTTGTTATTAATACAACAGGGAGACTTAACCAAAGCGGCTATTAATATTTTATTAAATGTGTCGCTTTGTATAGCAGCTGCAGCCTTGGGGTTGTATTTGGTTTCTGCTTTAACAAAATAATGTATAAAAATAAGTTGATGTAAAAGTGTCAACTTGAACTTAAATTAAATAAATACGTGAATAATTATGCTTGATGCAAAACAACTTAGAACAGATTTAGATAATATCGCCACACAATTAGCAAAACGTGGTTTTACCCTTGATACCGCAACAATTACTGCGTTAGAAGAGCAGCGTAAAGCGATTCAAGTAAAAACCCAAGAATTACAAAATGAGCGTAACACGCGTTCAAAATCCATCGGTCAAGCAAAAGCGCGTGGTGAAGATATTGCACCATTACTTGCTGCAGTGAGCCAATTAGGTGATGAACTTGATGCGGCAAAAGCTGAACAAGATGAAGTGTTAGCAAAAATAAATGATATTGCTAGTGCTATGCCTAACTTGCTTGATGAATCGGTACCAACGGGTGCTGATGAAGATGACAATGTAGAGCTTAAACGCTGGGGTACACCAAGAGTTTTTGATTTTAAAGTCAAAGATCATGTTGATTTAGGTTTTGGTGTTGGTAAAGGCTTAGACTTTGAAAGTGGCGCTAAATTAGCCGGTACTCGTTTTGCGGTAATGCGTGGTAATATTGCTAAATTACACCGTGCTTTAGCCCAGTTTATGCTTGATGTGCATACCGAAGAGCATGGCTATCAAGAAATGTATGTGCCTTATTTGGTCAATGCCGCTTCTCTATATGGCACAGGTCAATTACCTAAGTTTGGTGAGGATTTATTTCATACCGACTTATCGGGTAAAAACTTCTCATTAATTCCTACCTCTGAAGTACCATTAACGAATATTTACCGTGATGAAATCGTAGATGAAGCTGAGTTGCCTATTAAAATGACCGCTCATACGCCGTGTTTTCGTAGTGAAGCGGGATCGGGTGGTCGTGATATAAGAGGTCTTATTCGTCAACATCAATTCGACAAAGTTGAAATGGTGCAATTGGTAAAACCTGAAAACTCTTTTACGGCACTTGATGAATTAACCGGTCACGCAGAGGCCATTCTAGAAAAATTAGAATTACCTTATCGTACTATGGTGCTTTGCAGTGGAGATGTTGGTTTTAGTGCCACTAAAACCTTCGATTTAGAAGTGTGGTTACCAGCACAAAACACTTATCGTGAAATTTCATCTTGCTCGAACATGGGGGCATTCCAAGCACGCCGTATGCAAGCACGCTTTAGAAATAGTGAAACTAATAAACCCGAATTAGTCCATACGCTAAATGGCTCTGGCTTAGCGGTAGGGCGTACTCTAGTTGCGGTGTTAGAAAATTATCAACAAGCGAATGGCAGTATTAATATACCCACTGTGTTACAACCCTATATGAAAGGTGTAACGAACATAAGCTAACAAATGGGTTACGCGTTATGTATTATGGGAGAGTAATAAAGAGCTGTTTGTCTTTTCAAACCGCTCTTTATATTTTTCTCATACCAATATAAAATATATCTATAAAGAAAAAATTAAATTTACTTTGTAATAAATTAATGATGATCGGGTCTATTAAAGTACATAGACTTTATCAGAACAGGACAATTCATTGTTAGCCATACTTCGCAGCCTTGGTATTCAAATATTATTCTTTGTTATTATTTTCCAAGTAGTTTCTTTTCTTCGTGAAATGAGTATGTTGTCTACTGATGTTCAATTAGCCACCACAAATAACCAATCTTTTATCCAAGTTCCCACCTTAAAAGGGGAAACGGTTTCATTAAATTCACAAGGCACTACCACCGTGCTTTATTTTTTTGCGCCTTGGTGTCAAATATGTCACCTGAGCATTAGTAATTTACAAGCATTATATGAGAAAAATGAACACCTTGACGTCGTCGCAGTAGCTATGGACTACACCAGCCTTGATGAAGTCATGGCGTTTACACAGGAACATAAGCTAACATTTCCAATAGCCTTAGGTAATGAAGCAATCAAGCACCATTTTTCAATATCCAGTTATCCAAGCTATTATGTTATTAATGAAGAAAACACCATTATAGGAAAGTCTATCGGCTATTCTTCTGAACTTGGCCTTTATTTACGCTCTTTGTAATTGCTATTTTTTAGTGTAGTGATCTTAATGTTGTTTGTGTACACTGTTGTAACAACTATTTAACATATACTGAAAATTCACCACACGTATATTGATACTCGCTCTAGCTGACTATGCTGGCTTCAAGAAGCCTGAAGGACTCATGCATTTTTAAATGGAATGGGCATTACGTATGTTAATTAGATAAACTTGAGTATAGAACGGAAAGGCTCTACCGATGCAAATATCAGACAATTTTGATAGCGGCAATATTCGTGTTATCGATGCAAGCGACGCTAGCAACATCCAACTAGAAATAAAACACGATAATCAATCTGAATTTTATCAATGGTTCCATTTCAAATTACAAACTGATACGGCGAAAAGTTCAATTCGTCAAGAGCATGTTATTCATTTAACTAATGCAGGCAAAGCTGCCTATGTAGAAGGATGGGAAGATTATCAAGCCGTTGCTTCATATGACCGTGAACACTGGTTCCGTGTACCAACAACCTTCGACGGTGACAAACTTACGATTACCTTAACGCCAGAATATGACTCTGTTTATTTTGCCTACTTTTCTCCTTATAGTTATGAACGTCATCAAGACTTATTACATAATGCTCAAATGCATGTAGATTGCCAATTACAAGTATTAGGTCAAACCCTTGATGGCCGAGATGTAAGCTTACTAAAAGTTGGTGAAGAAGGTGATGGCAAACGTACAATTTGGCTAACTGCCCGCCAACATCCCGGTGAAACTATGGCCGAATGGTTTATAGAAGGCTTTTTAGACCGCCTGCTTGATGATGATGACGGTGTTGCTCGTGCCTTACTAAACAAAGCTGTATTTTATATTGTCCCTAATATGAACCCAGATGGGAGTGTTCGTGGACATCTTCGAACGAATGCGGTTGGTACAAATTTAAACCGAGAATGGTTAAACCCAACAATGGAACGCAGCCCAGAAGTTTACCTAGTACGTGAAAAAATGCTTGAAACAGGTATTGATATGTTTCTAGATGTCCACGGAGATGAGGCTTTACCGGTCAATTTTGTCGCGGGTTGTGAAGGTGTGGTTGCCTATGATGAACGGCATAAAGCGCTTGAAGATAAATTTAAAGCCATTTTATTATCACTTACCCCTGAATTTCAAGACGAACGAGGTTATGATAAAGACGAACCAGGTAAAGCTAACCCAACGGTTGGTACTAATTGGGTTGGTAATCAGTTTAAATGTTTGGCTTACACGATAGAAATGCCTTTTAAAGATAATGATTTACTGCCTGATTACAGCATGGGGTGGTCTGATATTCGAAGTAGCTTACTTGGTCGTGATTTCTTAACCGGTGTCTATCACATGGTAGACGACTTACGCTAGTCATCTAAAGCAGCCAACACCATGTATTTCTTTTAGAACTGTACAGTTTAAACTAACGTTATTTAAAATTATAATAATCAAATAAAAGAGGAAATTTTTGTGCAAGAACTAGTCAATACTATTAATGGGTATATTTGGAGCAGCGCGCTGATCTATTTATGTTTAGGGGCGGGTTTGTTTTTTACTGTGTTAACGCGTTTTGTTCAAGTTCGTCAGTTTTCAGAAATGTGGCGTTTGCTAATGTCAGGAAAAAGCTCTGAACAAGGAATTTCATCTTTTCAAGCGTTAGCTATTTCACTATCAGGTCGTGTTGGTGCGGGTAACATTGCTGGCGTTGCTGCAGCCATAGGTTTTGGTGGCCCAGGTGCGGTTTTTTGGATGTGGGTTGTGGCTTTCTTTGGTGCGGCAACGGCTTATGTTGAATCAGCTAATGCGCAAATATATAAAGAAGAACACGATGGTAAATACCATGGTGGCCCTGCGTATTATATTGAAAAAGCCATGGGACAAAAATGGTACGCATGGACTTTTGCTATTGCAACGATTGTTGCGACCGGTATATTACTCCCTACCGTGCAATCAAACACCATAGGTACAGCAGTAGAACAGGTATTCTCTAACAGTGGTAGCATTGAAACAGCCATTGGTGTGATTAGTTATGCCAAACTTTATACTGCAACAGGCATTGTATTATTACTAGGTTTTATCATTTTTGGTGGTGTTAAACGTATCGCTAATTTCACTCAAGTAATCGTGCCATTCATGGCATTAGCTTATATTCTGATTTCGTTAATTATTATAGGCTTAAATATCACTTTATTGCCTGAAGCCTTTATGATGATTATTGGTGATGCTTTCACGCCTATGGCAGGTTTTGGTGCCGCTATTGGTTGGGGCGTAAAACGGGGTGTTTATTCTAATGAAGCAGGACAAGGGACTGGCCCTCATGCCGCCGCGGCTGCCGAAGTTGACCATCCAGCACAACAAGGTTTAGTACAAGCGTTTTCAGTTTATATTGATACCTTATTTGTTTGTTCGGCGACCGCTTTTATGATTATCATCACCGGTACTTATAATGTTCACGGTGTTGGCGATGTTTTTATCGTGCAAAATATCGCCAGTGATGTGATTGCTAGTGGTCCACAATTTACCCAAATGGCTGTTGAAAGTGTCTTTACGGGAGTCGGTAAACCTTTTGTTGCTTTAGCATTGTTTTTCTTTGCCTTCACTACCATCTTGGCGTACTACTTTATTGCCGAAAATAACATTTACTATATTAAACGTACCTTTAACATTCCTGGTGCGGTGTTTATGTTGAAAGTAGTCATTATGTCGGCAACATTTTACGGCACAATAAAAGCTGCTAATGTGGCTTGGGGCTTAGGTGATATTGGCGTTGGTTTAATGGCATGGCTAAATATTATAGGTATTATTATTATATTCTTTATGTCAAAACCTGCGATTAAAGCATTGGACGATTATGAAGCACAACAAAAAGCCGGTGTAAAAAATTATACTTTTAACCCTAAAAAATTAGGGATTAAAGGTGCAGTGTTCTGGGAAGAAAGATGGGATAAAAGCGCACCTGAGCGGAGCAAAACAGAGCAAAGCTAGTTTATCTTTTAATTCAGCTCAATATTATAGCAATTGAAGTAATGAATTGAGCATTAATTCAAAAAACGCCCATCAGGGCGTTTTTTATTATCTAAAGTTAGGTAGAATAGACGATATATTTTTAAGGTAAATAAAGAGACTATTAATGGCTGTAATTAATTGTCCCCGTTGTAAGAAAAAAATATCAGATAAAACAAAAAAATGTAGTCATTGTGGTTTGTCATTACAAGCCATGGACCGCGATAAAATTGCCAATGTAAATAATGTTAGTCGTATCAATCAAGCTCAACGTTTGATGACTTATTCATTTGTTGCCATGTTATTATTTTGTGGTGGTTTTTTATTTATGTTTTGGGATACTATTGAGCAGGGCACTTGGCAATATAATTTAGCCATGACTAGCACTGTTATTGGTTTTATTTTATATATAATTATTCGCATTCGATTACTTTTCTTTAAACGAAATAAATAGCGAGATCTCATGAATTTAGATAACACGATAGAAAACATGCCCGAAGCAATGTATTTAAGATTGAAATGCGCTGCAGAGACAGGAAAATGGCCTGATGGCGTTGTTGTAGATCAGGCTCAGCGCGATACAGCATTACAATTAATTATGGCTTATCAAGCCCGACATTTAGACAGTGATGAAATGTTAACCATAGGCAGTGATGGCAATATGGTACATAAAAATAAGCGACAATTAAAAGAACAGTTTACGAGTGCAGCCAAAGACAAGCCCATTATAGCGTGTGCTAAACCTGGTGAAGAAACACCAAAAAGCGATATTGCTCATTTTACTAATTTGTAATTTGTAACACTAATCAATCCTTTAAAACTTAATTAAGATACAAACGACTCACATGATTTTTAATCTGTTCAAAAGTAAAAACAAATGGCAACACAAAGACAGTAATGTACGTATTGCTGCGATAAATGAAGAATTAGATAGTAATAACCATGATAATAAAACCACGCTGTTATCATTGCTTAATGAGGATGAAAGTGAGCTAGTGCGTCGGGCTGTTTTATTAAAGTTGAATAATTTTGATGACTATTACCGTGCAAGTATCACCAATAATAATAAAGTGGTTCAAGAGTTTTCGTTTGCGCAGGTTCAAGGTATTCTATCGGGGACTCATGACATTGCGTTAACGTTAGATCAAAAACAAAGCTTTTTATTATTACTCATCGATATTCCAACCATCAATTTTTCTTTATTAAATTACTGGCTTGATCATGAAACAGATCCAAAAATAATTGTGGGTTTATTTCAAGCGATAATAAAAAATAAAAACATTTCCTCATTATTATTACAAACTTTTAGTAAAAAAAATAATAGCGAAGTACAAATTGAACTATTATCACTGGATTTAAAAGAGCTTAAGGAAGCCGCACTATTAATAAAACTTAGTAAAAAAGCAGCAAATGATGACGTTGTACAGTTAATAAGTAACAAGTTAGCACAATTAATTGAACAGCAAGAAAAACCTAAAAAGTTGCTAAAAAAATGTCAGTTGCTACTTTCAAAACTGTTAGCGTTAAAAGATCTGTCAGACTTTGGTCAATACCTAACAAAAAGATCAACCTTAGAGCAAGTGTGGCAAGAATGTTCTGCTGAATTGACAAGTTTATCTAATGAAGATCAGCAAATATTAGTGACTAAATACGATAAAATCACCACTCAACTTAGCCAATTATTTGCGCCTAAAGAAGAAGCCTACCAACAGCAAAAAATTGCGGAACAATTACTGTTTGATAAACAAGTGGTTAAAAATAACGTAAATAAGGTTATTAGCCAATTAAGCCACAAAATAACAACGGCTGTTTTTGAAGATGAGACACTTAACGAAACTGATTTTTTAACTCAGCTAAAACAACTAAATGAACAATTAGCGATAAGTGTTTTAAATAAACAAGAGCAAGATATTTTTGCAAAACAAATAAAACAGTTAGAAAATCGCCTCACTCAATTACCTGAAATAGCGCAATCGGTCAGTCAAGCCACTTCTTTAATTTCTAAAATATCTCAATTATCTTTGCCGCAAACATTAGCTGAATTAAATGATCGTCAGCAAGTGTACTGTGATTGGTTAGCACAATGGCAAGTAGTAGAACAAAAAGCGTGTGGTATTTTACCTACATCAATTAACGATGCGCATAAAGAAATTACTCAGCATTGGCAAAATGGTCTTAAACCTTTACAACATGAACAGAAACAGCTTTTTCTTCAAACGAAGAAAAAACTCAGTGATTTGAAACGGTTACTTCTTAGTGGAAAATATAAAGTCTGTTTTGGTTTGTTTAAAGGTGTTAATAAAGTCATCAGCTTGTTGTCTGTTAATCAACAACAACAACTACAGCGTGATGTTGAAAATGTTACTGAACAAATGACAGAGATCAGTGATTGGGAGCACTACATTGCTACGCCACGTAAACAACAATTATTAAGCGATATTACTGATTTGGTTGCCATGCCTATGGATAAGCCTAATGATCAAGCTGAAAAGGTCAAAGAATATCGTAAAATATGGAACTCACTTGGTCATGCGGATGAAAGCCTAGATCAAGAATTAAATCAACAGTTTAACCTTGCCTGTGAACAAGCCTTTGCTCCATGTCGTTTGTTTTATGCCGAACAAGAAAAATTACGTGAACAACACCTAGAGACTCGTAATGATATAATTGCTCAAGCAAAGATACTTGCTGATTCAATTACTGACACGGGAACAGACACCGATACGGCCGTTATTGACTTTAAAACACTCGATGGAAAACTAAATAAACTGCAGCAACAATGGCAACAAGCAGGTGAAATTGACAGAGAACGCTATCAAAAGCTTTATCGACAATTTAAAAGTACCTTAAATCCTATTCGAAAAACCATTAAAGATTTTCATGATGCTAATGCTGTGAGTAAACAGGGATTAATCAATTTGGCTCAACAACAGCTAGAACTTGAAGACGTATCACAAGCGATTGAGGTAGTTAAAAAATTACAACAACAATGGCGCGGTATTAGCTTTGCGGGTACTCGTCAAGAGTCTACATTATGGCAAAAATTTAGATCGATAAACGATCAAGTTTTTGCAAAACGTGATGAATTAAAATCAACACAACAAAGTGAAATTACGTCATTAACAACGAAATTTAATCAAACACTGACCCAAATTAAAACTGAACTGATTGATTCTCAATTAACGCACAGTAAAGCACAAGCGGATAAATTACTAAAAGAAGTTATCAGTAATAGACCGGTGAATAAATCAATTGTTGCCGCAATAGAATCGTTTATTAAAGACGTTACAAATAGAATAGCGATACAAGATAGCAAGGTGGAGCAAGAAAGTTGGCGTAGCCTTTTTTGCCTACTTAGCCAAATAGCTCAAGAGGAAAGCCAACTATCACTGGAAGCGCTGATAGAAAACAATGAGAATGATTATCAAAACCTAAGCAACTTTTGGCAAAAGCGTTTACAAGAGCAACTAAGGCTTAACGTACAAGCGAATGTGAAAGAACGCGAGACTAAAACATTAGAAATTGAAATTTTAGCACAGGTTGAATCACCTCAAGGATCTGCAGACCAACGTTTAGCGGTACAAATCAGCTTAATGCAAGAGCAAATGTTGTCTGGGGTAGGGATAGATTTATTACAAAGCTTAATTAATTGGTTACGTTTAGGAAAATTAACTCACGTTGATATAGCACTTCTTGAACGATTAAGTAAAATATATAGATAGGTTTTATCGAATAACGGTTCTTTATTATGCTAAGTGGCTAATTAATGTATTCACTTAGTTTTATTTACTCTTTTATTCAATTACTTCTTTACAAATAACCACGCAGTATTTAATATTCGCCCGTCTTAACACAAGTGTTCTTGTCTTGTTATAGATAATTGGTGAGATGGCTGAGTGGTCGAAAGCACTGGTCTTGAAAACCAGCAAGGGTTTAT
>CAJXQM010000002.1 GCA_913058145.1 uncultured Colwellia sp.
GAAACTATAAAGTTAAAGATTAGCTAGTTATATGTGCTATTGCCCAGACCTTCACGAAACAGAACATAAAGTTGACATTAAAATTAAACGGCAAATGGCAAATGGCAAATGGCAGGTTGGGATAATGACTACTTACTAAAAGTGCTACAAATATTTAATGCGATTGCCCTGTAGAAGCATGCAGTAATTCAGGCTCATGAAAATAATATCCTTGAAAGTAATCTACATTCAACGACTTAAGTAATTCAAAGTTTTCTATTGTTTCAACGTACTCAGTAACCACTTTTAAGTTCATAGCCTTACAAAACTGAATGAGTGTTTTTACTATTTCAAATGCTTTTTTATCTTTATGTATATTTTTAATTAACGTTCCATCAATCTTGATAATATCAATAGGCATACGCATTAAATATTCAAAATTTGAATAGCCACTACCAAAGTCATCAATAGCAATCTTGCATCCCAAGGTTTTGATTTTATCTAGAAAATTTAAAAGATAATCACTTTTTAGTTCATAATCTGTTGACTCTACCAGCTCTATAGTTAAATATTCGCCTACATTGTATTGATTTATAACATCAATAATCCAATTTGACATGGTTTTGTCTTTTATGTCATTCATCGTTAAATTAAATGAAAACCTTCTTTGTGTATTTGAAAAATGTTGACAGGATTTTTCAATTATTCTCATTGAGAGCTTTGAATATAACTGGGCTTTTTCAGCATATTTAAGGAAAAAGAAGGGGGAAATATATTCCTTTGTATCTTTATCCAAATAACGCATAAGTACTTCTGTTGAATATACATCAACATTTGCATTATATATGTTCTGACCAAAAATTTTTATATCATCATATAAAAGAGCGGACTTTAACTTTTTTGACCAATTGATACTGTTTACTAATTGTTGTTGAATATCAATTTTGTCAGAGTAAATGGTAATTGACTGGTTGTTTTTTATGCTGTTTATTAATGCTTTGTGAGCATCATTATAAATATTTTCGCATAGACAGTTTAAAGCAATACCAACTGTCATTGTCATGAAGAATTCGTTATCTTGGGTTATGATAAATTTTTTTTCAAATTTATGTTGAATCGCCTTACAGTAGTCAGTAACATTTTCTGAATCAACTTGCCCTGAAATTAATATGGCAAAAACATCATCATTTAGCCGATAAAAATTATAATTTTCATGTGAGCTACCTTGTAATTTTTTTGCAATAATGAGTAATATTTCATCATGAGTAGAGCATCCATAAGCTTGTTGAATATCCATTAGTTCATTAACTTTAATTAAAATTAACGTGCGTTTTTTAGATTTATTTATATCTGATAATAATTTTGTGGTATTGCTTAATTGCGTAATAGGGTCGGTGTTTTGATTTTTAATAATAAGATTTTGGTGATATATATCGGTAACATCATGACGGATAGCAATAAACTCTACTATTTTACCATTAATACCAAAAATAGGACAAATAGTACTATTAACATAATATGATTCACCTGTTTTATTTTTATTTTTAATAACACCTTTCCAAATATTACCCTTTAAAAGCACAGACCATAATTCTTTAAAAATTGAACGAGGGTTATCAGGATGTTTTATTATATTATGATCAGTACCTATTAATTCTTTTGCATCATAACCTGATATTTTACAAAAGTTATCATTCACATACGTGATAATACCATGACAATTTGTTTTAGATACAATAGCGCTAGCATCAATCGCATTCTTATACTCATTAAGTAAATTCAAATATTCGTTCATTTAAAATACCCTCAGTTGATTTTTGTGATATACATTTGTAAATTATACTTTTAAATTATCCGCGTTTTTCAAGGCAGTTATCGGTTATTTACATGGGGGTTGGTATCAAATGTGTAAATATATTTAAGTTAAGTTTTTAGTTTCTCTAAATTGATATTTAGCTTTTTAACACCTTTAAGTACATTTTCATTTTTTAGTGATAATTCTTGAATTTCTGTAAAATTTTTCTGAAATAATATATTTAACATATCTATATCATTTAAAAGTTGTGTGTTATTTCCCATCATAGATTCATGACTTTCAATATTTTTAATCGTTGTTAAACTTAATTTTTCGAGGAGAACTACTCCATTATCAATAACTTTGTCAGTTTGAATAGATATATTAGCAAGTTGCTCAACATCTTCAGTTGAAGATTTTAGTTGACCAGAAAGTTCATTAATATTATTGACTACGTTCGTAATTGTTGTATCTATTTTATCTATGCTTCCCTTTGTCTTTTCAGCTAGGTTTCGAACTTCCTCAGCAACAACTGAAAATCCTCGACCCATTTCTCCAGCTCGTGCTGCCTCGATAGCAGCGTTAAGTGCTAATAAATTTGTTTGCCCCGCAATTTCGCTAATGATATTTAAAATACCTTTAATATTTTCAACTTGATCATGTAAAGAGCAAAGTGTTTCAGATATTATTTTTTCTTTTTTAGTTATAACATCAACCTTATCAACTACTTTCTGCATATTATTTTTTGAAATATCGAGTTGTTTAGTTGTTTCTTCTTGCTGTGTTAGTGTTATTTTAAAACCTTGATGGGTAGACTCAATTTTTTCATGTATGCTATGAGCTTGTTCGGCAACACTTTTGGATATTTCACTTTCCCTTTCAACATTATCTTTCATTCTATTTGAAATTACTCTAGATTCTTCGGTTTCTAATTGATTATTTTGAGAGACGTCTTTAGCTAAGTTGATAACATGTTTAATCGTGAGAATAAATTGATTAAGTGCAACTGCCATTTCACCTGTTTCATCACGGTTAGGTATATCAATATATTTATTTAAATTTTCCTGCTCTGTTTGTAAAGTTAATGTTATTTTAGTAATAGCTTGGGATGTTTGTTGAATGACCATATAGACATTTAGACAAGCTATTGCTAAAACAACAATTCCCATCCATATATTTTTAACTATTTGATCATTAAACGTCCCATGATCAAGGAGCATTGAAATATTAATAATAACAATTAAAAGTACACCGCCGATAACTGTACCTAGTAGGCCAATAAACATTTTATTCTTAAAAGTTAAAAATGGATATTTAGTCGAAAGGGGGATTGTTTCTGTCCAGTTTTCAAGAGAATTTATTAGAGTGATAAAATAAGGGATCGATGCAAGAAAAATAACGGGTATAACAATTAATTCTGCATAAATCATTTCTTGATTAGATATAAAGGGAAAGTTATACATAGCAACTAAGGGGCCTAAAATACAATAAACAAACTCACCGATGAAAAAATAGTAAGGTATCTTAGCTATATTTTTTAAAGTTATATTATTGGCTTTATTTTCATTATTACTGTTATTAATAGATGTGTTTAAAGCACTAAAAATATTATTAAAAAATAAAGATGCAATAAATGTCGCGATACCCACATAAAAAATCAATTGATAAGAAAATGCTATATGAACAACTTCCTCTGCCGAAAATAATCCTGCATAATAAATTAGATATAACCACACCACAGGTGGTGTAGCAAAAGCAGATAATACAATTAATAACAATTTATTTTTAGTTTTCATAATAATCCTTATTGGTTAAAGCTATTCGCTAATGATTGATAAGTACGTTTTCTATCTTCAAAGCCATAAGTCACATTAACAACCATCACTTCATCAACACCAAAATCATAAGCCAACTCCTGCATTTGTAATAAACAATCATCTGCCGTGCCTAATAAATAGGTATTCATGGTTTCATCAAAATATGCTTGATCTGATAAAGATAATGATTTTTTTAATGACAATGCTTGCTCTGGTGGGAAAAGTGGGTCTCGAACACCGTGACGAAAAGCTTGTACTTTCCAATAAACATGACTAGCCGCTATAAACTCGGCTTCTTCTTTATTATCAGCAGTAATAGCGGCAACGGCGATCATTGCTTGCGGTTTTTTCATTTGAGCAGAAGAAACAAAAGCACGCTTATAAGCATCAATAATAGAAGAATTACGTTCATGTGTGCCTATAAATAAAGCCAAAGCAAACCCAGTACCAAGTTGACCTGCCAATTCAGAACTTCCTCCAGATGAGCCTAACATCCAAATATCAGGGCAAGCTCCGTCAGCAGGCTCAACGTTAACACCTTTATAGGGATGATTTCCTGGCAAGTCTTTCCGTAAATAACCAACAAGCTCTGCACTTTGCTGTGGGTAGTATTCATGAGAGATAGGCTGACGAGGTGCTGCTAGTGCCGCATGTGCATGACTGTTTCCTCCAGGTGCTCTACCAATACCTAAATCTATACGACCAGGATGTAAACTTGCTAACACTCTAAAAGTTTCAGCCACTTTAAAGGGGCTGTAATGGGTTAACATTACCCCGCCCGTACCTGCTTTGATGTCTTTAGTATTGCAAGCAACATGGGCTGCCATCATTTCAGGGCAAGGAGAAGCATAACCTGGTGTAGCATGATGCTCTGCACACCAATAACGATGGTAACCCGCCTCATCGCATAACTTTGCTAACTCAATGGTATCTAGTAACCCCGAAGCCTCACCTTTACCGTCATGTATGGGAGATTGATCTAAAACACTTATTTTTTTTAACATGTTGATACTACTTTAAATTAAATTAAAATTTCATCTAATGCATTACATAATCGATGGACTTCATCTAGATTATTAAAATGGGCAAAAGAAACTCTTAATAATCCATCATCACCAATTTTTAAAGCGTTAAGACAGCGCCAAGCGTAAAAACTACCACTTTGCACGGCAATATTTTTGTCTGCTAATAGCTTAGCTACCTCTTTTGGTAATAAAGATGGATGATTTATTTTCAATGAGAAAGTTGGCGAACGTTGGTTTACATCATTATCATTATTGCCAATTAAGGTCAGATTTTTTTGCTTGGCTAACCAATTCAACCAGCACTCTGACAAGGTAGTTTCATACCTTACAGAAAGTGCCATAACAGCTTTTACCTTTTCGAAAAAACAACACTTATTAGCACTAAAGTGATGCTGATATAACGCATTAAAATATTCAACTAAACCCAGTAAACTAACAACTTCTTCATGGTTTACTAAACCGGGATTTAACGAAATACGTAAATAATTAGGCGAACCCGGCTTTTGATATTGCTGATACAGTGCAGGTAATTGAGAAAAATATTGATTTTCTAATTGATCATGCAATATCCGTTTCACATACATTAAGCCTAAATGAGGACCAAAAAGTTTATATAAACTCAATACATAAATATCAACGCCTAAAGCTTTAACATCAATAGCATGATGAGGTGCGTAAGATACCCCATCAACTAATAGTAAACTGTCATTTTTATGCACCACATCGGCAATTTTTTTAATCGGGTTAACATCACCGACAACATTTGAACTGTGAGTCACACAAACTAGCCGTGTTTTAGCTGATAACAAGCATTCCAATTGATCTAATGATAATCGGCCTGTTATTGGGTCAATAGGCCAAAATTTAACAGTTACCCCGAATTCTTGTAAACGTAACCAAGGGCTAATATTAGATTCGTGATCTTGCTCGGATACAATAATTTCATCACCTTGCTTGAACATTTTTCGCAAAGACATGGCTAACATATACAAGTTCATTGTGGTGCAATGACCAATCACAACCTCATCTTCATCAGCATTAATCATCTCAGCCATTTTTACCGTGGCTAACTCTATATTTTGAGTACCTTCATGTGACGAAGCATAAACACCATACGGCTGCACTTTCGTTGATACTAAATATTCATCAAGCTTTTTAATAACTTGATGAGGCACATATGTTCCGCCTGCATTTTCAAAAAAAGCTGTGTCGCTATACTTACCTTTATTCAATGCCGGAAATTGTGAACGTACAAATTCAATATCCCATGGTTTTAACGCTAACATAAAAACCTCAATAGCTTAAAAAGCTGATTTAACAACGCCACCATCAACACGAACGGCAGCGCCATTTGTTGCTGAGGCTCCACAGCCACATAAATAAACAAGCATATTTGCCACTTCAGAGGGAGCTGCAAAACGTTGAATTAATGAACTAGGACGTATATTGTCAAAAAATTCCTTTTCCATTTCTTCAAAAGTAATTCCTTGTTGATCGGCTATTTGCTGCACAAAAGTTTCAACACCTTCTGAACGGCTTGGACCTGGTAATACTGAATTCACGGTAACATTGGTGCCTTTTGTACTTTCAGCTAAGCCTCTAGCAAGGGCTATTTGAGCCGTTTTAGTTATACCATAATGGATCATTTCTTGTGGAATTTGTAACGCTGATTCACTCGAAACAAAGAGTATACGTCCCCAATTATTTTCCTTCATAATCGGTAAATAATGACGAGATAAACGCACTCCGCTCATTACATTGGTTTCAAAAAAACGAAGCCAATCTTCATCAGGGATGTCTTCAAACTGTTTAGGTTCAAAAATACCCACGTTATTCACTAAAATATCGACAATT
Source organism: uncultured Colwellia sp. (assembly GCA_913058145.1). Taxonomy (GTDB): domain Bacteria; phylum Pseudomonadota; class Gammaproteobacteria; order Enterobacterales; family Alteromonadaceae; genus Colwellia. The sequence continues at coordinate 6,471 of CAJXQM010000002.1, forward strand.
GGTAAGTTTTGAATTACTTTGTCACAGCCTTCTGGGGTACTTAAATCAGCAACGATGCTATAAACTCTAGCATTAGGTACGCGTTGTTCTATTTTAACTTTTGCCAGATTTACTGAGATTTCGCTTCGTCCATTAACCCAAACAACAGCCCCCTCTTTGGCTAACCCCAGCGCAGTGGCAAAACCTATACCTTTAGTTGAACCACTAATAAATGCTATTTTTTCTTCTATATGTAAATTCATATTATGTCCTGTGTAGTTTGTTTTACTCAAATCGATAACTATGCATGCTTAAATTAGAAAAACGCCAATAATTGGCAAAAGGTGTGATTGTGCTATTTTCACTAGCACCTAACGCGATTAAAAAAGGTAAATAGTGCTCAATGCTAGCTAACGCTTTTACTGCATGAATAAAATGATAAGGGTTAGTTAATACTGAGTGTTCTTTATCCATTACTGCTTGATTAAAATCATTAAAAAACATTGTGGCCCACGTCCGTGGATGAGCATATTTATCTTGCCAATTTAGTAAATTAAGATTATGTACAATCACGCCACTAGCGATAATTAAAATACCTTGCTCTCGTAGATAAGATAATTTTTTACCCAGTTGGTAATGTGTTTTTAAACTAAGGTTAGGTGAGACAGAAAGTTGCATAACAGGTATATTTTCATCTGGATACATAACAGATAAAGGTACCCAAGAGCCATGATCTAATCCTCGGTTATGATCAATCTCAAGGCAAAGTTTTTCGCCTATATTTTGCGCTAGTTGACACGCGGATGGTGCTCGATATTGAAATTGATGTAGATTTTTTTCAAACCCTGAAAAGTCATGAATAGTTTTCTGATCAATATTACCACCAATGGTAAATTTATTGGTTTCCCAATGAGCAGAAATAACCAAAATACCCGTAGGAGTTAAAATATTACTCACCTGTTCTTTCCATAGAGCTAAAACAGGATCGTTTTGCAAAATAATATTTGGTGCGCCATGCCCGATGAATAACACCGGCATTTTTGTTTTATTTATTTGTTTTTTATTATTCATATCATCAATAACCATAACAAAAGGCAGGTAAACATATACATAATGATCACATAACGATAATGCCAAGAAATAATTTGTTTAAAAGATAGAGAGTAATGATTTGCTACACTAACATTGAGACCTGATAACGGACTGATTATCATGCCTAATGCCCAAGATGATAAATAAATAAGCCCTAAAACGTTATGGTTAATATCAAAAGGCGCTAATATAACCCCAGAAACAGATATACTAATAACCGGGTGAAGCCCGAAAACAGATAACAAAATAATAATTAAAAGTAAAAGTATCGCATGAAGGTATTCAAAATCAACAATGGGTAGTGGCTGATCAAATGTTGTTAGTAATGTAGCAACACTAAAAGATAATAACCCCGCAGATAAAAATAAAATGAGTTCACTCGACATCTTAGGTAGTGCATTAATCGTATGACCATTAAATTTTGCTATTGCTTGCTTAGGTTTATACCTGATATTGGTTATAATAAGTGTTAAAAAAATAGCTAATGCCGCAATAATTAACACAACTGAAGTATTAGGATAAAGCGCATGAATAACAAAAACACCTAGTACTAGTAAGAGCGGAATAAAAAAAGATTTGATGCCAACTGGGTACCCCTGAAAATTTTCAATGCCATTGTTATCTACTTTTACGACTTGCCAGTAGGTTACCAGCGCAGCAACAATAGCAAGAGGAACACCTTGTATAACAAGTTGAAATAGTGATGCATCAGGAGCATAAGTTATTGCAACGCCCATCGCCGCAAAAAAAGGAGACCAAAATGCTGCTGTTGAAAAAGCTCTAGTTAACAAGACTAATGCGGGTTTAGATAAGTTGTTTTTCTGTTTAATACGCTCGGCAAAAAGAAATAAAGCAGATAGGTTAATAACAGCCGAAAACAAATGAGCACTTATTAAGGTAGATAAAAAAGATTTTTTTCCTTTAGGTAAAGATAACGTGCTTTCACTCGCTGGCAAAGCAATAAGTTTCAAGTAACTAACACCTGCCAACAGTGAAATTAAACCTATATTGTAATTAAATAAAGTTAGAAAGTTAAAACTACCATGACGATAAAAAGCAAATAATAAACAAAAAACGCTAATTACAATCAAAATAGTTGTTTGTAACGCAATCACTTTTGATAACCTTGGTAAAAGAAAAAAAGCCGACAGCCACGCTAATACACCGGGAACATAAACAGGGACTATCGTAAAAAACACATGACTAACTGATGATAAAAGCATCAGTAAAATCAACCAACCCGCGCACACATTTACCAAAGTAAATGTTTTTATTTGTTGTTGATGAATCACGTCTGTTTGCAAAATTATTACCTTCTTCCCCTGATATTATTTGTTATTTAATTTATGCATCAGTAATGCATACACCATTTCTGTATAAGGAACAGATTGTGATAATTGTTTACTACGTTTAATTACAGCACCGCAAATTTCTTCCAATTCAATCGATTTTCCTTTTTCAAAATCTACGAGCATAGATGTTTTTATCGGGTCAAAATTTTTGATTAACTGAAACATTTCATCAGCATCATGTAAGGTTAACGTTTCGCCATCAGCAATCGCAACGTCTACAACTTCTTTCATTAATTTATAAACAATAGGGCCAAATAACACATGGTGAGAAAGCGTTTTTGTGTCTAAGGAAGTTAATGCTGACAGTGGATTAACACCATTATTAATAATGAGTTTTCGCCACATTTCGAAACGAATATTATTAACAATTTCAGTAGGTATATCGGCCTCTTTAAATAATAATGACCATGTTAACAATTGAGTATTATTACTTGATGTAGATTCAGGCCAATTACCTAAAATTAATTGTGCAATACCTTTAGCCTCAACATGGCCAGGGGAAACTATATGACCACCAATACGTACTGCTAGCCCACCGATAATAGTGCAATCACTTAAGTAGCTGTTCAATATATTTTCATTATCGACTCCATTTTGTAGTGACGCAATAATGATTTTTTGTTGATAAGTATTGAGCCAATTTTTAAAATTTTCGGCTATAGAAGCGGTAGTTGTGGCTTTAACACAAAGTAGATATATATCAAAATCATTCGGTTGATGTTTGCACATCAGCTCTTCTAGTGAATAAGCGGTAACTTTTTCATGAAAAGAAAAATCAGTATGTGTTAGATGCAAGCCATTAACTTGCATTGCTTTTAAATGCTCGCCTCGCGCAATAAAAGCCACTTCATGACCTTGTTGCATTAGGCGAGCACCATAATAACAACCTATACCACCAGCACCAATAATAGCTATTTTTAGTAACTTTGACATATAAGTTATATTTCCATTGTTTACATTATGATTATTAAACATGTCTATGTAGATCAATCAGGGACAATTCAAAATTGGTCTAAAACGTCATTCCAGTGGTGTTTTAGGCTGGAATCCAAACTAAAATACAATGGATCTTCGACAGAAAACTTCGATGTATGGCGTTATCAATGAACTCCTGAGTAAGGAGCATAGGCACGTTATTAATTAACTTTTAAAAGAATCGATCAAAATGTATTTGCTCAAAAGGAACTTGATTATCAACCATTAATAATCGTTGTACAGTATTCGTCATAATTGGTGGACCACAAAAATAATATTCATAGTCAGGCATATTACCAGCTAATTTTTTTTCTACTAACTCATGTATAAAACAACATTCCCCCGTCCAGCCATGTTCTTTAGATAATTCAGCATCAGAAGTCGCTTCATGACTGATAATATTGATCTCGGAAGACACCACTTCTTTAATTAATTCCGGAGTGCAAATATCTTTAGGTCCACGACCACCGTAGAACAAATGGATATTACGACCTTTTAGCTCATTATTTACTGCGGCAGATCTTACAATTGACATGACTGGCGATAAACCAGAACCACCGCCAATACAAACAATATCTCTATTATTATCAGTACGTAAGTATGAATTCCCATAAGGGCCATCAATGTCGATTTCATCACCTTCATTTAGCTCATCGAATAGATAATTACTCCCCTTACCATTAGGCATACGTTTAATAATAAATTGTAAAAAGCCTTCTTCATTAGCAATATTAGACATTGAATAAGCACGTTCACCAATATTGGGAAGTGATAACATGGCAAATTGACCCGAAAAGAAAACAGCTGGAGTGGGTATTTTAAAAATAAATTCAGCCATATCGCCGGTTAAATCACGACGACCTACATAACTAGCCGAGTGTTTTTGGGGTAAGGTAGAGATTGAAGCTGCATTAGTCTCTGGTGAGATTTTAATTTCGCAATCCCCCACAGCTACACATTGGCATGCTAATTTTTTACCTTTACGAATATCTCTTGGTGATAAGCCTGGAGCATCTGCCCATAATTCTTTAATTTCACCTTCGACAAGCTCAAATTTACAACTTCCGCAACCTCCTGAATTACATTCATAAGGTAAAGCAATATTACTTCTTAAGGCTGCCCTTAATAAAGTATCATTATCTTGAGCAGCAAAAGAAACTGCTGATTTATTTAAACGAATATTTTGAGTCATAAATAACCTCATCGTCCTGTCTTTATTTTAATATGTAATAACTGCTTAATAAAGCTAAGTCACTTCAAACTACACCCTAGGGTAATCTGAAGAGACTTTCTTATATTTAAAGGGTTTACGCAGTTAAACCGAGTGATTCAATAAATGTTTTCACACCATTTTTAGCATCTATTGCCGCATTATCACCATCAGGTAATTCAGTACAATAAGCATCAATTGCTGCATCACCTAAAGGTAACCATTTGGCAACCCAACCATTAAGAACATCAAGGTTACCCTCTGTTTCTAATGCCATTTTAACTAATGCGCTAGCCCAACGACGATGACGTTCAGCATCACGCATTTGTGCTTGTGTGAGTAGACCAAGTAGCGTGTCTTCTTCAGAACGAGCTACATCACCTAATTGAACAATTACCGCTTCTTCTACAGCTGGCTTAGCAATTAAATTAAAGGCAACAAACGCTTCAGCCCAATCCCATGCAACTAAGGCTTTTTCAGTAAGTTCTCTAAACCCTTGCCAAATACTGTCATTTTCCCATAAGGTTCTTTCATTTTCACCAAAACCTAAACCTGGGTAGGCATTAGCAAGTTCTCTTGTTCTATACGCTGTATGACTCAACCAACGAAGACTATCAGCCGTTTGGTAAGTCGCACAGTTAGTAATAGTACTCGCTGGTGCTAACTGCTGAATGTAGGCAGATCCTAATTGAATTGTGTGAAATAAATAACGTGCTGGTGTATAAAATCGTGCTAATTTAGCCACCCATTCATCATTTAACATTTGGTCATGACCACGTTCATTAAATTGATCAAATAACCCTGTTACATAAGTTTCCTGTCCATCTTGTAGCAAATTATATGTACGATAAATCAATTGATCAGGATCTCTAAATGCATTCCAATCATCATGTTTTAGTGAACTTCCTAAACAATTTTTACGATACCAGTCTGCCATAGGAATATCTGAATCTAATTCAAATGGATTTTCTGGGTTATCGGTATGATAATGTAAATTGGTTGAAACAATTTCATATTCACTTGGGCGTTTACGATTTCCAGCAAGGTGTGACCAAGTTTTTAGTGGTTTTAATACTTCTGGTTGTTCTTCTGACATTGTATTCTCCTAATAATTTATAGTAATGTTAAACGGTTAAGTTAAAATAAAAACGAACACGTTTACTATCGACATCAATTTGACCAGCAAAAGATGCTAAATTAATTTCAATTTCATTCATTTTAAATTGGCGACCTAAACACTCTTCCATTGACTCTTGAGTTAAAATTAATTCATGGTCAGTTGAAATTCGTATATAAGCGACTTTATCTTCAATAGATATATCCTTGTCAGGATTATCCATTTTAGCCGCTTCTATTGCTGCTTGAGCAACATCGCCAGATCTCATGACTGGACCTACACGATTATTATCAATTGCATTAACTGCATTATTCGACATAACTGTCTCCTCTGTCGGTTGTACTATCTTTTCGTTAGTTATATTTTTACCAAATAAAGATTTGAAAAAATTTAGCATTATCTACCTCTAACTTATTAATTAATTAGCAATCTGACTTAAGCGGCTCAATACCTTCGACATTGACATGTATATCTTCACCGTCAATTTTCACAGGATATTGTGCTAACTGGCAACCTTTGGGGTTTAAACCTTTGCCCGTGTTACTATCAAATTGCCATAAATGAGCTTTACATGTTAAAATTTTACCATCAAACTCGCCGTCAACAAGCTCAATTGCTTGATGAGGACACATTGCTTGAAAAGCTCTAATTTCACCATTTTCAACGCCTAAAATTAACACATCGACACCACATGATGTGGTAAATACATCCATGTCGCCTTCCCATACATCATCAAGTGTGCAAATTTTTTCAAAAGCCATAATCGTTTTTCCTATTAGTTTTCCATGAATAAAATATCGAGTGTTTCAGTTGGCCTAAGACCGGCTTCTGACACTTTCATATCTCGTGGGAATATAGTCCCATTTTCATGGTGCCTCACTCGTAAGGTTTTACTAGGTTGCTCTTTAACACGTCTATTAATAGAGTGATAAGCACACTTTTCAGCTACCTGATCCATAGTATCGTCTGTATCGACAGGTACTAATTGAATAACAAAATCACGTTCAAAGTTTGAGTGTATTGGAAATAAAGCCATTTGTTTTTACCTCTTTATTAAATATATTTTTAGTAGAACTAATTTATGCTGCATCGTCTGATTTTTTAGTACTATATGCTTCAAGCCATGAATAACCATGCGCATCATCACCCATTTCACCTGGTGAAAGTCCCATATATTTCAAACCGCCACCTAAGTCCATTGGCTGTATTTCACCCGCTAAGAAACGATCAATAAAGCTCATATGATTTTGATAACGCTCAGGATCCATTTGGAATATTTTCATGTCAACTTCTGAACCAAAGTGATATAGACGTCCATTATGTTCAAGCTGATGATCTTTAACGTTCCATCCCTGACCCGGCGTACCCACAATTGGTAGTTGACACATATTACAAATCGTAGGCAATGTTTCAGGACCCGTTAGTTCTGGTTTACCATTTTGCAAGTTATCAACAATTACATCCCAACATTCACCCCAAGTATTATTCCAACCTGGATATTTTTCTTCTAACCATTCTCGTTCATTTGGTGTAACACCTGCCGCTGGATCCCACCAAACGGTCGGACGCCAGAACCAGATACCTAAATGCATACCATGATGTGTTTCATCTAAATCACTAATAAACTGATCCCAATACCAAGGTTTATCTAAACCTAGATCAAGCAATTGACGTTCAAATTGAGCCACAATCCATTCAAGCATAAACTCTTTAAATGATTCTTTTCTTGATTCAAGCGGCGTGTAATAGTCTAAAATAGGTCCTGTTAGCGCCGTAAATAATTTCCATGCACGCCAAATAGCGGTGTCAATTAAATTTTGTGCTTCTTCTTTTTTTCCATTAGCAATCAAAATCTTAAGCGATGGTGCGCCTTGTTGTGCATGACGTGACTCATCTGTTTGGATACTAGAAATTAAATTAGAAAATGTATGATCTCCCGCTTCCGCAGCATCAGCAGCAAGCCCTAAAAACTGCATATTAGTAAAACCAGTTTCGAAAGCAAACGTAAGCATAATAGAGGTTGCAACCGCATCGCGCGTCATCATGATGTCATCAAAAAATGAACGTGCTGCAATCGCTGCCCACTCATTGGTATGATAAGCCTTATGTGCCCAATCCCATTGGCGATTACGTTTTACATTGGCATGAGGGTAAAACAACTGAATTTGTCCATGACGGTTTTCATCCATCATGCCAAAGACAGCCATATTACGATTACCTGGTGCTTTAGCAAATCGTGCCATTTTTGCTTCCGCAATTGAAGCAGCATATTCAGCTAGGGCAATAGCACCATAATGCGCAATCATGGTACTCACCCAACCAGGGTCTGCTCTATCAACAAAAGCATCACGTTCTAATGCAGCTTTTACTGAATAAACACCCGCATCTTTCTCTCGTTGAGTAGCTACGTATTCAGGGTAAGTTACCTTATAAGGTTCATCATAAGTCTCCCAAGCTTCAGCTGGAATTCCACGATGTCCACTCATTTCATCAGGATAAAATTCTTCCTCAGTGACAAATTTAGTTGTCCAGTTTGTTGTACGCGTTAAATCGTACCATTCTTCTCTCTCTAATATAGCCATTTTCATTACCTTTTTAGTTGGTTATTTTCTACTTGTTGTAATTTTTTTATTTATAACTTCATTTTATTATTGAGCTAACAAAGCAGCAATTCCTGCCTCAGCACAAATAACATCTTGCTCTTCTGAACCTCCCGATACACCAATAGCACCTAATGACTTACCTTCAACTTCAATAGGAACTCCACCACCAAAAACAACTAATCTATCTCTGGGAGGCATTCCTTTTGCTAACATCGCCTCAGTAGAAAAAATATCTTTCCATTGAGATGTTGAAAAGCGAAAACCTGCTGCGGTATACGCTTTATCTATAGCAATATCGATTGAATGCAAAAAAGCATTTGGCATACGAAGAAAGCCAGCAAGATTACCACCAGAGTCCACAACGGCAACATTAATAACAATGCCCAACGCTTGAGCTTTTTCAACAGCAGCGACTATAGCCGCATTAGCTGCCTGCCAATGAATAATATGATTAATTTCATACAGCTTCATAATCATTACCTTGTGACTAGGTGTATACTTCAGTAAAAGCAGTATTAAGCTCCCCTGAGTGATAAAAAATACCTCGTGGAATTTCTTCTTCTGTCCATGTGATTACTGGCATATCAGGCGTTGCTAAATAACCTAATCCAGCAAACGTTTCATTACGATTACCCGAAGGGTCAAAGAAATAAATGGTTTCACCTCGCGTAATACCATGTCGAGTAGGCATTACATCCATTTTCACCTTATTCATAGCCATAATGTCTGCCGCTTTTAAAATATCACCCCAGCTTGAAAGGTAGAAAGAAGCATGATGAAAACCTGCTGTGGGACCTGGTACAAAAGCAATGTCATGCGGGGTATTTGTAACAGTTAAAAAAGCAACCGCTTGAATATCAGCATCCGGACCAACAAGCGCTTGTTCTGTTAATCTAAAACCTAAACATTGCGATAAAAAGTTAACATTATCAGCAATAGTATTAACTTGGTTTTCAGGATCTAATGGACATACAAGTAAACAGTGATCTAGCCAATGAGCACCAACCCCTTTAACATCTAATGGCCAAGGTGCGGGGTTGACATTGCCTACAGATTTACCGACAACAGTTTTATCTGCATATAAACACATAATATGACCACTAGGTAATTTAAAGCGTAAAGCTCTTCCACAATCAACTAGAGTACCCGCGTCTAAATTTTCTACTTCAATACCATAATTTTGTATGGTATTAGCATAACTATCTAGATCAGAATCATTTTCAACCTTATAAGCAATGTGATCCATTCCAGCTTGTTCTGATGGACTTAAAATAACAGAGTATTTCTCCCATTCATCCCAACCTTTTAAATAAAGATTACCTTCGCTATCTTCATCTGTAACGATCAATCCCAAAATGTTTTCATAATGATTTCTAGCTGCTGCCATATCTAAAACGCGAAGGTTTACATGACCTATTTTAATTACACTCATTTTCATTTCCTCAATATGTTGCTAATTAATTAACGGTTAACTAAAATTCCAAATTTTTTGCCCGCTTAATATTTTTCGTTTTATTTTTCCTACAACGTTAAGTTGAATATCACCTTTAGGAAATACTCTACAGGCGAGTACAATTCCTTTTTTTTCCTCTTCTTCTGATATATGAGTTCGACTCATTGTTTTCGTTATATAACTATTTCTTCCTGATAGGATCTTAATCTTACAAATACCGCATCCACCACCATGGCAGCCTGAAGGAATTCCTTTTTGTCCTAACGAACGCATCCCTTCAAGTAAGTGTGTTTCTCTTGCACATTTAAACGTTACATCAGTATCTACAATGGTAATATTGTATTTACTATTAATATCCTCTTCTCTCATACTTATGGCCTAATAATAGTTTTAAGAACATCGTCTGTTTTGTTGTAGAAAGTACTATAGGCTTTATCAATATCGGCTAATTTAAATTCATGAGAAAAGTATTCCTCCGGTTTCAAAACACCACGTTCCATTAAACGTAAACCTTCCCACATAAAGGGTTGTACATTAGCAAAGCCGTTCATGTGTAAGGTAATATCCCGAAAAAACACATCTGCTAAAACAAGATTAAACTCAGCATCACAAAAAACACCAATTGCAGCTACTGTTCCACCTGGTCTGATAATATCTAATGCCATTTGCAATGTTTCTGGATAGCCAACAACTTCAATAACCTTATCAAAACCGCGTCCACCACAAAGTGACATTGCTTGTTCTTTCCAGTTTTCTGCATTAGCGTTAATGGTAATAGCACCTTTACTTGACGCTACTTTTAAGCGATAAGCCTCTTTATCAATAGCAACCACGCAACCAGGCGCTTTACTTAACGCTATGTCTAAGCTCATTAACCCTGTAGGACCACAACCAATTAAAGCGACATTTTCCCCCGGTTTAATATCAGCAAGATTATTTGCAATAATGGCTGAAGGTAAATTACAAGATAGTGTTAAAGCTGCCGCATCAGAAATTGCATCAGGAACTTTAATCGCATGGCCATCTGCATGAGGTAATACTAAAGCCTCAGAATGCGTTCCATTTAAATCACCAAATGGAACGCCAAAGCCATAAACTGCTTTTTGCGTTGTTTCACAATGTGCAGTTGCACCAACTTCGCACATATAACAATCACCACATGAACATGAATAGGCCATTGATACTCGATCACCTATTTTAAATTTACCAACAGCAGAGCCAACATCAAGTACTCTACCTATTAATTCATGGCCTGTTTGAGAACGCCCTTTATCCATAATGGCATCCATGGCTCCACGGTATAAATGTAGATCAGAACCACAAATAGAAGTCGCTGATACTTCAACTAACATATCATGGTCATTTTTAATTTTTGCATCTTCAACGTCAGTTGCTCTAATGTCTTTTTCACCAAAATAAACTGCTGCTTTCATAATGAACCTCCTAATTTATAGATAAGATTAAAACTTGTAGCTATAAGAAATAACAAGATTGGTTTGAGAATGAGTCATTTCTATTGGTACTGAAGTATTTGGCTGACTTGTATTTGTTTGTTTCTCTTCAAATGCATGAGATATCGCAAAATCAACTTCATGGCTTGCATTTACGGTATAAGTAAAGCCCCCTGTTAAATGGTCTGTGAGATACGCAGGAACAATGGCAAACGTAGTGTTATTTGGTAACGCTTGATCGGTATGACTATAACCTGCTCTCAACGTCCAGTTGTTGTTATACGCATACTCAGCACCAAAAGCATAAATATTAATGTCATCATAATTTTGAGGTAATAGAATATTGATATTTTGTTTACTTTCATCATGAACAAAACCAACATCTAAATTTTCTAATGCGTCTTTCCAAAAAACTCGTTGAACATCAAACAATATTGAAAGTTTTTCATTTACGTTATGACTTACACCGATACTTAATTGAGCTGGATTTTGAAAATCTCTTAATTTAATATCTCCATTTAAAGGAATGTTTCCTGCAACATTACTGACTGCCGTTAACGTTGCTCGGCCTTTAAGATCTGGAATACTTGATTTGAAATTATAAGACATACCAATGGTTGTATCTGAAGTAACTTGATAAGTTAAGCCTAATTTTGCTCCATAACCTACGGCATCAATACCACCGCCAACAAATTCATCTTTAGTAAAGCTAAAATGAGCGCCAGATAACTCAGGTACACCAAGTAAGGTAGGAACTAATGAACCATCGACACGACCATCTGCAGCGAGTGAACCCACTTGAGTCACATCTAATAATAATTCTAAATTTAATGATGACCAAATAGCTTCAACCGTGGCACCAACGGTTAATTTATCATTAACTTGATAAGCAATAGCTAAAGGAACCCTTAAATTTAGCAAACGAGATGAATTTTCTAATCCTGTATCAATTTTATTTACTGTAGTACGAGATAAAAAGCTACTCGATCCAAACTCTGTACCTAAACCACCTTGGGCAAAAACCCCTATTCCATAGGTAAGCGCACCATTTTTATAAGTATAAGCAATTTGTGGTGCAAAGTACGGACCTCTATTATTACCATGATTATTGGAAGACGCATTTTCACCGGTATCTAAATTTTTAGTATTTATATCCGTTGTAATAACATCTAAGCCAACATAAAATTCTGAGCCTTCATCCATTAAGGCTAACGTAGCAGGGTTATACATCATTCCCGCAGCGCCAATGTCATGAGCAACACCTGCACCTCCTAAAGATCGAGAGACAGCACCAAACCCCTCCATATTGAAAACTTGTGTAGCATTAACACCCATTGATAACGAACTTGTTATAGCTAAAGCTAATAATTTATATTTCATGTTTTTCCCCATAGTTTGATAAACCATCAATATTTATAATTACAATTTTATGTAGATGGTTTTTAAATAATTAATTTTGTAGAAAGTTACTTACTAATAAATTAAATTCCTGACATTTTTCAATTTGAGTCCAATGTCCACACTCGCTATATACATGTAATTGAGAGTGTTTGATCAGTTCAATAAGTTTATAGGCATTATCTAATGGAATAACTTCATCATCTCGACCATGAATAATTAATACTTGATGTGGTAGGCTTTCGATGTCTTTTGGACCACTTTGCATAGCTTCAACCCAACGTTGCCTTGGTGCTGGAAACATACTTGAAAATGACTCTTGAAAACTAGGCTGAATACTTGCTTTATAGCGAAGTTCTGCCAACTCATCAGTCACTAACTCTCGGTTATAAGCAAAAATATCAAGTAACTCTTTCATGTTTTCAATTGATGGTGTGTACCCCCACACTTTATCTAAACCATTGGTTAGTTTAAAAGGCACACCTACACTGCCCATTAATACGAGTTTATTAACTCGATCAGGGTAACGAATAGCTAAAGCAAGTGCTAAAGCTCCACCAAAAGAATTACCAATAACCGATGCTTTAGTTATATTTAATGCATCTAATAAACCAATAGCTTGCTCTACCCAAGTATCCATTGTGTAGTTAATATTTACAGGTCTATCCGTATAACCAAAACCAACCATATCTGGTGCAATAACACGATGATTTTTAGCAAGTTCTGGAATAGTTAAGCGCCAATTTGCCCATGCACTAACGCCAGGGCCAGAGCCATGAATAAGTAAAACAATGTCATCACCATCACCAACATCATGGTAATTTGTTTCGATATTATTTGCCTTTATAGACAAACCTATTTCAGCATTTGTTGACATGAATTTTTACCTTCAATTAAATTGATTTAAATAACGGACTTTTTGATATGGAATCTTTACTATCTTTGGTATAAAAATTTTCCATAAACATATCTCGTTCAAAAAGACGCCCTTGCATAAGTGTGGTAATACAAGCATCAACCATAGGCGGAGGCCCACACATATAAGCTTTATGACCAGAAAAATTTCCATTAAAATGTTCTTTCGCGGCTTCATGAACATAGCCACGTGCGCCTTGCCAATCAGAAGATTCAGGTTCATCTGATAAGGCTGGCACATAGGTAAAGTTACTGTGTTCTTGAGATAATTCGGTAAACAATTCATGGTAATACAGTTCATTTTGATTTCTTGCACCATAAACTAAGGTAACATCACGTTTTTCGTCACGTTCAAACAAATCCATTATCATCGATTTAGGACTTGATAACCCCGACCCGCCCGCTAAAAATATCATGGGTTCAGGCGCAGACTCTCGAACATAAAATCGTCCATAAGGTCCGGTGAAGTTTAATTCATCACCTACTTTTAACTCGTCATGTAACCATTTAGTACCTGCGCCATTAAGCACTAAGCTAACATTAAGCTCTATTTGGTTTATATCCGATGGAGGGTTAGATATTGAAAATGCACGAGGGTATTCATCAACTTCAGGAAGGTATAAATTAATATAATGTCCAGCTTGAAATTTCAAGTCGTCTTTAAGAGCAATAATGATAGAAATAATACGCGGTGTTAATTTTTCAATATTTGTCACTACACCTGTGTAGTCTTTTACAGGGTGATTTTGAGCATCTGGGTCTTCTTCAATATCGGCTTCAATTTCAATATCACATGTTGGAATTGCACAACAACTTAAGCATTTCCCTTCATCTTTCTCCATGTCTAAAAGAGCAAATGGCGAGGCATCACCATGTTCAACTTCTCCCTCTAATATATCTACTTTGCAGGTTCCACATAAGCCATGACCACAAGCGTGAGGTAAGTAAATCCCCGCCCTTAAAGCTGCGTCTAAAATGGTTTGCCCTTCTTCAACCTCAATGGTTTCACCAATAGGTTCGATTAAAACTTGATAGGTCATAATTTTTCTCTCATTAATTAACAACCAGCTTTGAAAAAAACTGGTTGTACTCTACCTATTTTTTAATTACCAGTACCCTGGTAGCCATTAAGTCCTGGGGTTTTAAAACGTAATAAAGATTTATGCCCAACGCCATTCTCAATTAAACTTTCGCCCATATTTGGTGATAAGGGTTCACCATCTAATACCCAAGTAGCGGTGGTCCAATCAACACATTCAAAATCTGGATGAGCACCAATAATATTAGGAATAACTTCTTCCGTTAAAGTACTAAAAGACATTTCAGGTGGAAAAGCAAAAACATTGGCAGGACCTATAGCTAGGTGATTATCCCAAGCAATATAAACTAGTTGGTTACCATGAAAGTTTTCAATCGCATCTTTGTTACCTACTGGGTATTCTCCAAAATTTGTTTTAACAGACATTTTTATCTCCTACACGCTTTCTTTAGCATCACTATTATTGTCATTGTTACCATGAGCTGATTTCCACATTTGTTCATCTGCGGAGCCATGATATTCGCCACCATCTTCTGGATTGAAATTATAGTATTTAAGTACATCTGAAATTTCAGCACCGCCACAATTACCTTGGAAAATTTGATGAGGAGGTATCCATGCATGAGTATATTTTTCTGGTTCATGATCAAATATTTCTTTACAACCATCTGAACATGTATGGTATTTATCACTGTTAAACTCACTTACTCTATATGATAAATCCATTGGTTTACCTTTAGATATTTCGGTAAAACACATAGGCACTTGGCACACTTGACAAATTTGAGGTAAACCTGCATTAAAATATCGTTTTCCTTCTTTTTCCATTTGAGCATACATTTCCCAACGAGGTCGGTAATATTTATCAAAGGTATTAGGATATTTTTCAGATAACCAATCCATTTTTTCTTTAGTAGGAACCGTCGTTTGAAAGCCTGCTGCATTAGAAAATTGATATAAAACTGTGTATACTTGGTGGCTTAAATGTTCAGCCTCGACAGTTGCTTGTTCATGAAATTTAGGCATACGTAAGCCATATCTACCTAGATCGTTAAATAACGCTCCACAGTTATCAACAAAGTATATATCCCATGCTTCTTTCCATGACATTGGGCTATCTGGCAACATATAGTCTTGCATTGCAGAAACTAAACCCAATACACGGTATGCACGCCAAAAATGTTTATCTATCCAGCCTTGAACTATTTCTAGATTATCTTCATGCTGTTCAACAATAAATTTTATAATTTCAAGACCTAAAGTCATATGACGTGATTCATCAGATTGCGCTGAAAAACCAAAGGTAACGGTAGCCATATCACCATTATGAGCAGCACCTGACATAAACGGTACAAAAAGCAAATTGGTCAATATATATTCAAAAGCGAAGGATATTGAAGTAATAAATTCAAAAGGTCCTGATGCTCTAGCATCATCAAAGTAAGACTTAGGTACAGATAAATACCAAACACGATCATGCATGTGGAATGGGTCATGAAGTCCCGTAAAATGTTTATTGTAATGACTCAAAGTATGTATTTGAGTTTGTGAATGACGTAATTCATCAATAGATTGCATTTGACAAGCTAATTGAGCACCTTCACCACTAAATTGACGTGCTAAATTAGCGTACCCACGATGAGCACCATATTCTAGTGGAGATACTCCTTGAATAAATATCTTCAGGGCATTGATATAACTAGCATCGGTTATATTAAGGTGACCATTATTCTGAGCAAAACTATCAATAACTGCATAAAGTTTTTTATCTTTTTCTGCTTGATATTTCCAATAAGCATCAGTGGTTAGTCTAAAAGGGTCTTCCCATTTATCCCAATCAACAATTTTTATTCCTTCGTAGGTTTCTTGAGGAAATACTTTTTCTTTAGGTTGGTATGTTGGTTCCCAACCAAGCCCACGAGTTAGAACTTCATACCGTTTTCGCATATTCAATTTTTTAGCCATTATATTTTCCCCTTTTTAATTCCACGAAAGTCTAAAATAATCATCATCTTCATCAACATGACCTGACAACGAAACGAGTACTAAATGTAACTCCTGAAGCTCAACCTCATGCCCTGCGAGTTCTGAAACAACTTCTTTTGTAATACCTAGAAAACCATTATTTTCTATACGAATCATTCCTGGTTGATCATACTTAAATACAGCATTTGGATTTTCTTGTTCAAACGCTTCAGTAAATGGGCGAGCATCTTCCGTGTTTTGTAAAATAATAAATAATTTGTCTTTTGACATAGTAATCTCCTAAAGATCAAGTCCTTGTTTAGTTAATCTAGTAAACAACTCAGTTTTAATTTCAGTTAATTGCTGCTTACCATCCTCGCCTAGGGCTTCTACCGAATAGACTTCAAGGGCTTCTTCTATTCGTGTTGACCAAGTAGTTACCCATGTTGATAATAGTTGTTTATTTTCTTCACTTTCAGCCGCTGTCACTTTAATAAGTTGATTAGTCCAGCGAATGGTCTCGCCATACCATTCAGCCATAAATTGAGTAAGTAATGTAATTCCTGAGGCCCCTTTACTGTGTAAATTTTTAATATAACGATCAAAAATTAATGGGAAGATTAAACCATCCATGACAACATTTTGTGCAACCATAATTTCAAACCAGTCATCTAATACAAAAATATCTTCCATCGCATGGCGAAGCTCTTGCCACATAGGATTTTCTAGCCAGTCTGATTTAGCTTTCACAAGACCTTCAGTTTCATTTTCATCTATTAGTAAAGTAATTCGAGAAATGTATTGAGACATAGCAATACGATCAAAGCCATTAAATGAAGAAAGTGACGTAATTGATGAACCATAACCGCGATCACAAATATCTTGATTATTCATATTTGCACCATATTCAACATGGCGTAGTGGGGACAAAATATTTTTGATTGAGCTCTTTAATTCGACTGCAAGTGATGAAAGCATATTATGCTTTTCAAGCATTTTAAAATTGTTATCCATACCTTCTTGCTGTTTGGCACGAGCTATTACGTAAGAACTATAATAATATTGACGCGGATCGGTAAAGGTGTACCAATCTTTCATTACTATTGAAGTATTTCTAACATCATAAAGTTCTCTGTCTTTAGCCCAACTAGGAGGGTAATGAAAATTGGTTGTAGGTTGAACATCATAAATAGCTTCTTGATAACGTGATGCAGGTTTATCATGCCCAATTCTGCGCCCTATATATGCGTAATTAACTCTTTTCGCTTTTATTTCTTTTGTCGATATATGCACTGACATTATTTAATACTCCTATTTGTATTTTTATTTAAAATTACCATATCGCCATTTTAGTTTGTCAAGGGCTAGCGCCTTTTCTTGTTCAAGCGTTAGCTCTTCCACGTTGTATTTTTTGCAAAAACTTTTGAATTGAAGGAAAGGAAGTACTAACTCAACATATAGGTTTGGATCACCAATTGAAAAATCAAATTCAACAAATTCATTTTTCAAAACACCTGTCACATGAACATAATGAGTTAACGTTGCAATATCCTTTAATTTACTGTTAACACTTTCAATCATTAATAACCCCTCTTATCTTTAAGATACCTGCACAAGGCAAATTACATACCAATATATTCTTATAATTTATTTTGTTATTGTCCATCATACGTTTTATACGTTTTATTCGATTTAAATTCCTATCGCTTGTTACCTACGTTAAAAACATAATAGTTAAAAATATAATTACTAAACTATAAGAGCAATTAACAAGCCACAAAAATTAACAGAAGTAAATTCAAATACTTGGTCATATATTTAATTAAAAATATATATTTCAAGTAATAAAGTAATAAATATTTAATCATTTGGTAACATTTTAGTTTTTGTTAATAAAGAATTTAACTATTTTGTTATAAATGGCTTGTATGGTGCAGAAATGTGAAATAGTTATTTGTTCAAATGATCAAATAACTATTTAATGTTTTTAATCAGGCTTTATTCAGACGTTTCATAAGGCTGTTTTAGAAACTCTTTATGTTACGTTTTTGATTTTAATAGGGACGCTACATTTATGTTGGGTTATCGTGACGTGGTCAACCAAATTCAGTCACACTAGATAATTGGACTCCCTCACCCTTAACGAGTGAGGTAATATAAAAGTTACTACACAAATATATTATAAAGAGTCCTAATATGTTTCGTACCAAAGTTGGCGTTGATTTAGCAAAAGAAGGTATTCAAGTTTGTATTTATAGAAAACAAAAAGGTGCAGTCAAATATTGAAATGACACCGAACGAATTTCTTTGTTGGCTAGCTAATGCAAAACCCGTCACGATAATATTTGAAGCGTGTGGCACATAGAATTACTGGAAGCAGAAAGCGATTTCGGCAGGTCACGATGCGCATTTAATTTCATCAAAATTAGTTGATACGGTTAGACAAAATAAAAAAACGGATAAAAATGATGCATTGGCTATTGTCCAGGCAGCATCATTACCCGATGTTATTTTTATTGGTGGTAAAACGGTTGAGCAGCAACAATTACAAACCATTAAGCGCTTAAGAGAGCTTGCTATAAAACACCAAGGTGCCTGTCAGCAACAATTAGTGTCTGTATTATTGGAATTGAATTTTCGTATTTCTAATCGAAAAGGCGGTATTATCAGTGCGATAGACGGAGTATTAGAAGATGCAACGAATGGATTGTCAGCCGAATGCCGTATTGCAATAGATACAGCTAAAGTGTATTTGAAAGTAACGATTGAAGCGGTTCAGCACTATGATGATTGTTTAGAAAAGTCAGTTACTACTCATGCTGATTGTAAACAGCTACTCAAGCTTGAAGGTGTTGGTACCATGAATGCGATTAATCTATATCTCGCACTAGGTTGCTCCGACATAGGCGTCTTCAGTAAAGGTAAAGACGCTTCAGCCTGTATTGGTTGGACGCCTATTCAACATTCTTCGGGTGGTTTTGTTAAATTAGGCTCAATAGGAAAGCACTGTAAAAATAGCATGCTAAGAAGTCAGTTAATTGGTGGTGCAATGCCTGCGGTGAATCAAGCGGTTATACGAGAAGCCAAAACTAGAAAAGATGTTTGGCTTAAGCGACGAGGTAAAAAGTGTGCAGCGGTGGCACTTGCTAACAAAACGGTAAGAACAGCTTTCGCGATGCTAACACAAGATACAGAATACAAAGCTGAATTATTGGTAGCTTAAAAAGAGTTGAATCGAAAAATGTAGTTTAAAAGCGTTCAAACAACAAAAATGCAAAACGAAGATAAAAATCAGCTGGTTTATACCCATCACACTTCAAGATGCAGATTTTAGCACCTGAAAATTATCATTAATTCTGCTTTCTAAAATATCACCTATTTTAGGGAGTGTTTGACTGAAAAATTCATCAATTTTTTCTCTAAATTCTTTCGCCGTAGCAAAATATTTATTATTTCTGACATGTTCATTCATTACTTTCCATAAACGCTCTATTGGATTTAAATTAGGACTGTAAGCGGGAAGATAATGCAGTTCAATATTAAGCTCAGTCGCTTTATCTTTAACAACTTGTGCTCGATGATAGCCAGCGCCATCTAAAATCACATGGATGCGTTTATTACTGTCATTATATGCGCGTAGCTCTGTGAAAAAATGTTGAATAGTCTCACCATTCACTTTATCGTAACGTCTAACTTGAGCTGCCGCTAAATTATTCAAATCAATAGCACCTACAAGGTTTAATCGCGTTCGGCTACCTGTGGTTTCTATCGCTTTATCATGCCCTTTCTTTATCCATCCACAACTTACTTTGGTCGCTTGAGTTGGATGCATAGCATCTATAAACAATATAGGCTCATCAGCTACTTGCGCTTTTAATTCGGTATACTTCTCAATAAACTCGGCTTGTTTTTCCTCATCAAATTTATGAGGGACACCTTTGGGGTACTTGTAGCTAAAGTTGTGCTGATGAAGCCATTTATTTAAACCTGAAATAGAAAAGCGGATCTCATGATTTTTCCAGATGTACTCAATGATTTCATAAGAGCAGCGATAAGTGTTTAGCATAATATGAGCAACCACTTCATCTGTTTGTGTTTGACTCAAATAGGGTTGTGAGCCGCAATTTTCTGGTGCTAACTTATCTTTACTTACAAAGTCATCAATATGTCTAACAATACTCGTTTCATGCAGTCGTAATGCTTGAGCAATCATCGCTGTTGACCAACCTTCAGAGCGAAGTAATACCGCTTTAATTCGATCACGAACACGACCATCACGACTTGCATCATGTAGGGCTTCAAGATCTATTTTTTGCTCTGTGGTTAATTTGATGTTTTTCATGAGGTATATCATGATCCTCATTATTGTATAAATCAAGCACCTTCATTGATCACGGGTATAGGTAAAAATTTATGACAAAAATCATCGACATCACAAAATATATCTATTAAGTTATTCATCTGCCCACCTCTGTTGCTTTCAAATCGTTTTTAGTCGAAAGATCTGATCGCGAGGTGGGCAATTAGTTCAATTCTTATCCAGTTTTCAGGTTAATTAAATAAAATACGACAACTTGCTTGAAAGATGGCGGTATTAAGCGATCGGCATCATGGTATTACGAACAGGTTGCCGTGCTTTTATCTATTGATCGCAGTAACCATATGATTAATCCAATTTTATCGTAAGCACCTTATAAACCGCATTATTCCCCCATCAAACGTTAGGTGATACAAATGACAAAAAAACGTCCAAATTACAGCCCAGTATTTCGGAAGTAAAACCTTGATGTTGATATTTAAAATACACATCAAAAACAACAGGTAAATGTACTCTACATTTACCTAGCTACTCCATTGTATTTACCGCTTTAACACATTTATTTCGTCCCAATTTTTTCGCTTCATATAAAGCTGAATCTGCACGCTTAAAAAGTTCTTTTTGGGTTTCATTTATTTGTATTTCTGCAAGACCTACTGATACAGTGATCAATACTCGCTCATTATTAAAACAATATTCAATTCGTTCAATTAATTTTCGGATTTTATTCGCCACATCCTCAGAAATAGTAATATTAGAATTAGTCAATACGATCACAAATTCTTCCCCCCCATATCGAGCAACAAAATCGTTCTTACGGACGTACATCTTTAAAGTGTTGGCTATACCCCTAATCACTTCATCACCTACTTCATGACCATAATTATCATTGATAGATTTAAATCTATCAATGTCTAGAACAAGTAATGTAAATGGTAATTTATGACGATGAAAATGTTCTATTTCAATAGTAATTCGCTCATTATAAGCATGTCGATTTGCAATATTAGTTAAGGCATCAGTCATCGCTAACTGATGATTTCTTAGGGATTCCTCCTGATTTCTTAGGAATGGTTGGGTTACCCCCTTTCTAACTGAAAACCAAAGAAATACTAAAAGTATAATAAATGTTACAATGTAGGATGAAAATATAGTGAATTTTATATTGCTTAATTTCTCTTTATTGTTATTTTCTTCCGCTTCATAGATGATTGTACTTAATTCAACAATGTGGCTTAACAATCTAATAGGTTCTCGGTCTATGCCGCGCACATGTTTGTCCGCTGATAGTTGTGGGTCATGTGTTGTTTTTTTGTATATCAATAATCCTTCGCGATAAAGAATTCCTAGCTTTTTATGTTCCTCAATAAATTTTATGGCATTATTCTGTAATTCTGGATACCCCCCTGAAATCACAGCCAAGCGTTCAGCTTCGTGTATCGTTTTTTGCTCATTCAGCAAGAAACTACGGTGATACTTTTTATAAAAATTTTTATCGTATCCTCTAAGTAAGATATTTTTCCATTCTTGAATTTGGGTTTTAAAAGATATCTGTGCGCTGCATGCTGCCTTATTGATTTCATTTGTTTTATCTGATAGATGAGAAATTGAAATGACGTATCCGTCATATTTAATAACAATGTACCCAGATAAACCCATTGTAACTAATAGGCCTATGGTAATAATCAGCGATAATTTATTTTGAATTGATTTCATAATGAAGAGCCAAAATTTCCCATTTTAATATGTGATGCATATATTTTCAGAATTCAACGGCAGCCGAAAATAATGGGCGCTTAGATAATGAGATTACGCGTAAGGTCATTATCAAAGTATCTCAATCTAACGGGGGGCTAACAACGAACCGCCACTTACCACCAGCCTTGAATTTGAGCCTTTAACATTTCAGTTAATTGCTTATACTAAAATATATTAGGCGAAAGCTGTGCAACCGAAAATACAAACTAATTTTACTGCGCTTAACTTACCACAAAAAAACGGTAATCCACACAAAATCATTATCTGATGTTACGCAATACGTACACGCATGGCCGCTCCGTAAGCTGCTAACCAACCGCCTTGTTGATATTCCAAGGCAGTAATGCCTCTACATCTTCAAGTGTTTTTGCTTGTGGTAATAACGTGAAGACTGTTTTTAAATAGCTGACGGCTCTAGGTTGTTCGCTTTGGCGCTTTCCACCAAGCTGTATAAATTAGCACTAGCCTTGGCTCCCTCTACGCTCGTAGAGAACAACCAGTTTTTTCGACCAATCACAAAAGGCCTAATGCAATTTTCAGCATGATTATTATCCATCGGCCACGCGCCATTCTCCGTATATCGGCTCAGTTTGTGCCACTGGTTGCTTAAATAGGTGAGTGCATTGGTTAACTTCGCTGATTTTACGGGGTGCTTTAACGATTTATCGAGCCACTGTTTTAACGCTGCTAATATCGGGGCACTTTCTTGTTGTCGAACAAGGTGTTTTTTATCGGTTGTTGCCGTTTTTATTTTGGCTTCAATACGAAAGAGTTTTTGAATATAAGACAGCGCTTGCTCTGGTTTCCCCGAGGTGCCTTTAGGTTGTGCATCACTCGCTTCCTTAAAATAACGCCTAGCATGTGCCCAACAACCTAAGTGCGTTAAACCATTGGTTTTAGCAGTCGCGTCGTAAACAGCATAACCATCTGTCATTAACGTACCGCTAAAGTCACCTAACATCAGCTCGGCCACGCTGGTTTCTCTGGTGGGGCTGTAATGAAACAAGACCATCCTCTGGTCGGTATTATTGGTCATTATCCATATGCGACTTTGTTGGCTCGCGCTACGGCCTTCTTCTTTGAGCACTTGAGTCACAGTTTCATCCATGAAAAGCACGTCTTGCGCCCTTAATACATCAAGCCCTAAATTAATCAGGGCTTGCACTAATTGGCCACACTTAATCATCCAGTTCGCCATACTGGTTGGGTCTAGCTCTACGCCTAGGCGTTTAAAAATAAGGTTGCTTTGACGATAAAGCGGTAAGCCGTCACAATATTTATGCGTAGCTATTTGTGATAATAGTCCTGGACTGGCAATAGATTTTTCAATCGGTTGCGCGGGCTTTTTAGTGGTAACAAAATAATCATTACAACACGGACACATGTATTTACGGCGAACGTGGTTTAAAACAGTTACCTTAGCAGAGATATAATCCAGCTGCTTTGAGCATTCATCACTAAAATGCTTTAAGGCTTGGTTGTCATGCGGGCAAAACTTTTCATCTTCCGGTAAGTCATGAATAATATCGGTAACTGGCAAATCATCAGGGATTGATAGGCGTTTCTTTTTGCGCTGGTGAGCAGGAACAAGCGTTGTACTTTCTTCAGCCTTGTCTTCATCACTTAATAACTCCGCCTCGTCGAATAAGCCTAATTGGTCGGGCGACCATTTTCACTAGAAGCCCCAAACCGCTGTTGGGTCATGTAACGAATGTATTCTTCTAAGGTGGCGATTTTATCTGATTTATTAGTAAGCAGAGCGTCTTTCTTGTTAAGTTGAACGTCTTTTTTTAAGAGCGATTTTTCATTATCATTAAGCACACTTTTCTGCTCAGATAACTGAGTTTCTAACGATAAAACACGCTGAATTAATTGCTCGTTACTGAGCGTAAGATGGTGATTTTTCATGGCGATATTATAACAAAAAACCGTTAAAAAGCCGAGTCAAATCCAATGGTTTTTTGAGGTTTTATCGTACTAATATCAACGCCCCGCAGCAACCAGTGCAACTGTTCTTCATCAATATTAATCGTAGCTGAATCATGTTTTTTAGGCCACTTGAATTTATCTTTCTCAAGGCGTTTGTACCACAAAAAAAAACCGTTTTATCCCAGTAAAGTAGCTTCAATTTATTGCGCTGTTTCGAGCAGAAAACAAATAGAGCGCCTGAGCTTAACGATTGTTTCATCGTCAACTCAACAATGGCGGCAAGACCATCAATTTGTTTCCTAAAATCAACGGGGTCACGATGAAAATAAACGGCAGAGGGCTGAATAAATATCTTCATGCGAGTTGCCCCATTAAATTGACGAGCCAATCCACCTCAGCTTGACTATCAAGTGTCAGCTCAATGTTACCGATATTCAGTTTAATATCACGTAGGGGGTTGCTATTTTTCAGATCAGGCTCGGCCAAGAGAACTTGAGAAAAGGGGGATGCCGCCGTGGCTATTGATGTTGCAGATGTGACTGCTGCTTTATTTTTGTAAAAAGTGGACGTAGCTACGCCTTGTTCGAGGCAAAATTGTTTTATTGATAAATCACTTTCACTTTGTATTTTAAAAAGTGCAAGCCATTGCTGTGTTGTTTGTCGCATGATGATCTCCTTAAATAATTAAAGTAATCATAAGTGAATGTTATTGATGGGGAATAATGCAGTTTATTGGGTGCTTACATTTTATCTGCTGATACAACAGCAGAAATAGCGGCGAATTTTACGCATAATATTGTCGAAGATTCGGTTTTATGTAGTGATGGCTCTTGGTCATATGTGGCGATTGCTAAAGAAAAGAAATGTGACCATAAACGATTGGTCAATGGCAAAGTTAGGGTGATAGATAAAGTTTATCATATCCAAACAGTTAATGGCGCTATAGCTCATTTTAAAGGTTGGATTAACGGAAAAATGAAGGATGTTTTAACGAAGTATTTATCAAATTATCTCGCTTGGTTTAGAGATAGCAACGCAAAGCTAGATAAGCAGTAAATTTTGATAGCTGCTTAGGGTAGACAACAGTATTATGGAACAGAGCCGTTTTAATTGATTTAGCGGCTTGCTTAGCAAATACCTCAAGTTCTTTCTTGTTCATAGTCTGCCTATCCTCAACCCTACATGGGTATTAATGATAGGCAGTTACACAGATTTTGTTACAGGGTCAGAGTGATCGATTCAACCGAAATATGCACTAACTACTAAGTAACTCCTTTAAGCCATTGTACTGACGAGGGTTTAATAATATAGCCCCCGTTGACTTAGAAACTAAACGAACCATTTCTCCTTCCCCCTGAATTTCCAGCTCATCACTTGCATATTCAGGTAAATCAAGTAATAAAACTTTTAAAGACTTCTTCTGTTCATTAGTCAATACTCCTTGAGCTGCAACCGTATTAGCATGATCAGACTCAAAACCGTGTGATTTTATAGTATCGGTTAACGATACAACTTCTGTCCTTAGAGATTTACCATCAATTTCTTTTTGCACTTTCTCTAATAGGTTATTTCGCTGCTCTATCTGGCTAATATACGTCTTCACACCTATCGGTAACGCTGAAAACTCATCATTATCATCTTTGGGTTCAACTTTTATTAAAGACTTATAAAAACCTATTAAAATTTTGTACTTCTTGCTGCTGTCACTGCCATTATCAAATGCACCTTTACCAGGCGTCTTAAAATTTTCAACACAATAGTCACCAATGTCTTTATAAGTAAGTTTTCTCCCGTCTAGAAGCAATGCCCGACACGCTTTTGATACATTTTCGAAGCCATTTTTTAGTCTTTTATCTTTAGCCTCTTCTTTCATTTTGTCTGATTCGCTGTCTGCAAATAAAAAATCCATTATTTCTTCTCCTCTATTTGTAATAAATCAGCTTCAAGAGAAGTCAGCGATTGTCCTAGTTTCATAAATTTTTCCTCTCCTAAATTTGATAATAAAACTCTTGGGTCATCAAATTCATCATCATCGAATGAACGACCAAGCTCTTTCGTTATACTTGACAATTTATACAATATTGCGGCCCGTTTAATTTCATCATTAGGAACAAATAATAACGGATTAGAGTTTTTAGATAATGACGCCAACTTAGTGCAGAACTTCTCTAATTGAATCATCGAGATTGTATTCTCTTCCCCTACAATACCTAATACAGCAGCCTGAGTTGTTCTCTCCATGGCAGCGTCAAATAGCCCCATTGATTCCCATTGTAGGTTATCGGGATCGGATATTTTGCCAAATTCAATCGGTAATTGATTATTTTTTGAATCTAGCTTTGCTACTTCAAGATTTTTTCTCAACATTAAATCTCGCCTTTTAAGCTCCTGCACACGGTGAGCCAAAAGGGCTGTAACTTCATCAGCCTTTTGCGAAAATTTTTCTGAAATTATTTCTGATCTTTTATAATCTTGATTATTAAAAGCTTCTTGTGACTTAGTTAAAAAATCGATGCGTTGGTTAACTAATTCCTCTATTTCACTAGCGACTTCATTTAAATAGTATATCTGCTCAAGAAGAAACCGGGGTCCTGTTTTCCAATATCTACAATTACCACAACGGAGCGCACCACCTTCAACTGATGAAATTTCAAACACCTCCATTTGTCGAGTATACTTAATATTTATACCACCAGTTTCACAATCAAAACTATAACAAACGCCTCCTTTCATAACCTTAGGTTTTCCACCTTTTGCCATGTCTGGTCGAGGGAATTTATCACTTTGCCACTCAGGAACTAAACCAAAATTATCTAATAAAGTCTCACCATCTCTTAATCCAAATTCTAAAAAAAGCAACTCATTTTCAGTGGCAACTCCAGCTTTCTTCTTGCTTTCTAACAAGAGTTTTCGGTACATCTCTTCAGTTCGCTTATGATAATACAACGTCATAATCGAAGTATTATGCCCAACCAATATTTTAACAATTTCTTTATCAAGGCCCCGATCCAATAAGTCAGTTATTCCAAACACTCTAAGCGTATGTACATCAAATAAACAATTTTCATCTTCACCAAAAACTACAATGTGATCAGCATATTGAGGATAAGTTTCTTTATACTGTTTTTCAGCTTCCTTCATTAATAATTTGAATAACGTTCTGACATTATCAGCCTTAGTAGGCAGATGTAGGTTAGTTCGACTTGTATCAGCATCAGAAACCCTAGGCATTGACAAATCTCTAAAGAGTGGCGTGAAATATGGGAGATTTACCCAGACCTTAGCATCATACTTACCCGAATCTTCATCAATAACTTTGACAGGCTCAATATCCAATGGTGAGTAGGTATTGTTAAAAACTCTTTGTTTTTCAAGTATATTGTAAACATCAACCACATCTTCAATATCGCACTCACGAGGCCAAGGGATTGTATATCCGGTATATCCCTTCTTTTGTAATGAATACCCTTTGGTCTTATTTGTATTGATATATAAATTTAAATTTTCATTTCCTTGCGCTTGTTCAGAAGAAAATACACCCGTTTGGTTATATTTCTTTGAATGTGTTTCACCATCAGGATATCTAAATCCTGCCAATGGATGAGTATTTTTAATAAACACTCCCGCATTAATATCCCAAATTAGACTGTCCAACAATCCTTCATCCAACCATCTTACTTGGTGGAGCCTTAAGGGGAGAATTAATAAAATATGAAGAATGTAAGGAATATTATAGGCAAAAGCACTATCTCGAATGCCAGTATCTTTATTTAGCAATGATAAAGTACTTTTAGGTAAATTATCCTTTGCAAATTGGTAGTCATCTTTCTTTAAAATATCCAAAGCCATCTTATGAATAACCGATGGCATAGCTGCTCTCGTAGTTTGGCTGTTAACAGGGGTTGCAAGGAAAACCTTTTTCGACTCAGGAAATGGATTTGCGTAAGCTTTATTATCTGATAATCGACTAGCATTAATAACATGCTCAAACATTTGATGAACTGTTGACCAAATATACCGAATTGTTCCATCTCCTGCTTCAATTCCATTTAAATAATCATAAAACGTTTTATCTGAAAATTTGAATAAGGGGTCTTTGAACATAATGACATTAAAATCAACTATTCTATTGATCTCACTTTTGTGTTCATCAGAAAGAGATATATACCAATCGACAAAATGATTAACGCGTCCAATTGTCTTTTTATTACAGTTAGATGCAGTATACGTACTAATTTCTTCGAACAATGACTCTGGAATTAACCCTTTTGCCCACCCTAATTTTAGTGATTTCCTTTCATTACCGCTATTTAAGATGCGCCTCATGCTTGTTTCACTAAGATAAGAACGGTTAAATTTCTTAAAACCTACTTGTTCAATCCAATTTGGCCTAGTTTCAAGTTCGTCAAAAAGCTCTCTTAGAATTTTATTTGGAAGGTGCTTAGAAGTATTATAACCTTTAGACTTATAAGCTTCTCTCATAACCTCTGACACATCCCTTGGCAAAGATTCAGGGAAGTCCACCATAGATTTACAATTTGAAGATAGAGATAAGGAAGTGTAAAAATCTTTTAATGAACGTGTCTGATGTCGGTCCTTAGTCTCCAATAACTTTGCTGTCATTAATTCAGTTTTCAAATTATCATCTGGCAGGTATTCAATTAAATCATGCACTAAACTTTCTTTCTTAAAACTAAAAGGAAGTTTGATAATTTTACTGTCAGCTAGTTCAAATAGTAACTCCTTTGTGATTAACGATATTCTTTCAATTGTATTAGAAAATATAGTTCTTGATTTCTGTCCTTCTTCACCTAAACAAAAATACTCAGTTTCAAAGAGTGAAAGATCTTTAATATTGATGCTTGGCTCTAAATGAAAAACCATCTTCGGTAATAAGGTAATTAATGGAGTATCCATAATGCTATTAATATCATTAAACCCTTTTTGTTTATATTTAATAATAGTTCGACCATCAGATGAATAATTATATCCAACGCGTTGAGCTAAAAAACATATATATTTGATGATCTCATGGTCGCTAAAGCCCTTGAATGTTTCTGCTACATTCAAGGAGCAAGCTGTTGATTTTTGAGGATGAAATCCTGAAATCAGATTGTCAAAATTATTTTCTACCGTAAACTTTATAAATTCATATGCTTTTTCTTTGCGATCTTGTTTAGCTATATCTGTCAAAAATTTAAAGTGAAATAAATTAAACGGTGATTGTATGACTTTCTTAGATGACAGATTCAGATCGTCAAAGCCAACCAGAAATGTGTTGATTTTTTCACACACTAAAGTGATAAACCTAGCTTTAATTTTGCTATCTAAATAAGATGCTAAATCACCAACTTGTTCTAGTTTGTTAGTATCAACAGCAATTGTATCCAAAGTAGCGTTATAACTGACAGGTCTATTTGATATAAAGCCTAAGCCAGAGTTTAGTTTTGAGAGTGAAAAATCTACTTTACAAACACCTTCAAAGTTTGACCATTTATCAAACTGTTCTTCTAAATTTATATTTATCATTTATTACCCCAATCACTAAAATCTAACTCATCCCATATAGATGTATCTTTCATTGCTATTTTTCTTTTTATCTCTTCATTTGAGAAATTGTAATAAACATCAGTACTCGTAAGTCTTTTATGACGAAGAATTCTTTTCGCATCTTCTTGTGGAATCCGCAAAACATTTGCACAATAAAACCCAGTAAAGTGCCTCATAACATGTGAATACAGTGTTTTCCCTGTCACTTTAGCAGAATGACGTCTAAATCGACTTTCATAAGCATCAACTGTCATTGGCATCCCATTATCCGTGTTACATAAAAGGTAGGGATGAGACAGCCTTTTTTGCATTAATAACTTGGGAACAAGTTTTGTAAATAATTGCTGAGCATATCCGCAGGTCCATTCAAGTAAATGACCATATTTTTCATTGGGGTCGCGCAGTTGAACGCCTTTCCAACCAGCATGATATCGATGTTTTAAATGAAGATTGGTACGTACTGGAAGCCTTGATAAGTAATCTATATTTATATCATCTAAACCAGATACAGCTTTATGTTGCCGCAAACACGAACTTAAAATTTCTTTTCTAGGAACTAGCTTATTCTTTTCTGGTGAAAATGTTTTTCCTGTATTGGGATCTGAAATAATAACTTCAGCCAAATTACCTTGATATACAATATCGGTTACCAAAACATGGAGATTTTCGGATTCTCGCAATCCGGTGAAACCACTTAATAAATAGGCTACTTTATAGTTTATATTTTCTTCACTATCGATAAGTTCTTTCAGTTGTCTGGGCGGAAAGTACTTAATTAATTTAGTGTTACCTTGATCAAAGTCTTCATTATCATAATCTAGCCTTGTTTGATTGTTATCGTCAGCCATTGTGTCTTTAACTGAAGCAATATGTTCTAACAGCTTAAAATTAGTTTTCTTTTCAAAAGCGCTATACCTGACCGTCATTAGATGAATCATGTCATCGCTTACAAGTTCAGTTACGTTAAGGTAAGTTTTACAATAGCTCTGATACTTTTGAAATTGAGTAATACCCTTACGGACATCCGCATATTTAGCTCTTTTCCAAAATAAACCTAAATCACACACACCGTTTCTTATAGTTCCATGCAGTTTTGCGCTAAAATAATCGATGATAAGCTCATGGCCATTATCTAAATAAGCCTGATGTTTATCCTCATTTGCTAGGTAAAATTGATAAATATCTGCTACGACTTTAAACACTCTTCTTAGTGCTGCATCTTTCCCTCTACCAATATCCATCTGCTCTTTAGTAAATGATAATAAAGAGAAAGATACCTTACCGTCTTCTAAATAAACGAGAGGAAAGTCTCTTTCGAATTCCTTTGTTCGTACATAACGTATATAGTGACTACGTGAACCTAAGTTGTTTTTCATTTTATTCTTCTAAGATTATTTGTGTTGTTATGTGTATTGACGGAATTTGCCAAACACACTAACATTGTTTATTAATATTTACATTAAATTTTACATTAACCTTGATTTTATTTTAATCTAAGTCTTATTCGTATATTTTTATGTGGGTATATCTTGACGGAATAAAAATTAATAGCGCGTGATGAAGCGTTACATTTAACTGGTACTCAACATATTTTAAATAACTGGATGAGTGGTAAAGACGACCCTGAAATGAAAGAAATCAGTACTACTATGCGTAAAGAGGGCTTGCAAATTTTCCTTGACGTGGTTGAACAAGAAAAAGAATGGGCACAATACTTATTTAAAGATGGCTCTATGATTGGTTTAAATGCTGAAATTTTAAATCAATACATTGAATATATTTCAAATCAACGCTTAACCGCTATCGGTTTTGATGCTCCTTTTGACATTAAAAGCAACCCGTTACCATGGATGAACGCCTATTTAGTTAGTGACAATGTACAAGTTGCTCCTCAAGAGACTGAAATTTCAAGTTATTTAGTGGGTCAGGTTGATTCAACCGTAGATGCTGATGATTTTGACGATTTCGACTTATAACTTTTATGTCTTTTAGTCTTACTATCGAAGATCGAGAAATAGTGTTCCTCGAAGAAGATAAAACGATACTTAATTCCTTAGAAAGAGAAAATATAGAGTCACACTTTCACTGTCGAGATGGATTTTGTGGCGCTTGCCGATGCTTATTAAAAGAGGGTACTGTTGAATATAAACAGTACCCATTAGCTTATATTGGCGAAAACGAAATTCTCACCTGTTGTGCTTACCCTACTTCCAATGTCGTTATTGAAATTGACTAATAAAAATCAAACTGAATCACCTAAATTCTATCATTGTTCTAAAAGCCTTTATAAAAAAACAAGGTTACAAATTAGGCCATGATCAACATTTACTATTGGGATTTAAAGTGTACAAGTTCCACCAAGGCCCTTCCCTCAGATTTTTATAACTTGTTAGCGATGTAGTTCAACTATCATATCACTTGCTTCATGTTCAATTACTTTGTGTATTTCACCTCCATTTTGAAATAAGGCGTTTAAATAATTAACTATATTATTGAATTCCCAAGTTCGGATATTTTTCATCAATGCCTGAGACACAAACAGCCTAGACAACACAATAGGCAACAAGCCTGCTATTAAATAAATATTTAATAGCAGGCTTGACTAAACGGTAAGGTAAAAAGCAAATACCCGTTGACACTCCCATTCAACCAAGTTGCCTATTGGCATACCATTATATTAAATACAGTTAATAAGGTCATTCACAAAGTAACTGGCTGTAATAGGTTTTCAAAACCTATAAAAACTGATTTAAGTCAAAGACAACACAATATAACAAAGTTATATTGTGCAAGGTGTTACATTAATCCAAGTCTATTACATTACCTGAACTAACTGCATAGGCAGGATTATTAATGAAGTTACGTACACTTTTAAGTGCTTCACGCATGCTCGAAAAACCCATCTATACAACTCCATTTGACCAAAAAAGTATCTGTAAATATAAGTGACTACAAAATTTAGGAATGTAACATGAAAAAAGAATATTCGTCGTACGAAACTATGGATAAAACGCTACATGCCGCGATGTCAAAATTGACATCAGGTTTATCGCCAAGCGCACTGATGGCCGCCTATACTGATTGGGCAGTTCATCTAGCGTCATCTCCAGGTAAACAAGCTCATCTTTTAGAAAAATCCGCTAGGAAGTCTGCTCGACTAGCAAGTTATCTTACTAACTGCACTGCAAAGAAAGGGCTAAATGACGCTTGTATAGAACCTTTACCATTCGATAAACGGTTTATCGACCTTGCTTGGAAAAAATGGCCATTTAACCTTTTACATCAGTCATTTTTACTAAATCAGCAATGGTGGTCAAATGCAACAACGGGCGTAGACGGTGTCACTCAACAACATGAAAATGTGATGGAATTTGCCACTAGGCAACTATTAGATGTCTTTTCACCATCAAATTACTTGCTTACCAACCCGCAATTAATTGATCAAACTAAAAAAGAAGGTGGCCAGAATTTAGTTCGGGGTATGCACAACCTTATAGATGACATGCAACGCACTATTGGCAATAAAAAACCAGCAGGTACTGAAGAATATACAGTTGGTAAAAACCTTGCGGTCACACCGGGTAAGGTAGTTTACCGCAACCGTTTAATCGAACTGATTCAATATGAACCAGTGACGGAGGAAGTTCGTCCAGAGCCTATTCTGATTGTTCCAGCATGGATCATGAAATATTACATTCTCGATTTATCGGCTAAAAATTCGCTCGTAAAATACTTAACTGAGCAAGGGTTTACCGTATTTATGGTATCGTGGAAAAACCCAGACGAAGACGACCGCGATTTGGGTATGGCAGATTATCGGCAACTTGGCGTAATGGATGCTATCAACACCATTGGCAAAATAACGGGTAAATCCAAAGTTCATAGTATGGGATATTGTTTAGGCGGCACATTACTCTCTATAGCCGCGGCGGCAATGTCTAGAGACGGTGACGACAGAATCCAATCAGTTTCACTGTTGGCCACACAGGTAGATTTTTCAGAAGCTGGCGAATTAATGTTGTTTATCAATGAAAGTCAGGTTAGCTTTCTAGAGGATATGATGTGGGAGCAAGGATATTTAGACGCCAAGCAAATGTCGGGGGCCTTTCAATTACTGAACTCAAATGACTTGATTTGGTCCCGCATGGTACATGATTATTTAATGGGTGAACGCACGCCCATTAACGACTTAATGGCATGGAATTTCGATACCACCCGCATGCCATATAAAATGCATTCGCAGTACCTACGTAAGCTGTTTTTAGATAATGACCTTACTGAAGGTCGCTACCTTGTGAACGAAAAACCCATTTCTATTTCAGATATACGCGCTCCAGCATTTGTTGTAGGCACTCAAAAAGACCATGTTGCTCCTTGGCATTCAGTGTATAAATTTCATTTATTGAGTGATACCGACGTTACTTTTTTATTAACTAGCGGTGGACATAATGCAGGAATAGTGAGTGAAATTGGGCATCCGCGTAGAAGTTATCAAATAGCGACCACTAAAAAAGAAGATAAATATACCGATCCAAATAGCTGGGAAGCTAAATACGCACATCATGACGGTTCATGGTGGCCAGAATTAACTAAATGGCTACATAGCCATTCCAGCCAATTCACTGCACCACCTAGCATGGGTGCGCCCAAGAAAAAACTAAGCGTGCTAGGTGATGCTCCAGGCACCTATATATTGCAAGACTAATAACTTACGGAAGATCGAGATGAATATACTCGAAGGAAAACGGGGATTAGTCGTAGTAATTGCAAACGAACACTCTATTGCAGCAGGTTGCGCTAAGGCATTTTCGTAGGCCGGTGCAAAACGATGCACAACTAGATGCTGTATTTAAGTAAATTGAAACGATTTTGGGAGGTTTGACTTTATATTACATTCAATCGCTTATTGCCCACAAGACGACTTACATGGTCGGGTCACCTATTGCTCTAGGGGAAGTTTTTTTACAAGCGATGGATATTTCTTGTTATTCATTTATTCGAATAGCACATAAAGCAGAGCATTTAATGAAAAATGCAGGATTTTTACTCACTGTGAGTTACTATAGAGCAGCAAAAGTCGTTGAACATTACAATATTATGGGGCCAGTAAAAGCAGCAATGGAATCGTTCGTACGATATTTAGTTGCTGAACTTGGCCCTCCCGGTATACGCGTGAATGCACTTTCTCCAGGTCCATTAAAAACTCGTGATGCGTCTGGTATAGCCTCTTTTGATAAGCTCATTAATGATGCAAGGGAGCGAGCACCTGAACCTCAGCTAATCACTATTGATGATGTGGACAATATAGCCACCGGCCTTGTTAGCGACTTAGCTAAAAGCGTCACTGGCAACATTACCTTTGTTGATGCTGGCATCACGTATTGGCTTAATACCTCTTGAAGTAATACCATTTGCTATAAAATAGGAAAAAGCATGGAATACATTGAAAACAAAACCTTTGATGAAATAGAGATAGGCGATACAGCTGAATTAAATCGCGTACTTAAACCGCAAGATATTGAACTGTTTGCAGTAATGTCAGGCGACGTCAACCCTGCCCACGTTGATCTAGAATATGCGAAAAATGATATTTTTCATAAGGTTATTGCCCATGGTATGTGGGGTGGCGCACTCATTTCAGCCGTATTAGGTACACAACTTCCTGGACCAGGTACAATTTATTTAAATCAATCCTTAAGTTTTCTTCGTCCTGTAGGCCTCGGTGACAAGGTATTGGTACGCGTGACAGTAAAAGAAAAAATTACCGACAAAAAACAGATATTGCTTGAATGTGAATGCCTAAATCAAGATGGAGAATTTATTATAACAGGAGAAGCTAGGGTAATTGCGCCTAACGAGAAAGTTCGCCGACCCAGAGTTATATTACCCGAAGTACATTTACATGAACACGGCGCGCATTATGAGAAGTTACTTGAATCAACAAAAGACATTTCACCTATAAGGGTTGCGGTAGTACACCCTTGCGATAAAATATCATTACTCGGTGCAATGGAGGCAAAATGCCAAGGTGTCATTGAGCCTATTCTAATAGGTCCCAAAGATAAAATCACTGCTGTTGCAAGCCAAGTAGGGTGTAGCTTGACAGGCATAAAATTGATTGATGCTCCACACAGTCATGCCGCTGCAGATATTGCCGTAGAAGAAGTGCGGAAAAATAACGTTGATGCAATCATGAAAGGTAAATTGCATACCGACGAGTTAATGGAATCTGTATTGCATAAGACTAAAGGCTTGCGCACTGAGCGTAGAATGAGCCATATATTTGCGCTAGATGTACCCACTTACCATAAACCATTATTCATTACCGATGCCGCTATCAACATTGCCCCAGACCTAAACACCAAACGTGACATCGTACAAAATGCTATCGATTTATTGCATTCTTTAGCCATTATCACACCTAAAGTAGCTATTTTATCCGCGGTCGAAACGGTAAATTCAAAAATGTTGTCGACTATAGATGCCTCTAGTTTATGCAAAATGGCAGATCGTGGACAAATAACTGGCGGCTTACTCGACGGTCCATTGGCATTTGACAACGCTATATCAAAAGCTGCTGCTGCCGCTAAAGGCCTTGAATCAAAGGTAGCTGGGGATGCTGACATATTAATTGCACCTGACCTTGAGGCCGGTAATATGATGGCTAAACAGCTTATTTATTTAGCCGGTGCCGAATCTGCTGGTATTGTACTTGGTGCGTCAGTACCTATTATATTAACCAGCCGTGCAGATGGAACTTTATCGCGCCTTGCCTCTTGTGTATTGGCGCAGCGTTATGTTGATTATCGTAAGAAGGTTATTTTATGATCGATGCTGTACTTGTTATTAATGCGGGCTCCTCGAGTATTAAGTTTGCACTTTATAGCTTGGTAATAAATAAAACATCAAACGCTAAAGAAAAACCCTTGCTGGGTGGAAAAATTGTCGATATTGGTCAATGCCCTAAGCTTTATGCCCTTGATGCTAATGACATAGATTTAACCAAAAACGACCTTGATGTTTTTAATGACCAAACCACGCATGAGGACCTGATACAGTGGCTGCTTGACTGGATTAGTTGCCATAATCACGGCTACACCATTAAGGGCGTTGGTCATCGAGTTGTGCATGGCGGCCGTGATTTTTTGACGGCAACAAAACTTACCATTAGTGTTGTTACGCAACTTAAAGAACTGATCCCACTAGCTCCATTGCATCAACCACATAACCTTTCAGCTATTGAAGCCATCTTTAATTGGGCTCCTAAGTTACCCCAAATAGCTTGTTTTGATACTAGTTTTCATCATACACAATCCACCCTAGCACAACTGTTTGCCTTACCGCGTGAATATAGCGATAAAGGCATCATTCGTTATGGGTTTCATGGCCTTTCATATCAGTATATTACTAGCTGTTTACCTGAGTATCTTGGTACTCTTTCTGAAGGCCGGGTTATTGTTGCACACCTGGGCAACGGCGCAAGTATGTGTGCCTTAAAGCACAGGCAAAGCGTGGCAACAACCATGGGGTTTACCGCACTTGATGGGTTAATGATGGGACAGCGTTGTGGAAGCCTTGATGCAGGCGTTGTTATCCATCTGTTACGTTGTTATAAAATGAGCATCGAAGAAGTAGAACACATGCTCTACCACAAGTCGGGGCTCCTTGGAGTTTCAGGGATTAGCAACAACATGCAAGTACTACAACAAAGTAACGATCCACACGCACAACAAGCCATTGATTTGTTTTGTTATCGAAGCGCTCGCGAACTTGCATCTTTGGTTAGCACCTTAAATGGCCTTGATGCAATTGTGTTTACCGCAGGCATTGGTGAAAACTCAGCACAAATACGAGAACAAATTTGTGCCCAATTAACTTG
Organism: uncultured Colwellia sp.; assembly: GCA_913058145.1. GTDB lineage: Bacteria > Pseudomonadota > Gammaproteobacteria > Enterobacterales > Alteromonadaceae > Colwellia. The sequence continues at coordinate 44,454 of CAJXQM010000002.1, forward strand.
GCTTGGTGTTACTCTTGATTTAAAAGAAAATCGAAAGCACAATACCGTTATTAGCCAAGTAAATTCAAATATTAAGGTGCTAGTAATACCTACAAACGAAGAAGTCGTTATCGCCGAAGCAACACAAAAGCTACTAGCGAGTCAATAAACTGTACATGCTAGTGACTAAAACTGCAGTCGATTAATGGGAAACCAAATTTAACTGTTGGGCATCCCCAAGATTTTTAAATCGAATACCAAAATAAAATTTATCAGATGGTGAGATTTAAAGCTTTACCTAATAAGCGCAGCACTGTTGCGTGAACGCGAGCATAGAACAATTGAACACTTATTGGTGATACCTTTGAGGTGTTTTTTTGGGGACTACTGACCAAACCATGGCGCAATTTGCACCTTTGGTGCTGATGGTCATTATTCCCATGGTAATGCTCTCAGGCGGTTTAACACCTATTGAAAGCCAACATGATATCATTCACTTGGTTATTACCTTCTAGGCACTATATGGAATTTTCTCAAGTAGTCGTTTTTCATGGTGCCGCATTATTTATCGTAATCCTTGCTCTATTTCGACGTTCTTTAGAGAGAATGACATAACAGGATCAGCCTCATACCTGTTGTCATTTAAACTTAATATCTCTTAGCTTATTAGGCTTTTTTTACCAAAACAAAGAGAAACTGTCATAAACTTGATTATTATCAACGTTTATTACCTCGCTTATATGATAAAAAAGATAATGATCACGGTTAACAACAAAGAGAATATTATGCGATTTGAAAGCGCCAGAGATGTACTTAAACATACGAAAGAGTTCCATCTACAATTGCGTGAATTATTTGAACTTTTAGTAAAGCAAGAAAGTATTCCAAGAAGAAAATTATTATTGGAATATATGATTAGCCAGGAGAAAAGCTTAGTTGAATCATTACACCATTTTGAAAAAAACACACCCTCTGGTGTTTTAGATATTTGGCTTCAATATGCAAATGATGAAGCCATATTAAAAGTTCCTGATATAGAAGTTTTTCAGTCTAAAAAATCAATGAATGATATTTTGGAGTTATCCATAAAAATGAGTGACAAGCTAATAGAGGTATACAAGTTAGTGGAAGATCAAGTTGATGATAATAAAGTGAAAGAAATTTTCAATAATTTGGCTGACATGCAGATGCAAAAACAAAGACGACTAACAATGAATTTTGACCGGCTTATGGATATATAGAGCACCAGATAAGTTGGCAAGCATTGAACATTAAGAAAGTGTTGGTTATTGAAGATAATCTGAATATTTTGTTGACGGCCGTAAAGTTAGCCGTTGCTTCTCTAACGACTCAACAGTAATATAAGTTGCTGTGTAAGGAGTAATATAAGTAATAGCGGGTGGACCCTTGCCGTCGGTAACAACCACCGATATAAAGCTATTACCCTATTATACTACCCCATTAATATCGTTCGTGGTCATCAATGAAATTTAAAGATTAATGCAAGATCCAAAGCGTAGCGTCTATTTAATGAAAAACAAAGAATTTGAACTGTGAAATAACCTTTTGAAATCGAGGATGAGTCGATTAGATTGAACGAACCCACCATGTAAAGTTAACAAATAAATGAATATTAATGGAGTTTACAAATATGAATAAAAAAAGAGTTTTGTGGTATGCGCGCATTGTTATTTTGATTATGGGGAGTTCAGCCATAGCGGGTTGTAGCAATAAATTTACAGAATCTATGCGCAAGTTTACTTACCCCCCAGGCTTTAAATATACTCAACCCGCCGAGCTTCGTTCTGATATGGCTAAATTAGCGCAGCAAATGCTCTTGCTCGATGACGCTCTCATTAACATATATGAGCCAACTCAAGAGAGTGCAGAAGTCCTACGTCAGCAAGTACTCCATGCATTGCAAAACATGGGAAGGACTGCTGCTACATTAAAGGAAGGAGAAACAGGAGGGAATCACGCGTTCATACAAGATCACATGCAAGATTTTGTGGCTAAAATTGATCAAGCGAGAACTGCTGCTTCTCTTAAAGAGCCAAATTATTACTATGCAGGTAAAGTCTCTGGCGGTTGTACAAATTGTCACAAGGTAAATAGATAAGTGTAAATAATTAGGTTGCACTCATAAATCATGCTTGAGCCAATTAGTTTTATCTTTACCTAGATAAGCCGTAAACGCTTTTTGTCCCCAAGAACAGTTCATCGAATTACTGATATGACTAAACGCTGACATTAAGCTATAACGTTCAGAGTTTAGCATGGCAATTGTTAATGCGCCATGTCCGCCCATCAAATGTCCAGAAACCGAACGTTTATCAGAAACGGGAAAAACCGCTTCAATTAGCGCAAGTAATTCGTTAACAACATAATCGTATATTTGATAATGACGATTCCATGGTGCCTGTGTTACATTCACGTAAAAGCCTGCGCATTGCCCTAAGTCATCATAGTTTTAATTATATGTTTTAGTGCATAGTTATAACACAACGTTACTATGCGTTTTAGTTATTTTACCTTTAAATATTAATGAATTATGAAAATTATGTTCAAAATAAAATGTACAATGATAGCAGCATCATTTTTTATTAGCGCAACAGTTTTTGCCAATACTTTAACAGCAGAAGAAATGCGTATTGAGCCTGCGATAAAGGTGATACCTGATACGGTAAACCTTTTTAGTGAGAATGTAGATGACTTTAGCAGTCGTTGGCAAAAGGCTTCTACCTTTAATGAAGCAACGCATATGGTGAGAGAATATTCTCATCAATTATGGCAAACAGCGAAAAAGCATATATTGGTTAGTAAGCACGCAGACGACCGTCCATTATATTGGGCAAGACTAATGTCTAGCAAGACAATACGTATGACCAAACCTGCATTCAATATCAGTGAAACAGAGCTGACCGCGTTATTAAAAGACTTGGAACAAGGCTCAAGGGGGCGAATGGAACTTGCCTATACTCAAGACACAAGTAAAAAAATATTATTAACCGGTTTTGACCCCTTTTTACTTGATCGTCATATAAATCAAAGTAATCCGTCAGGTATTGCAGCACTATTACTTGATGGTCAAGTGATTGAATATAATGGCATCAGCGCTGAAATTAATACTGTTATGGTACCTGTTCGCTATGAAGACTTTGATCAAGGTATTATCGAAAATTTACTGGCACCTTATTACGCACTCAACAATGTAGATATGATTGTGACCGTGAGTATGGGCCGCAAAGAATTTGATTTGGAAAGATTTCCCGGTAAACGTCGCAGTGTAACTGCTCCCGATAATTTAAATGTATTGTCTGGCGGCACTAAAGAAAAACCCGTGATACCTAAGCTCCATCAGCGGCCATTACCCGGTAATGAATTTGTCTTATTTAGCTTGCCTATAGAGGCAATAAAAAAAGCTAAAGGAGATTATAAAGTGATAGATAACCATCAAGTCACTAGCATTGGTAGTTCAGGTAAACCAATCACCTTCAAGCCAGAAAAACTCAATAATCTTTCTGGTCATATTGCTGTAAATGGCTCAGGTGGCGGCTATTTGTCGAATGAAATATCTTACCGTAGTATTCGATTAAGGGATGAATTAAACTCCACCATCCCTACAGGACATATACACACGCCGAGAATTAAGCAATATGAACCTGAAATTGAAACTAAAATTGTTGAACAGATCCGCGCAATGTTAGAGCAAGCTTTAGTTGCTTTATAAATATGTTATTTATTGATTTGAATCATTTTTTGATCATAAACCCAAAAATGCTTCAAATTTTTCTCTTATACTTGATTAAGGTAAACTCAACTAAAATATGCTGGTAGTATTGGTGCCAGTAGAAGACTTAACACCGTGATACATGCCCAGCTTCTAGGTTTCTAATAACACTTGTATTCGCATGTCTATCTTTATGACCTACCATCTTCATAAACGTAATTATCTAATACACTAGTAGGGTTTGTTATGTATTATTCTGTTTAATAGTCCCAAAAAGAACAAGCACTTAACCTCTCTTTTATTTGTTTATAAGTGTAGTTTTCTTCAACCATTAATTTTGCCTATTCTAATTTCTGCGCAGGACTGATTGTTATTTTTTATGGTCATTTTGATACCTTAGGTTTTGCTTATTTTAAGATATAAACCTCTACAGTTTCATTAACCCATTACAACTGATAATTACGTGAGGTTTAGTGAAAAACTCAAGCTATTTTAATGTTAAAAATTATTACTCCGCTTTTTACTATTAAAGTACTGTAAGTTTGGTTAAAATTGAAATGTACCCAATATGAACTATTTCCAGCGCTAGCAATTAAGGTTAAATATGCACACTGTTTTTGAATACATCCCGTTAATTATTTTCTTTATAGTAAATAAATTTGCTGATATATATTGGGCTACAGGCTCTTTAATAGCGACTTCTGCTTTACAAATTTTATATTACGTTATCAAAAAAGAAAAAGTACCGACCCGAAATTGGATATTTTTTGGCTTAATTGCTGTATTTGGTGGTCTTACCATATTTTTACATAATGATTTGTTTCTAAAATGGAAAGTAACCATTATTAATGAGATATTTGCGCTAGCACTGATCGTGAGTTATTACGGTTTTAAGAAAAATTTAATTAAACAATTTTTATCTGAATCATTAACCTTACCTGAGCCTATTTGGGTTAAGTTAAACCTTGCTTGGGCAGCTCTTTTTGCACTTTTAGGTGCGCTTAATTTATATGTTGCCTTTAATTATGATTTAGAAACATGGGTGAACTTTAAAGTATTTGGCTTAACTGGCTTAACACTAGCTTTTGCTATTGGATCTATCTTAGCTTTATACAAGTATCTTCCTCAAGAAACTGACGAAGTAGCAGAAGTACTAGAAGACAGCATTGAAATTACGTCAAGCGTAATGAGTGAATCACCTGAAGATAAAAAGTAATACCTTAATTTATAACTTGAACAATAGCTTAAGTTATACCTCAAATAATAATAGAAATAGGAAAACTCATGTTCTACCTAATTTATAGTGAAGATATTGAAAATAGCTTAGAAAAACGTTTAGCCGTACGCGATCAACATTTAGCCCGTTTAACAGATTTGCAAGATCAAGGACGTTTATTAGTCGCGGGGCCATGCCCTGCCATAGACAGCAACGATCCTGGCGATGCTGGGTTTACAGGCTCATTAGTTATTGCTGAATTTGACAGTTTAACACAAGCGCAGGCATGGGCTGATGTTGATCCTTATATCGCCGCAGGTGTTTATAAAAAAGTAACAGTTAAACCCTACAAAAAAGTGCTGCCTGCTTAGTTATTTTAATTTAAGGCTATTAATTTAAGGCTTAAATTATGCTATTCATTGTTGGCCAATGGCTACTTTCTGCGCCGCCTTAGGCAATAAAAATATAAGGTAAGGTGGAAAAACAGAACAAAAAATCGAAGAAATATTCTTTGGTTTAGCGGCGTAAAAAATGTTATCGATAAGAACCTGAAAACTTGGGTTAATAATCATACTTTTAATCTTGATCACAAATGCCCATTACTGGGCACTACTGCGTATTAAAATATTTAAACGTTCACAAAATAATTTTCATTGGCAATATATTGTTTTATCTCCTGAAAAATACGTGATGACACTTATATAAGAGTGTTATATTTTATTGAACATAATTTCGCATAAAATAACTGAGCCAGGTGCAGTAAACTTAAACTGACTGGGCTTTTTCAGCTTCTTGCACGACACTTTCTTCATCACTTAATAATACAGCTAACCAACGTCCTTCTGGTGAGTTTTCAAAACCAATTTTTAAAATCATTGTTAAAGGAACACTTAACAGCATACCAACGGTACCCAATAACCAACCCCAAAATATCAAGGATAAAAATACCACCAACGTTGATAGCCCTAAGCCTTTACCTAGATATCTAGGTTCAATCATATTACCCATTATCATATTGATAGCAACATAACCTAAACCAATAAAGCCCGCTTCACCTAGACCTAATTGTAACGTGGCTAATGTTACTGCGGGAAGAGCAGCAATAATAGAACCAATATTAGGAATATAATTAAGCAAAAAAGCAAAAACGCCCCACAGAAGAAAGAAATCTAAACCAAAAGCCCATAACATGACTGATACCACAATACCGGTAGCAACACTAACCATTGTTTTGATCGCAATATAGTGATTAACAGACGCTAAGAAGCGCTCAATTTGTTTCAAACGCATTTCAGGATCATCTAATGCAAAGTGAATTTTCAAAGGAAAAGATGACGCTTCAAATAGCATAAAAACTACGGTCAAAATGATCAAGAATAAATTAGCCATAACAGAACCAAAGCCACTTAGCATATTCGCTGCCATACCCATAGCTACAGCCGGATCAAAATATTCTAATAAAATAGAGGAAGAAATTTGAATATTATAACGGGATAATAAAGCGGTTATCCAAGTAACCTGTTCTTGTAATTGTAGTCGATATTGCGGAATTAATTGGGACAATTCATTTAGCGAATTACCCACTAATCCCGCTAAAGATAACGCTATTGTAACAAAAATACCAATAACTAAAATAACCGATATAGCCTTAGGGATTTTAAACTCACTCGCTTTAGCCACAAGTGGATTACACATGATAGCGATAAATAAGGACAATAAAAATGGTACAAGTAAATTTGCGGCAGTTTTAATACCTGCTAAAATAATAAAAATTGCCGCGATAGTCACAAAAACTTTGACAATACTTGTTGTGTTAGCAGAAATGCCCATAAATTAAGGGTCCGTAATTAGGTGATAATTAAGTAATAGTTAATTTTCTAAGATCCCCGCTTAAAATACAACAGGAATAAGCATTTTACACTACATAAATTACATAGTTTGTTACATCGTTCGACGAATTAAAGTAACACTCGACATATTGAGTAGACGCCAACAACTTAGCAAACCAACCACACCAACAAAACTTGCCCCTGCAACAATCCCTAATAACCAATACTCAAAATGAAAACTTGTTTGCATCTTAAATAAATAACTTTGTAGCAAGTAAACGGTTAACTCCATTGCAACACTGGCCATTAATCCGGCAATAGCGCCTAAGGCAACAAACTCTAATAAAATACTATTACGTAGTAAAGCTCCTTTAGCACCAATGGTTCTTAATATGGCTATTTCTCGCTCACGCTCTTCCATACTCGCTTGTACTTGTGCAACCAGCACTAAGCAACCAGCAAAAACAACGAGTACTAAAATAAATTCGACGGCTTTCGATACTTGTTCGATAACCTTACGCAATTGCGCGATCATAACATCAACATCAATAACACTAATGGTTGGATAAGCACTGAGAAAATTTTGTAGCTGCACTTTTTTATCTGCAGAAACATATAAAGATGAAATATAACTCGCTGGATAATCAGCCAACACTTGTGGATTAAAAATCATATAGAAGTTAGGCTGCATTGATTGCCAATTAACTTCTCGAATACTGCTCACATCAACCGTAATGACTTCACTACCTAGTTGAAAAGTTAAACTGTCACCTAATTTTATATCTAAGCGCTTAGCCAACGTTTGTTCAATCGATACTTGTGGTTTATTGGCATCTATTAAATCATTTTGCCACCATTTACCTTGTACTACGTTATTTTCTTTGGGCAAGTCTTCTCGCCAGGTTAAGTTCAACTCTCTGCCAACCCCTTTACGGCCATTATCACTACCATCCGTTTGCTCTTTAGAAACTTCCTTCGCTATTTTATCACTGTTAATAGCCGTTAATCGACCGCGAATAACAGCATAAATATCACTCGCGATAATACTTTGCTGCTCAATAAACTGCTCTACATGATCAACTTGGCTTTGGGCTATATTGACTAAAAACACGTTTGGCGTTTGTTCAGGCAATTGCGCTTGCCATTCATTCAACAAGGCACCTCTGAGAACAATGATCATCAATAATAACTTTATCGCGATAGTAAAACTAACTAACTGTACGCTATTGGCATGCGCCCTACGTTGTAGATTTGCCAATGCTAAATGCCATGATGCTCCTGCTTTCGACCCAATATTACGACTAAGCCTCATCAATAAACGGCCAAAAACCAACAATAAAGTCGATACAATAACACCTCCAATTAGTAAGCTAACACTTAACATTAGATCGCTACTAAAAACGAATAATAATAAGAGAAGTGCTAATAATGGAATCAGAAATTGGCCAACACGATCCCTGAACTTTTGATTACTTGGTTTTAGATTTACACCTCTAATAACCACTAACGGAGAGGTTGCTATCAACTCTTGTAACGGCGTTATAGCAAATGCTAGCGCACAAAGTAAGCCAGTAAAAACAGCCATAATTAACGGGTAAAACCCTAATGTAATTAGCCCTGAAAAGTTAGAATTGTTAACTGAATTCATTGTTAGTTGCACGGGTAAATAATCTTGTATCGCATAAAATCCCAACTGTGCAAGGATATAACCAACAAGTAAGCCAAGTGTTATGCTAAAAACACTTAACAACGACCAATGTAAATAATACAACTTTCTAATATGGCTTAACGAGGCGCCCATCGCTTTATAAACACCGACACTGCTTTGATGACGCTGAGCGTAACGTCTACTGGCAACTGAGACGGCAACAGCAGCTAAAATAATCCCTAACAAACTAGCAAGAGATAGGTATTTTTCTGCTTTATTTAGCGCATTAGCCAAGGGGGATTGCTTAGATTGAATATCAAACCAACGTTGGCTATCATTAAGCTTTGGCTCAAGCCAAGCAGTTAACGCTTTTATTGCATCAACATCGCCGGAAAATAAGTATTTGTAGGTAAGTCTACTACCCGGTTGAACTAGTTGGGTTTTATCAAGATCGGCAATATTAATAATCACCTTAACGCCAGAGGTAAAAACACTAAAAGAGGCGTCAGGAATTTGTTTGGCTACTGCTTTAATGACAAAGCTACTTTCACCAATATCTATCACATCTCCAATGGCCACTTCAAGTAGTGATAATAACTTCTCTTCAATAAAAACAGTGCCTAATTCTGGGGCATTTGCCGCTGTTAACTCATTTGCATTGATTGAATAATTTACCAGTAACTCTCCTCTTAACGGGTAAGAACTTGAGATGGCTTGAATTTCAACTAACGCCATAACATCACCAGCAAACACCATAGATGACATCAAGACTTGTTGGGCTTGATTAATATTAAGTTGCTGACTTTTGTGAGTTATCGCATCACGCGATAGAGCTATTGGTTGTGTAATATTGTCTTGTAAAGCTATCTTTCTACTTGTCTGTAAAACACGATCCGCTGCAATAAAACTAGTACTTTCATTGAGTAATGCTTGCTTAATTTTTCCTGAAAATCCCGCTAAGGAAAAAACACTGGCAACACCCAGTGCGATGGCTAACACTATGATAGTTAGTTCGCCACGTTTTAGTTCATGTTTTAATAAACGTATTGACTGTTTTACCCAATTAGCCATAAAAAAACTCATACATTCTCTGCTTGAATTATTTTGGTATCGGTATTTAATTGTTCTGACTTCGTATGATCTAAGTGTTGCTTATTAATTAATCGCCCACCTTGCATTTCAACACGGCGTTGACAACGCTGAGCTAATATTAAATCATGGGTAACTAACACTAAGGTTGTGCCAAATTGCTTATTTAGATCAAATAATAAATCAGCAATATGTGTAGAGGTGTACTTATCTAAATTTCCAGTAGGCTCATCAGCAAATAAAATATCAGGTTTAGTAATAAAGGCTCGAGCAATAGCAACTCGTTGTTGTTCTCCTCCAGAGAGTTGTGCCGGAAAATGATTAGCCCGTTCACTCAATCCTACTTGCGCTAATAAGTCTAATGCCTGTTGTTTAGCGTTATCATCATTGGCAAGCTCTGCCGGTAACATCACATTTTCTAGTGCCGTTAAACTACTGATTAAAAGAAATTGCTGAAAAATAAAACCAACATGATCTGCTCTCACTTGACTACGCTGTTCTTCATTTAATTGATGCAATGGTTTATTTTTCAAATAAACTTCGCCATATGAGGGTAAATCTAAACCTGCTAAGATAGATAACAAGGTCGTTTTACCTGAGCCCGAGGAGCCAACTATTGCAATAGTTTCTCCTGTAGATACCGCTAAATTTATGTCTTGCAATAAAGTTAGCTGCTTATCTTCAAGCATAACGTGTTTTGCAAGTAATTGTGTTTTAAGAATAATTTCGGAATTTAAATTCATGATAAAAAAGTCGTTCTTTTGTTTATCGATATTAGTATTGATTATAACTAGTTTTGGGATGTTTTTTACTAATTCAAGCCAAGCAAGTGAAAATCAGTTCAGTGAGCCTCTCTCTATTTTAATACTAGGTGATAGTCTAAGTGCAAGCTTTGGTATGAAAGAAAACCAAGGTTGGGTATACCAACTGAATCAAGTGTTACAACAACAAAAAGCACCTTATACCTTAATTAATGCTAGTATCAGCGGCGAGACTACAGCCGGTGGTTTAAATCGCTTACCGAGAATTTTAGCTAAACAAAATATTGATTATTTATTAGTAGAATTAGGCGGAAATGATGGTTTAAGAGGTTTTCCACCTTCACTTATTAAAAATAACTTGTTACAAATAATTCAATTAGCTCAACAAAAAAGTATCAAGGTATTATTAATGGATATAAAAATCCCCCCTAACTATGGTGCGCGTTATAATCAGCTTTTTAATCAGACCTTTAGTAAAGTAGCTAACATAAGCGATATTAACTTATTATCTTTTTTTATGGAGTCTATTGCAATAAGGCCCGAGTTGATGCAAACAGACGGTATCCACCCTAATATTAAAGCACAACCACTTATCGTTACATTGATGAAACAACAGCTAGATTCATTGATAACATTACCATTAAATAAATAATGAGTAGCTGAAAACCCGTTATTGATTTTACATAATATAGAATTAATATAAATTGAGCATAAAAAACTAATAAAATAGTGTGAATAATTCGCCTTTATTAAAACGTGCACTACACTTAATGATTACAGGAAACAAGATAGTTATTATCACTTTTATTTTTTCTTTCTATTGTAAGAGAAAAAATGCTCACCATATCACTGAAGATGTTAAATAGCACAAGGCTCATCCATCCCCTTTGAGCCTTCTTTTAAGCCCAAACCCAAGTGTTTGGGCTTTTTTTACCAAGAGATATAGATTGGCTATTAAAAACGATACTTTATACTACTGATGCTCATGGGTCACAATCACCAATCTGAAAAAAGCGGTAGTGAGTTGATGAAAACTAACAAGTTACATTGCTTTAAACATTATGTTATTACCAATGAAGGGGATCAACGTGATAATACTGTTTTAATTGCTGATAAAGTATTGGATATTCATAATGGAACTGTTTAGCTTGCTCAAAGAATACCTCACTAGCAACAGCAAAAAACTCGGCAGGGTCTGAGGCACCATAATAATCAAACAAAGAAGGTTTCCCTGTCTTCGCTTGCTTTTTAAGTTTTTTAAATTGCGAAGAAAAAGCGTCTGACCAACCTTTATAATTTTGCCCTTTACCTAATATAGGAGCACCATTGGCTTTACCGTTTTCTTGATCTAATTGATGAGCAAATTCATGAATCACCACATTGCGCCCATCATCTGGAATGTTCGCACCATCCAACGTGTCTTGCCAAGATAAAACAACTTTTCCAAAACCCCATGATTCACCGACTAATGCCTTTTTGTTGGTATGTAGTACACCATCTGTATACATACTTTGCTGTTCTTTAATAAACTCACACGGATAAACAAGTATGGTGTGCAACTTAGGATAAAAATCAGTCTTACGATTCAGTAACAATAAACAAGCTTGTGCCGCAACCGTAATTTTTATATCGTCCGTTATTTGAACACCATTACATCCAATGAAGTTTTTTTCCGCCAAGAATACTTGAATATGTTGTTTTAGTTGTTGCTGTAAATCGGTGGGCATTTTTCTAAAGTAAGGCATTCTTTGCTGGATTATGTTTCGCCATTGCTGTTTAAAAGGCTGGTTTTTTATTTTATTTCGTTGATACTCTCGCCAATATGGCTTACCAACGGAGTAACCAATAATCAAAACGCCAATAAATATTGGCAACAGATAAGACAACATAATAAACTTTACTTGTTTGACTTTATTAAGAAGTAGGTACGGCTATGTCAAATATCAAGTTTACTCATCGTTTATTTTTCTAATGTTGACGCTACAAAATGAGGAAACTGACACAGAACGAGGCTTAGCATTCTATAATAACGTTAAACGATCTGCCCCACGACTTTCGCTTCGCTAAGATCACGGGGTTTTCTCGACAGATTCTATAAAAGATTTCATGACTCTTTTAATTTTTCCAATAAGTCATGAATTTCAGCTTTTAATTCTTTATCAACAATTTTATTACAACTGATTATAGCTTTTTCTAAATGCTCAATAGCCCCCGTTTCATCCCCTAACTGAACTTTCAGCGTAGCAATTGAATAACTAATCGACGAGCGAAAATCTTTAGAGTTAATCGCTTCAGCCTTGGCTAACGCTTGTTCATAAATAGTCACGGCTAATGCTAGGTCATCGGTAAAATCAGCAAGTGTTTCCCACTGTACAGGATGGTCTTTATCTGTCTCTTCATTTGCTTCACAAAGTTCTTTTAATTCTAAATAGTAACCATCGAATTTCGTTTGATTTTGTTCTTGTGCAGCTGCCATTAAATGATCAGCCAGGAAAAGCACTCTCTTGTATATTTTGGTATTCATTGGTTCTAGCCTTATCAATTTGGTTATTGAAGAATCAAGCCGTGATTATAGAGCTTTTACGACAACTAAACAGACATTTCCATCAATACACTTTAAATTATATTCACTATCGAAATATACCCATGCTACTTAAATATGCATAATTCAACTAAAATTGTTATTGCACAAACATTGTATATATCAAAAATCATATATACAATAAATCACCTATTTGTTATTTGATTTAGATACATGTATAAACATAATAAGAAAAGTATCCTTTTTCTCTGTTCAGAAAATGCTGCCAGATCACAAATGGCTGAAGCATTATTGAGGCATAAAGCCGATGATCAATTTGATGTTTTTAGTGCGGGCACGCACCCTGGTGAGGTGGATTCACGCGCAATGAATGCCTTAAGTAAATTTGGGGTATATGCTAGTAATTTAGTCTCTAAAAATATCAACCTGTTTGATGATAAGGTATTTGATTATGTTATTACGCTTTGTAATAACACTAATAATGAATATAGAAGCTATACTGATACAGGTAAACAATTAGCATGGGATATAACCGATCCAAAAGAACGTTCTGATAGTGATCCTTTCTTTGTCACCTTAACTGAATTAAATAACCGTTTATCTATGTTTCTTCTGGTAGAACAAAACGCGATTAATCGCGTTAGAACTTCACAAAAAAAGGTAATTACTGAAGTGAATAGTTCACTCACAGACGTTAACCCAATCTCCTTTTATAAATGCCTGACCGGTACTATCCGATTAAAAACGTTAATGATTACCCATTATTATGGTGAACTGTGTGTTTGCGAATTGATGGAGGCAATGGAAGAAGAGAGCCAACCGAAAGTATCACGAAATCTCGCCGTCCTAAAAAGAGCGAGAGTGATTATCGATAGAAAACAGGGACAGTGGGTGTTTTATCGTATTAACCCTGAACTCCCATTATGGGCTAAATCTGTGATTGCACAGACCACAGAAAATAATATCCCACTGATTAACAACGAGCTTCAGCGTCTAGATAAAATGCAAAACAGACCGGATAAAGCGAGTTTTTGTAAATAAACATTACTAGGATGTAAAGGATGAAATTACCGCATCATATCACTGCTACAGCTATTTTCATAGGTACCTCAAATTCTGTTTTATTGGCGGTTATATTACCTTTAGTTTATTTTATTAATCGTACAAAAAACTGTTTTGGAACAACGCATGCTTGAGATTTTTACCGATTTTTCTACTTGGTTAGTGGTTGATATATTTGGGCTATCAAAAGAAACAAAGTTAGGCGATGCCCTCCATTTTTTTATTGAAGATACCACTAAAATTTTCTTTTTATTATTAGTCATGATTTACCTTATTGCTTTGATAAGAGCTTCTATGAATGTAGAGCGTGTTCGTGATTATTTAGCCGGTAAACATAAAGGTGTTGGCTATATTTTGGGTTCTAGTTTTGGCGCAATAACGCCCTTCTGTTCTTGTTCAAGTATTCCGGTGTTTTTAGGCTTTACATCCGCAGGTATCCCTGTTGGCATAACAATGTCATTTCTCATCACATCACCGTTAATTAATGAAGTTGCTGTTTTGCTGTTACTCAGCTTATTAGGATGGAAGTTCACGCTAATTTATGTACTTGTTGGTATGTCTGTTGGCATTTTAGGTGGCGTATTTCTTGATGCCATTAGAGCGGAACGCTGGTTGCAATCCTTTGCTGCAAAAGCGTTAGAGCGTGGACAAAACACTTCTATTGTGAAAGCCAAAAATTCTACAACATTATCCCTAAAAGAAAGACATACGTTTGCAAAAGAAGAAATGTTAGAAATTTTTGGTCGCGTATGGAAATGGGTCATCATCGGCGTTGGGTTAGGCTCAGCGTTGCATGGTTTTGTTCCTGACGGCTGGATCCAAGAACACTTGGGGGATGGTCAATGGTGGTCTGTTCCCTCAGCAGTGTTACTTGGCATACCTTTATATTCTAATGCCACCGGAGTCATTCCTGTGATGGAAAGTTTAATAACACAAGGACTTCCTATTGGTACAACGCTCGCCTTTTGTATGAGTACTGTAGCCGCAAGTTTTCCCGAATTTATTTTGTTAAAACAAGTAATGCAGTGGCGATTATTAGCCATACTTTTCGTGCTGTTACTTGTCGCATTTACATTACTTGGTTGGATTTTTAATTTTCTAACCCCGTTTATTTAAAACTGAATTTAAGACCTAAATTTAAGAGGAAAGTATGATGAAAGAAATAAAAGTACTCGGTACTGGTTGTGCTAAATGTACAAAAACTGTTGACGTTATTACAAAAATTGCGAATGAATTAAATGTAGACGTACACGTAGTTAAAGAAACAGATCTTGAAGTCATTATGGGCTATGGCGTAATGACTACACCTGCGGTCATTATTGATGAAGTCAATGTACATAGTGGCTCTATTCCGTCTCGTCAAGACATTGAAACGTGGTTACAAGCGTAACTGCGTAGCAGAATATTAACGCGTTCGTTAACAATAGAAAATCAATGCACCTTGGTTTTTTTGCTTTTATTTATGATTATTATCAAGCTATTTAGGAAAAATTTATGACAATTAAAATAGGTATTAACGGCTTTGGTCGTATGGGACGTTTATCAATGCGCGCTGCATTTGATTGGGATGATATTGAAATTGTCCATATAAATGACCCTGCGGGTAATGCCAAAACACTAGCCCATTTAATGACGTTTGATTCAATACATGGACGTTGGCATCATGAAGCGACTCATGATGGTGATTCTATGATCATCAATGGTAATGCTATTCCTTGTACGCAAATCACCGCTACTCAAGACATCGATTGGTCTCATTGTGATGTGGTTATTGAAGCATCAGGGAAAATAAAAACCAAAGCCTTGTTACAATCCTACTTGGATCAAGGTGTGAAACGTGTTGTGGTTACCGCGCCAGTAAAAGAAGACGGCGTATTAAATATTGTTTTGGGTGTAAATGAAAATTTATACGACAAAGCCGTTCACCCTATTGTTACGGCAGCATCGTGTACAACGAACTGCCTAGCACCAGTAGTGAAAGTGCTCCATGAAAAAATAGGCATTAAACATGGATCGATGACAACGATTCATGACATCACTAATACGCAAACCATATTAGATGCCCCCCATAAAGATTTACGCCGAGCACGCGCCTGTGGCATGAGTTTAATTCCGACAACAACGGGCTCTGCAACGGCTATCACCCATATTTTCCCTGAGCTTAAAGGCAAGTTAAATGGCCATGCCATTCGTGTTCCATTAGCCAATGCATCAATTACCGATTGTGTGTTTGAAGTAGTTCGCGGTACAACGGTTGAAGAAGTGAATAAATTACTTAAAGAAGCTGCTGAAAGTGAACTAAAAGACATCATGGGATTTGAAGAGCGTCCGCTGGTGTCGATTGATTATAGAACCGATCCCCGATCCAGTGTTATTGACGCCTTATCGACGATGGTAGTAAATGGCACGCAAGTAAAACTCTACGTTTGGTATGACAATGAATGGGGTTATGCTAATAGAACAGCTGAACTGGTACGCATGGTAGGCTTGGCCGACAAGGATTAGGGACTCATGGGGCCTTTATCACCAAAAGCGTTAGCACCGCAGTTATCTAAACAAGTGAAACAATACTTGGTGATCACCGGTAATTACTGGGCATTTACCCTAACGGATGGCGCACTACGAATGCTGGTGGTGCTGTATTTTCATCAGTTAGGTTACAGTCCTTTAAATATAGCCATGTTGTTTTTGTTTTATGAAATATTTGGTGTAGTTACTAATCTTATTGGTGGCTGGTTAGGCGCTCATCTCGGTTTAAATAAAACCATGAATATTGGCTTAGCCCTACAAATAATAGCCCTTAGCATGCTTGCTGTTCCTGCTGAAATGCTAACCATTGTATATGTAATGGCAGCACAGGCATTATCAGGAATAGCCAAAGACTTAAATAAAATGAGCGCTAAAAGCGCCATTAAATTACTTGTTCCTAAAGGAAATGAAGGGAAACTTTATCAGTGGGTTGCTGTGCTTACTGGTTCGAAAAACACCTTAAAAGGGATCGGTTTTTTTCTCGGTGGATTATTACTAACTTCACTAGGATTTAAAGGCGCGATAATACTCATGGCTTCGCTATTAGCATGCGTGTGGGTATTTAGTTTAATCACATTAAAAGAAGAGTTGGGTAAAGCGAAAAACAAACCTAAATTTACTGATATTTTATCTAAAAGCGCATCAATCAATATTCTCTCTGCTGCTCGACTTTTTCTGTTTGGCGCAAGAGATGTGTGGTTTGTTGTGGCACTACCCGTTTTTTTATCCGTCAACTTTAATTGGGATCATTGGTGGGTTGGTAGCTTCATGGCAAGCTGGGTAATTGGCTACGGTATAGTACAATCAATAGCCCCTCACATTACAGGAAACAGTACAGGAAGAGGTACTAATAAAAACCAAGGTAATATACCAACGGGTAAAACTGCCTTTTTATGGGCGAGTTACCTAACCCTAATTCCTGCTGCTATCGCACTAGCTTTACATTTTGACTTTTATATACAAACATCCCTCATCATGGGCTTACTCATATTTGGTGCTGTTTTTGCTGTCAACTCTTCTTTACATAGCTACCTTATTGTTAGCTATGCAGGCAGTGACGGTGTATCGCTTGATGTGGGTTTTTACTATATGGCTAATGCCATGGGAAGATTAATCGGTACATTACTGTCAGGTTGGGTATATCAAGAATACGGATTAGAAAGTTGTTTATGGATTTCTATGCTGTTTTTAGCCTTAACCGCAGCAATTTCAACAAAATTACCTTTGTTAAAATTTAGTCAGTAAGCACCATTTAAAGAATAAGGCCTAACATTACAATTAGGCCTATGGATAATGTGAAATAATCGGTATTAAAATAAAAATTTAAGGCCAAGATTAAAACCATTATCCATTTTTAAATCACCACCTAACGCTTGATTTACTTGTATATTACGGTAGTTAATATACACAGTACCATTGATTAATAATTGATAACTTGCCGTGATGGTTAGGTCCGTCAAATAATCTAAATCATCTGATAACGTTGGGCTAGGTGCATAATAAACTGAACCATGTAGTTGAAATTTGTCATTCATTGGTATTTTATAATTAAGTTCACCACCGAGACCTAAGCCTTGAATGTTTTCACCAAAAAAACGGATAACGTAAGCTTTACCACCCAAAGCCGCTTCAAGGTTTTTATTTTGTTCTAAAACGCCTGTAACTAAACCTTTTAATGAGTATAAATGAACGTCATCGGCATGTAACATTGCTACTGAAAATTCATTATCTTGTGAAAAATTTTTTGAGCCAGCTTCAACGCTTAATACATCGTTACTGATATCAATAGCCAGGTTAGTTGCTTGGCTGTTTAAAGTTGTAATAGTTAATAAGCTTACGATATATAATGCTATTTTTTTCATAATAATTCCTTTCTAATAAATCCTTTCTAATAAATCCTTCATAATAAAGATCGACGTCAATTAAGTATTTTATAAAATAAAACAACATAAACGACTTATCTAGTATTTTGCTATCTAAACAATGACACGGATTTTAAACACTTTTCTTCAATAATCAAATAAGAATATTTAATTTTTTGCATGGCTGCATTTTAACATATAACATCGCCTATTTTATGGCATGAGTGAACGTAGTGTTAATAGTGTACCTCCTGAATAACTGATGTTAACGCTAAAGCACTTCGTTAGTTGATCAGTTTTTGACTTGCTCACTTCAGTAATACGAGATGCAAGTAATTATCCAGCACAGCCTGGGCACATTATAGATAAAAAACGCCTTGCTTACCGTACGGCTGCAAATATCATAATACGAAGTATCTACTAAACTAATATGTTGTGAACGGGTCTTAGGCATGACAATCATTAGACTTAACAAAGGTAAATAAGCTTAATTTAATGATGTAAATATACATAAGTTATTATGGGTAACTTGATAACGTTCCTACCCTATGGGTGAGTGATTTTTTATACTCACGTTTACAGGCATAATATACACTTTCAGATATTTCGGAACCAAAACATCTAGTGTGAATAAATTCGCTTTCATTTTCATATACACTTGAATTATATAACATATATAACACTTTGTGCTTACCATAGACCATAGCAGGGAAGTTTGTAAAGGATTCTAATTTGACCAACTTATTCATCATTTGATCTAAACATGACTTGTCGAATTGAAACTCAGACACATGATGACCCACATATTCTTCTTCACTGTAGCCTAATATATTTAATTCATGATCGTTAGCATATTCAATTATGCCTTCAGATGAAACCGTATGGATTCCAATATTTGAATTTTTGATAAAATCTAAAGCTTGTTCTATAAGCATTTGTTTAATTACCTTAATTACCTTAATTACCTTATTCAATATTAAGTAATTAGTTCGACAAAATCTATATCTTTAGCTAAATAACTTTCACACAACTATTGATACCGCATGTGTTCGTCAACCTATATATCCGCTCCACTTGAATTACAATAAATTCCTCTTCAAGTAAAGCGAGTATAAACCTACTCGGCCTTCTCTTTTGGCAGATATTTATAACCGGTAATCATGGCAGAAACCAATGCCGTTTTTTCTCTTCTCTCAGCAAAAATAACACCTATAATATGTAAAGGAATAAGAAAAATCAGTCCATAAAAAGCATAAAAATGGGCGGTAATGAATGGTTTTCGTATATCCCTCATTGCTTTATAGGCTTCTTCATCAACGTTAACTTTTGAATAAGGTTTAATGGCTTCAATATTCTGTTTATCTATTGCAATACTTTCGGCAAAAGATTGCCCAAAAGGTGGGTAGTAAATATCTGTTCCCGCAACAACCAGACCTGAAATCATTTGAATGAACAATAAAGAGAATAAGGCAAGTAACATCAATTTACCTGCGGGGTTATGCCCTTTGTAGGTTGCTTTTTTATGCTCTTTAAAGTCAATTAATTCTTGTGAAAAACCTTTGTTAAAGGGTAAAATTTTACCCCATTTTTCGTATGATTTACCTATAAAACCAAGAAGTAACCTAAAAAGTAAGTTGATTGCAAAAACATATCCTACGATTACATGGATTGTTTTTAATAGAATTTTACCATCCGTGCTAACCCCAAATAATTTGGCATTTAAAATGAGGGTTCCTATACAAATGAGTAATGTAATGGCGATTACATTTATCCAATGAAACAACCTTATATTACGACTCCACACAAAAATTTGTTCTCGTTTAGTATTCATATTAGTCTCTCTTTTTTGTCGTAAATAATACGTTAATTAAGTATAGAATAAACTATCTTTAATTAACTTTTATTGTTCTAAGTTCGCTTATGCGACGCTGATTTGGAAATAAAATTGGTAAGGGTATATATTAAAAATGTCCACTTTCTATAACAGGTGTTAACCAATATCTTAATTTAGCGGGTTGGCAAACAGGGTTTAAACACGCTTTAAGCATACTCACCTCATTTGAAGCGATAAGTACTTCAAATTGATAAAATGCTCTATAGCCCTCAACCTGTTCCGATATATCGAATAAGCTATGTTCTTTACTATAGCCGCTCATTTTATTTAAGTTAAACCCTGTCAGATTTTGCAAACTGATTAACCGATCAATAATCTCATCTTTTAAGCTTTCGGGGACATGTAACGTAAAGAGTAATACATCAGTCATTTTTTTTCTCCAACCAGCAATAAAATATAGGTAATAAATATAAGGTAGTAATAGTGGACGTTATCAACCCTCCGATAACGACTATTGCTAAAGGTTTTTGAATCTCAGCCCCTGGGCCTGTGGCAAAAACTAAAGGTAATAACCCAAACATGGCGGTTGTCGCGGTCATTAATACTGGCCTTAATCGACGATTTGCACCGTCAATAACGCGTTTAACTAAACTTTGTGATGACAGTTTCGTTTGTTCAAAATAACTGATCATGACGATGCCATTTAACACAGCTACGCCAAGCAACGCGATAAAGCCTACCGAAGCGGGTACCGATAAGTATTCTTTACTCAGGTACAACGCAATAATACCGCCCATCAAAGCAAACGGGATATTCGCAATAATCAGCGCTGATTTAGCGGTTGAATTAAAAGTGGTAAATAAAATAATAAATATGAGTAAAAGTGCAAGAGGAATTAACACCAATAAATTTTTTGTTGCCCTTTGTTGGCTTTCAAATTCACCACCAAAGGATAAGGAATAGCCTGGTGGAAGCTTAATAGTATTGGTTATTTTAGTATTTAATTCATTTACAAAGCTAACCACATCGCGGTTTACAACATTGGCACTTACTGAGGCAAATCGGTTACCCTTCTCTCTTTCAATTAACAAAGGGCCTGTTTTAAAGGTGATTTCAGCTACCTGTTCAAGTGCTACCAACGTGTTGTTAGGCATTAAAATAAGCTTTTGTTTTAATGCCTTTATTGAGGATATCACATTATAATTATCACTCTTATTTTTTGTCCCATTGAAAACAATCGGTATAGAACGATTACCTTCTAGCAAAGAAGAAATTTGTAGCCCTTCAAGTTGAGACGTTAAGTAATGACTTAATTGCTCTGTAGATAATGAAAATTGGCTCGCTACCGCTGGAATGAGTTTTATATTGACATATTTTCCGCCTTCAATGATTGCCATTTGTACATCAGAAGCGCCTTCAATTTTATTAGCCAATGCGGTTATTTGTTCAACTAACGCGGCAAGTGTTGAAATATCATTGCCAAAAACTTTAATAGAAATATCGCCAGTGCTACCGGTTAGCATTTCTGAAACTCTCATTTGAATGGGCTGGGTGAAACCGACATTCATACCAGGAAACTGACTGAGAATTTTTCGTATATCTTCAATCAATTCTTTTTTAGTATCGAAGCGCCATTCACTTTTTGATGCAAGTTCCATAAACACATCCGTTTCATTTAACCCCATAGGATCAAGGCCCAGTTCATCTGAACCTGTTCGGGCCACTATCTGTACTATTTCTGGAATACTTTTTAGTAGTGCCCTTTCAACTTGTTCATCAATATCAATGGATGACTTTAAGGAAATACTGGGAGATTTTTCAAGTTGTACAATAATGTCGCCTTCATCAAGTACAGGCATGAAGCTTTTGCCTAAATCTTTAAAAAGTACCAGACTAACAATTAATACGCTTAACGACAGTAGTACTAAAGCACCTGGCTTGTCGGCCACTTTAGTTAACGTTTTTACATAATACTTTTGCAGAAATACAACAAGTTTAGGCGGTTTAACCGCCTCATTTTTTAATAAAAATGAAGCGAGTATTGGAATAATGGTCAGTGACAAAATCAATGCACTTAACATAGCAAAAACAATGGTGAGTGCTACTGGCGTAAAGAGTTTACCTTCTAACCCTGAAAGCATTAATAAAGGCGAAAAGACAATAATAATGATTATTGTGCCTGAAAATACCGGTGTTGCCACCTCTTTACATGCTCTAAAAATGATGTGTAATCTAGGTAAGTGTTGATTGTTTTCAAGTCTGTTTACTATATTTTCAACAATAACTACGGAAGAATCAACCAACATACCGATAGCAATAACTAGCCCACCAAGGCTCATTAAGTTTGCCGATAAATCAAACTGCTTCATTAGAATGAAGGTCATCAATGCCGCCATGGGTAGTGACAGTGCAACGACTAAAGAAGATCGAATATCCCCTAAAAAAATAGCGAGTAGCACAACAACTAGAATAACAGCCTGCCCCAACGCACTTGTTATGGTGCTTATTGCGGTATTGATTAAGTTAGATCTATCATAAAAAACATTGATTTTTGTTCCTTGTGGTAACGACGCTTCTATCATTTTTAGTTTGTTTTTTACCTCGGTAACTACTTGTGCGGTATTGCTGTTTTTTAACGCTATGATTAAGCCCTGAGTTGCCTCTTCTCCATCTTTAGTGACCGCACCGTAGCGTGTTAGACTGCCTACCTTTATTGTTGCAACGTCTTGAAGGCGTATAACTTTGTTTGCACTTGTTTTAATCACCGTTTCTTTTATTGAATCGATGTTTTCATATTTCCCTTCCGTTCTTAGGATCAGTGTATCGTTGCCTTTGATAAGTCGGCCAATACCCCCATTTTGATTTGTTTGGGTAATAACAGATTCAATGTCATCAAAAGAAATACGGTATTGTTGCATCAGTAAAATATCAGGTACTATTTCATAAGTTTTTACAAAACCACCTAGGCTGTTTACGTCAGCCACACCAGCCACTGTTCTGAGTAAAGGGCGAATTTGCCAATCGAGTAATTCTCTTTTTTCTATCAGTGATAATGCAGGGTTTTCAACGGTGAACATGAAAACTTCACTTAAAGGCGTACTCATTGGCGCCATACCCCCACTAATATTTGAAGGGAGCGTTGGGAGTATATTAACTAGCCTTTCATTGACTTGTTGCCTTGCCCAATAAATATCTGTTCCATCTTCAAAGTCAATGGTGATATCAGTGATAGAATACTTTGTCGTTGAACGCAGCATTTCTTGTGAAGGAATACCAAGCAACTCAGTTTCAATAATTCGCGTTACTTGCGATTCAATTTCTAACGCATTCATCCCGGGTAATTTAAGAACTATTTTAACTTGCGTTGGTGATATTTCAGGAAAAGCATCGACGGGGATTTCTAACCAAGATTTCACGCCAATAAACATGACTAAAATAGCTAAGATACTGACAAATAATCGCTGAGTGAGAGAAAACTTAATAAGTTGGTTTAACATTTACTCTGCTCCTAAGCTAAGTAAATCACCCTGTAAAATACTTACTGAACTGATCAGCCCTTGTTTGCCTTCAATACTTTCTTTTGTCGTAAAAATATACACGCCTTCACTGCTACCAATAATATTAATAGGAATCAAAGACAGTGCTTCTTTAACTTTAATCGCAATATAATTATTATTTTCAAATTCAAAAACAGCTGTCTTGGCAATCTTATATCCATCCATTTTCTGTATAGGAGTGACTTTTATGACTTGACCCAATATTAATTTACAATCCATCGAGGCTGGCTCAGCCCACACTATTTGGTGAAACTTATCGGCAATTTTCTCAATACTATTGATGTTAAGACGACAGGTTGAGTTAACGTCAAAATGAGATAAATTTGATGCGGTCAAAAGCGGTACGTTAACTTTAACCTTAATGGCGTTTATATCGACAAGATCAAAGGCAAGTTCACCTGACATTTTACTCCCGATTAAACTCGGTATTTGTATCACGCCTTTTTTAGGGCTGATAATAGTAATTTGTTCATTTTCATCAATATGTAAAAAAGACATTAGATGTTGAATGTGTTCAAAATTTAGTTTGGCTTCATAGTAACTTTTAGTGATCTCTATCCACTGTGAGCTTTTAATCGTTTTGTTCTCAAAATACTGCTTATTGGTTTGAAAGTGCCTTTCTTGAATTTCAAGTAACACCTTTGTTGTCTCGTATTCATCAATAAAGTGATGAACATCATAGCCTTCAACCAATGCGATTGACTCTCCTTGGTTGACTACACTGCCATTTTTCACCTGATAGCTAATTCGTTGTACATCAAAGGGAAATCTAACGGAATAATTATTACCTGCCATGTAACTAATTTCGCCTATTAAGTTTTGACCTCTCATTAATTCAATTTTTTGAACGTCTGAAAATTTCGTTTCAAAGTTGCCTAATGATGAAAGTTCAATCATTTTTATACCCTCAGCAGCATTTACCGTAGAAATTTTAATTAATACAACTATTAAAAAGTAAAATAACGAATATTGGCATTTAATGCTTATTGATGATTTTTTTATAAAAAGTAATGACATATAATTGATTCATAGAAAATAAGTTTATGATCCTATTATTACTTTTTTATATTGATAAATCATTAGGCATACGTTGATTTTTGCTATTTACATCGTTATTCTTGAGTATGGTACATTTGCCCATTTATTTTGTATCCAACTGATAGTTAAGGGGTTTTATGAGAGATAAGTTTATAGCAATAATATTGCTTGTTATTATGTGTTTAAATTTTTCTGACGTGTTTACTGATATATCTTTAGGTGTTCCGCTCTGGCATATTATCTCTGAAAGTCTCATTGTTATCGTGTCAGGAATTGGTGCGTTATATTTAATCAAAGATATTTATGCGCGAACGTCTGATATATCGAGGCTAAAACAAGAATTATTAATCTCGGATGATAAATTTAGGAATATTTCTGATGAAATGAAAAATGCTCGCCATGAGTATAGCGCCGTTATTCATAGCCAATTCAAACAATGGTCACTGACGCCAAGTGAACAAGATGTTGCGATGTTATTGTTAAAAGGATTGAGCTTTAAAGAGATTAGTGGTGTAAGAAATACTAAAGAAAAAACCGTTCGCCAACAAGCTTCTGTTATCTACAGTAAAGCGAATGTTGAAGGAAGGCATGAACTTGCGGCATGGTTCTTAGAAGATTTCATGTAAATGTTTAAAATTAAATTACTCTCGGCTCAACAGATAGTTAATAGCAGACATTAAATGTAATACCTGTGATAGTAACTTAGTGTATAAATAATTGTATCATCGATATAACCTTAGTTATGCTTGTCATACCATATTAGGTAACTTTATTGAAAGGCATATACTCTAAAGCCGTTTGATAAACTTCCGTCATTCGTGATTTATCATTATATACCCGCTCAATTACCGCTATACCCCTAGTTAATGCAACTAAATACCGTGCAGTAGATTGTGCATTGCCACCGAATTGCTTATCTTTTATCGCTTGTTCAAGACGGTTTTTCATAATGACTTCTAGGCCGTCAAGAAAGCGGGTAAGACATAATTGAATGTCGGGACATTTTTGTGCGGCCTCCATGATTGCACGCGTACTAAAACAACCCCTTACCTCTTTATCACTACATAGACGCTCTACTACGGTGTTTAATAATTGGGTAAAAGCTTTTTTAGCATCCGAGTTTTGTAATTCACCTTCAATCAGCGTTAGAAAGTTGTTGGTATAATGACTAAAAGCTTTTAAAAAAAGAACATTTTTATTTTTATATGCATTGTACAAGCTGCCTCGCTGTACACCTGTTTCCTCTGCAAGGTCGAGCATGGTAGTGGCGATAAAACCCTTCCTAGAGAATACGTCAACGGCAATATCTAATACTTTTTCTTCATTAAATTTACGTGTACCAACCATACTTTCTCTACTTATTTTCATTCGTGGATATCCTGACAATAGCGTATCTTAACTTATTCTTGACATCAGTGTCATCTTTGACATACTTGTCAAGGATAATTTCAAAAGGAATACTTAATGTCATCACTCGATTTGTATTATTGGACTACGCCAAATGGCCATAAAATCACCATCTTCTTAGAAGAGGCTGGCCTGCCTTATAATTTATATCCCATTGATATTAATAAAGGCGATCAATTTACTCCCGAGTTTCTCGCGATAAGCCCTAACAATCGTATCCCTGCGTTGGTTGATCCAACGGCAAACGATGGTGATAAATCTTTATCTATTTTTGAGTCTGGTGCTATTTTAGAATACTTAGCGGATAAGACCGGAACCTTTTTACCTCAATCGGGCGCTGCACGTTACGACGTATTGCAGTGGTTGTACTGGCAGATTGGTGGTTTGGGTCCTATGGCCGGACAAAACCATCATTTTTCGCAGTATGCAACCGAAAAAATTCCTTATGCTATTAACCGTTATGTCAATGAAACAAGCCGTTTATACGGTGTGTTAAACAAGCAATTAGCCGATAAATCGTTTGTTACTGGGGAGTATTCCATTGCAGATATGGCAAGTTATCCGTGGATACGTTCTTATGAAAAACAGGGCCAAAACCTTAATGATTTCCCTAATGTTAAAGCATGGTTTGAACGTATGTCGGCGCGTCCAGCGGTGATTCAGGCTTATGCCAAAGCAGATACGATGAATAGTGGCTCTGCAGTCAGTGAAGCAGGTAAGTTGATTCTATTCGGGCAAAAATAATAAATAAAATCACACATACACTTATATTTAATCAAGCAGTACATAGAAAAATAGTACATAAACAACACACAACCCATTTGAAGGAAAGATCATGACGATTACACTTTATGAATTAGCAGGCGCAGATCGTAGCCTACGTTTTGCACCACACTGTTGGAAGACTAAATTAGCTTTAGTACATAAGCAGCTTAGCCATAAAACAGAGCCAGTTTGGTTTACTGAAAAAGAAAAATTTGCCGTGTCTGAGCAACCTTTATTGCCAGTGATTACTGATGGCGATAAGGTCGTTAGTGATTCATGGACTATCGCTGAATATTTAGAAGCTAAATACCCTGACGCACCAAGCTTATTTGCCAATGATAAAGCTAAAACAAAAGCTGAGTCGTTTCATCTGTGGGTATCTACTGTTTTGTCTAAGCATATTCCAGGAATTCTTATTTTAGATCTCTATAATATTCTTTCAGACCAAGATCAACAATATTTTCGTCGTACTAGAGAAGAGAAAATCGGTAAAACTTTAGAAGAGTTTGCCGCTACCCCAGAACAACATATTCAAGGATTACAAGCTGAGCTTGATTATGTAAGAGAGTTATTGGCGACTAATAACTATTTAGGTGGCGATAAGCCAGACTATAGCGATATTTGTTTGCTCGGTACCTTCTTGTGGATTGCCACTTCAGGCATTACAGAGTTCTTAGAAAATGACGATGTGGTTTATGCTTGGTATCAGCGTATGTTAAGCGATTACAGCGAAGTGATTCCAAAGTCGGTCGTCGCTTCAGCGTTATCATAGAGATAAAAAGATTCGCTAAAAGGCATAAAGAGTTTTTGTATCTATATGCCTTATTAATAACTAGTTCAGTATCATTAGCCTTGTTATACGCTAGTATCTTTTTTAATACTGTTCCTTATCACATTAGTTTGGCTCTTCATCAGTTTAAATAAATCCTATTTATTATCACCAACTTCAAAATAGTGACTTATGCCGCTACTGGCCAATGAAAGAGATTAAGGCTTACGTTTAAAAGCCTTCTAACACGATTTTTCCTATTGATTTACCTAATTCAAGTTCTTCATGCGCAATTCTTAAATTTTTCGCATTAATTGTTCCTAAATTTTTACCCACCGTAGTTTGGATATAACCTTGGTCAATCAATTCAGACACTTTGTTAAGTAAATTATGTTGTTCGCTGATATCTACAGTGTTGAACATTGAACGGGTAAACATAAACTCCCAATGTAGTGACAAACATTTCGGTTTAAGCTTTCTGATGTCAATCGATTGAGGATCATCAATTAGCGCTATTTTTCCCATTGGGGCTAACAATTCAACATAGCTATCTAGATATGAATCTGTGTGCGTTAAACTAGCAACATGCGTTACTTGCCCGATATTAAGTTGATTAACTTGTTCCTCTAATGGCTTGGAGTGATCAACGACATAATCCGCACCCAATTTTTTCACCCATTTTGCTGAGCTTTCACGAGAGGCGCTAGCAATAACGGTTGCACCTGTTAATACACTTGCTAATTGAACTAAAATTGAGCCTACACCACCCGCTGCGCCAACAATCAAAATCACATCGTTTGATTGCTCTTTTAAGTCAGGAGCCTGTTGCTTAATGGCCAAACGTTCAAACAATAATTCCCAAGCAGTAATTGACGTTAGCGGTAATGCGGCGGCTTCACTATCGGATAAACTTTTTGGCTTATTACCGACAAGTCGTTCATCAACTAATTGATACTCTGCATTACTACCTTGACGATTTAAGTCCCCTGCATAGAACACCCTATCGCCCGGCTGAAAGTTACTTACTGATTCACCTATTGCAACAACTTCACCAACAGCATCCCAACCGAGTACTTTGTACTGATCTCCTTCAGGTGAAACATTTTGACGAATCTTACAATCAACGGGATTAACCGCGATTGAGCTAACGCGTACTAATAAGTCATGTCCTGATGCAATAGGTTGTGGGAGTTCAATATCGATTAAAGATAATGGGTCGTTGATAGATAATGATTGCTTGTAGCCAATTGCTTTCATGTTTATTCTCCTGTTTGTATAAAGGTGATAGTTAGAATTTGTAACTATAACTGGTAATTAAAATTGAGCGTTAAGGTTCACCGTTAACTTTGGAGTAATAATAGAACTTGATTGATTAGAAAGAAACAACATAATGATGTAAATAATGTCATTACGAAGGTAGAATTGCGTTAATCATGTCAACGGCCATTGAAAGTTGTCTAGCAAAAGGTAAGTGAAATTTATGGATTATTTTGAACAGTTAAGTGTAAGTAGAGTATCGACAACCATCGAGATTAAAAAAGCCTATCGTAAACTCGCTAATAAATATCACCCCGATAGAAATGATAGCACGGAAGCCAAAGAAAAATTTCAACTAATTCAACAGGCTTATGATGTTATTTCTGATCCAAAAAAGCGTTCTTTATACTTAAAAAACAACTATACCGTAATAACTGATCCCCGAGAAATTACTGATTCTTTTTGGAACAGTGCTTTAAATTAGGCTTTAAATAATATTATCCTCTAGACTTTCTGTTAGACTTTCAATTAGGAAACAATGAATGCAACCTGAAACAAGCTTACCTGATTATTTAACCGATGATTTTTCTATGTATTTAGAAAATATGATCTCATTAGCTGATCCTGAAAACCCTGATTTATTATCAAATTATTTATCTAATTTATTCGAACAATTAAAAAAAATGCCTTTATTATTTAATGGCATGGCTGATCAACTCGCGATGGCGATATCAAGCAAGGTTAGAGTTGATAGCAAAAACCTAGCAAAAGTCGAACTTACTGATGAACCGTCTTGGGCTGAGATCAAACCATTTGTGGGCGTGCATGCTGATGCTAGAGCCTGTATTTCTGAAATAATGACCCACGCAGAACAGGATTTAAAAACAGCCATTTTACTCATTCATTTTTATAATGGTTATGATGCTACTCCTTTAAAAGCAGAAGAAGATGAACATGATCAGCTCGATGAGTATGGCTCAAATGATTATGATGAGAACTACTAGTCTTTGTACTATTTTGACGTAACTAAATCAACAGAACCCATTAAAAAATTTAATTAAGCTATTTACTTAACAAACCTATTTTAATAAACATATAAGTTTTAAGGAATGACCTTGACAAAAAATGCATTAATTCTTGCTACCGATATTATTGAACAAGCGCAGCATAGCGGTAGACGCGCGGGCACCTCATTAGAAAACATTGCTTCTGAACAAGGTGATGAGACCATGCTTGCTGTGTTAACCGAAATGGATATTTTAACTGTCGCTAAAATTGTTAGAGAGCACGACGCGACTATCCCTTCTATTGCCACCTGGTTAATGGACGCGGAATCAATTAAGCAGCTATTAAACGTTGAACCCTCTTATTGGCAAAATATGGACGAAGAACACGTATTTTGTGCACAAACTGAAGCACACAGTTTATTAACACAAATATTTCTTTCTTCCGATGATGAAGAAAAACAATTGGAAGTGTTAACTGCCATTGTTGAAGATGACTTTGGTCTTTTATATTTATCTTTACCGTTTATTGGTCACGATTTTTCAGAATTAGAAGAAGACGAAGAACAAACGTCTGGCAGTACTGAAGAGTTGTTAATGAAAATAAAATCGCTAAGCGAAGAGGCCTATCATGAAGTCATGACGGTAAGTAGCAATGGTACACTCGACAATATTGAAAACGCGTTAAAACAAAATGCCAATAAACAAAGAGTCACCGCTGTTGAAATGGATACCGACGATATGTTCGCGCCACTTTAATTTGTTAGGTTATTTATTAGGATTCATCAATGAAAATTGCAGCGTTAAGAAATCACCCATTTCTACTTTTAGTCTTAAAAGATGGAGAAAGTGAAGGCTATTTTACGCCAGAATTTATGCATAAAACTAAGCAACAATTATCCGATATGTCGTTGAGAATAGCGTCTGATAACTTGTCGATAATTTATGCCGATCAAATAAAAAAAGGCTGTGAAATTGTTCTTGGTTTGAGTAACTTAGGTCTATTAGAACTGTGCGATAACAATACGGATAAAGCAAAAGAGTTACTAAAAACCCAAGGTATCGTTTATTGCTTTAGAGCCGGTTGGGCAAAGTACACTCAATTAAAAAAAGTATCTCCCTCATATTTTGAAGAGGTCTCGCTCAGTAGTTATGCGTTAGCCATTAATGATACGTCTGACATAAGGCTTATGCATACGGCATTGATAAGTGAAGGCTATCAAAGCGCTATGCTGTTAAACGTTTATCAAAGTATTGCTGCCAACTATGGTGCCAACGCCCTGCTTATTGATACTGATGAAGACGTGTTGATATTTGAATTACAAAAGTTTCTCAATACGGCAATTGCATTGTTGCTTATTGATTGTGACAAAAAAATGTTTACTACTACTTTATATCAGCAGTTAAACACTTACCTTACAGTAACTGATAAAGCTGCGCTGCTTATTAAAGTAGACAGTTCCATAGAACACTTCATCCAAAAGCTACCGTTATTAACTAGGGAATACCTGCAAGAAGTAGGTTTGTTAGATTTCAACGAGTTAAAGGGGATTATTGATCAACAAGTCAATATTTCTATTTATATCCCAGAAATATTAGAACTCCCTATCACGGTTGCCAATGAGCTGAATGGCGATTTTGAGGGGGGTTACGATTTTCATGCTGATGATGAAGATGATCTCGCTTATTTAAAGCCTGACGGTCAATAAGAAGACGCCTAACTTCGCACTTCTTTTTACTTAGCCAGAGAGTATATGTAATGGTCAAAAAAAAGCATTTAAACTTGAAGAAATTTGGCGTATTCCTCTCCAGTCAAGTTAAAAATAGTACGAAGTTAGAGCTATGTTAAAATTTACGTTGAGTTAACGCGTAGTTAATACTTGGTTAGTAGATGATTAATCCACTTTAAACGAAAGATTTAACCTAGGTATTTCTATTGCAGGGCATCGATTTACAATAATATTAATACCACTTTCTAACGCTAATAATTCTGACTTTATGTCAGTTACCCCTAGTTGTGTCCATATATGGGCAATATTTTCTTGTTTAGCCTCAACCACTATATCTAATAGATACTTAGATTGTCGAAACACGTCAATCATATCGATAGATGATGGTATATCCTTTATACAACCATACACCTCACGGTTTAATATTGTTGCCCCCTCAAGAAGTGGATTAACAGGAAAAACTTGATACCCCTCCTTTATTAGATAAGCCATCACTTTATAACTATCTCGCTCTGGTTTTGAGCTAGCCCCAATCAAAGCAATAGTTTTGACCTTTTTTAGGGTGTCAATGATGTTATTATCTTCAATCTCATCCCTATCATTAATCAGCTCTAAGCTCACATTAAAGCCCTTTCCATTGTGGTTCTCTTTTATCAAAAAATGCGCTCACACCTTCATCACACTCATCTGACAACATAGCTTGCAACATAGCCTGACTAGCTGAAATATATGCGTTTTCAATTGATTCATCTATTTGTTGATAGAAAGCAAGTTTACCCGAATGAATACCCACAGCTGATTTTTGCGCTATTTTATTCGCTAACTTATCAGTTTCTTCTTTTAAGTTTTCTATTTTTACAACCTTATTCACCAACCCGAAACGCATGGCATCTTCTGCAGAAAACATATCACCTGTTAATGCTATTTCCATCGCATGCTTACGGTGCATGTTACGGCCTATACCGACCAGTGGCGTGGTACAAAATGTTCCAATATTAACGCCCGGTGCGCAAAATCCAGCTTTGTCTTGAGTAATCGCTAAATCACACATAGATACCAATTGGCAACCCGCCGCACTTGCCGTGCCTTGCACACAAGCAATAACCACTTTAGGCGATTCAATGAGTGACATCATTAATCGTGTGCAGTCATCTAAAACAGTTTTGACTCGTTTGGCATTATCAGGCTCGCAGTTTTTTTTTCTACCTGACATTTCTTTTAAATCATGACCTGCAGAAAATACACCTCCCTCACCTGTTATAACAATAACGCGAACGTCATCATTTTCATTCGCTTCATTTATATGCTGATGTAAAGCCCTTAACATAGCTGAAGATAATGGGTTTCTTTGTTTCGGACGATTCATAGATAACCAAAGAACATGGTTAGTAGTATTTGTTAAAACATAAGGCTGATTTTCGATGTTTTGAGTCATGATTTTCCTATTGATGATAATTATTCCATATTATTATTTGAGGCTAAGAGTGTTAATAATGACTTGCTAAACAACTAAACACAGTGAGCTATAAGTAGCGAGGAACGATAAATAAGTCAAATATCTGCCCCATTACATATCAGTTTTAAACACATTACCACAAATAACTTTCGCTTTCATTTAATGGAAAAGTAAATCCAACTGAGTATTGTTTTACCTAAGGAGAAAAATCCGAACCCATACCCAAATATCACCCTAAATTTCCGTTATTTTTTCGCTCGTAAAGTTATGTTTGTGAAACATTCAATGGGCTATATTTGTATGCCCGGTGGTTTTGGTACACTCGATGAGTTTTTTAAAGCGTTAACCCTTGTGCAAACAAATAAAATTTATCCTATACCTATAGTGCTATTTGGAACTAAATATTGGGAAGGCTTACTAAGCTGGATTAAAGAGCAACCACTAAAAGCAAGGTTAATGTCACCAATAATGTTTAAACTTATACTGCGTTATTATTTTTAGATGAGTTGTTGATAAAATGATAGGTCACCATTTTAATTACATCATTAATTAAAAACCAAACAAAGGCATAAAGCCAAATATAAAGCGCAAACTCCCAGCCTATAGGAGTAATAAATAATCCATAAACCGCAATAAGTGTACCGAGTATTTCAGTGCCAAATGTCGCAACAAGTAATAAGGGTGAGGGCCAAGGTTTTTGATAAAACCAACCATCAGCTCTAGTAATATAAAGTGTGCTATGCCCGGCGATAATCAGCTTTAAGAATAAAAGGCTTTGAATTGTCTCTTCAGCAACCCCTTGCTTTTGTAACCAGAAAAATAATACAAATGAAGATAAAACACCAGCGAGACCAAGTACTGTAGAAACGGTGAGTAAGGTATGCATTTTCCAAGAAACGGGGAGACTACTAACTTTAGTATTGTCATAAGCAATGGCAAGAATAGGTATATCGTTCAATAACGCTAAGAGAATTATCATTACTGTTGTTATTGGGTAGAAATTAAATACTAAAATACTTAATGTCATAAACAACACAATTCGAATAGTTTCTGCAACACGAAAAGTGGCGTAACTCTTCATTCTTTCAAAAGTAATTCTAGCCTGCTCTATAGCATGATTAATCACTGAAATACCAGGGGAGGTCAATATAATATCAGCAGAGGCACGTGCTGCGTCAGTAGCATTGGACACAGCAAAACCACAATCTGCTTTTTTTAGGGCTGGCGCATCATTGACTCCATCACCCGTCATGCCAACTAAATGACCTGCTTTTTGCAGTTCTTCTACAATTAGGTATTTA
Organism: uncultured Colwellia sp.; assembly: GCA_913058145.1. Taxonomy (GTDB): domain Bacteria; phylum Pseudomonadota; class Gammaproteobacteria; order Enterobacterales; family Alteromonadaceae; genus Colwellia. The sequence continues at coordinate 78,819 of CAJXQM010000002.1, forward strand.
TCTTCTGGGAGTACTTCTGCAAAAACATCAACAGATTCAATAGTTTTTAACAATTTTTCCCCATCATATGAGGACAATTCTTTAGAACATATTACGCCTTCTTTAAAACCAAGTCTTTGTCCTATCTCACTTGCAATTGCGGCATTATCACCCGTGATCATTTTAACCGTTACTCCATGCTTTAGCATGGTTTGAATAACTTGTGCGGAATCATCTCTTTGAGGATCAATTAAAGGTATTAAACCAATGAGTTCAATCTTGTCTTTTTCTTTTTCAATAGCCACGGCTAAAGAGCGGTAGCCTCTAGTAGCAAATAATTCAATGCATTTCATTATTGCAACGTATTCTTTCTCTGACAAGTCAGCCATTTTCAATATAATTTGAGGAGCGCCTTTATAGACAGTTAACTTTTCATTAGAGAGACAAACGATTGCGGAAGTGAATTTTTTAACAGGATCAAAGGGATTAAATTGCAGCTGTTTCCATTCTTGCCAATTAGCATGAGGATATTGGGTATCGATATAATCAAATAAAGGGACTTCAATGGGATCATGATTTTCATGGCGCGAAGCAAGCACCGCGTAAAGAAATAGCTCTTGCTCTATATAGCCATTTAAGGTCATAGGTTCAGCTACTTGCATTTCATTTTTTGTTAAGGTTCCCGTTTTATCTGAGCAAAACACATCGACGCCAGCAAGCTCTTCAATCGCAGTAAGGCGAGAAACAATAGCCTTCTTTTTGGCTAGGTTAACTGCACCTACCGCCATTGTAACTGACAGTACTGCGGGCAAAGCAACGGGTATTGCTGCTACGGTTAAAACCAAGGCAAAGCGAACAATTTCAAATAAGGGTTCTTGGCGAATAATGCCTGAAATTATAATTAATAACACCATAAAAAGGGTGAGAACGATAAGAAAATTACCAATTTTCATTACCATCTGTTGGAAGTGACTGCGTTCATTTAGTGAAGCTTTAGCCACAAGTGCAACAACAGTATTAAAACGGGTATTACTCGCAGTATTCACAATCAACGCTAGCATTTCACCCTGTTTTATTACTGTATTACTGTATGCCAATTCACCCTCATGTTTAGTCACGGGTAATGATTCTCCTGTTAAGGATGATTCATCAACCGACACAAAGCCACCGCTTAGTAATTTAACATCAGCGGGGATTATATCGCCAATGCGTATTCTAATAATGTCACCTGGCACTAAGTCTTGTGCGGGAAGCAAACTGTAATGTCCGTCCCGTAATACGCGAACTTCAAGGTTTAGGTGACTTTTTAAAACTTTCAGCGCATTTAAAGCTTTATGTTCCTGAAAAAAATCAATTAGTACATTAACTAAAAGCATTATGGTTATAATTACAAAATCTTCCCAGTGTTTAACCAAGGCTGATAAGATCGCGGCAGCCTCAATCATCCAGGGAATAGGTCCCCAAAATCGACGCAGTATACGGTGTAATATACTTTCTTCTTTTTCAGTGATTTTGTTCGGACCAAAACGTTCTAATCTAATTTTTGCTTCAGATGTTGACAGACCGCGGTCAAATTCCACGTGAAAATCATCAAGTAAATCTGAATTTTTTTGGTTAAGGTAAGCTTCAGTATTTTTTATTTTCATATAATTATAAGTCGCTTAACAATAACTAAATTGTAGCATAAACTTTGTTATCACTAGTGTTTCGCTATATCAGCCTGATTTTTGGGCTTTTGTTGTTTCTCATTACAAAATAACAAAACATGATTTAGAGACACATCACCACCTAGGCGGTGTGACTAATCACATCAAAAAAATCACGCTTGTTTCACGAATATAGACCAATGTTAGCGATGTTGTGCCGCTTCACTTAAATGAGGGATATCTACAATAGTTACTTGGCGGCGTTCCATTTTTACCCAGCCTTCTTGCTGTAACTGTGTCAATGTTCTACTGACAGTTTCTGATGCTAAGCCTAGATAATTTCCTATGTCATCACGAGACATGCTTAATTCAAAATCTTTGCCTGAACAGCCAAGAGATTTACAGTTATCGGCTGTATCAATTAAAAATGCGGCAATGCGTGATTTAGCTTTTTTCTTATTTAACAATGAAATATTACGACCATGTCGTTTGAAATTATCTAGAGCGAGTTTTAACAACCATTCTGGAACTACCTCATTGAGTATTTTTTTCACCTCAGCAAGTGGAATGGCACAAACTGACGATGTGTGTAAGGCAATAGCTGATGAGACATATTGGTCAGAATCATAGCCTTCTAAACCGATGACATCATTAGGAAGAGAAAAATTTAAAACTTGTTCGTCACCACTATCATTAGTCACATAGATTTTTATCGCCCCTGATTTAATCACATAAAGTGTGCTTAATATATCACCTGTGTTAAATACATGTTCATTAACACTCAGCATATGTGACTGAAATATCTTAATATAAGGCGCATATTCTAGGAGTTTTGACCCAATACAACTGTTATTCCAAATACAGTGTTCACATCCTTTTGATCCTTCCTGTTTATAGTCTTTCATATCTTCCTTAAAATATTTATAAGTTTATGTAACCACATACTTTTAATAATGATTTAATGACCTAAATTTTGTTATGGGGGAATACCTGATATGTTTTTTTAAAATTACTTATACCCGGTATTATTAGACGATATTCAGCATCACTTCTTGGAATGATTTTTTGATAAATAATCCCCATATAATCAATGTAAATATTCTTGCGCACCGCTAGAGATTTTCATGTGTCAAATACATAAATTGACTTAAAAACCAACTACTATGGTCAGATATATGTTTAACTTACTGGCTGAAAACACCCTAAAAAAGTGAACAATAAGGCATAAAATGAGAATATAGGATGAGAGGAAAGTTACTATGCCACATCAACGAATAAGAGAGTTAAATGCCCAATAACTGCATACATAGCACCTTTGCAGGCATTAACTTATCTAGCGTTGAAATTAATTTTGTTTCCCGCGATTTGGCTATCAGGGTTACTCTATCTTTTTTATTCTCTCTGGACTGGACTTCTAGTCGCTCCAGTGAACTATTATTTTGGGTAGCTGGTATTCATATCTCAGCAGCAATTGTAATATTTATTATTGTGCATGTTTATCTGCTTACTGTTGGTCATGCCTTGCGCAAGTAACTACAACCGATGATAAACGGCTTTGATGACGTGAATTTAACGGCTGAAGAAGAGGTTTACTTAAAAGAAAATGAACCAGACCATATTGACCCAGTTAAGTTAATGCGATAAAAAAGAATGTTAAGCAATAATTTATAAATTATTGCTTAACATTTTAAGAAAATAAAACTGAGTAGTGAATATTTTATATGGAACTAGAACTAAGTCTCTTCATCTTCTACACGAACACCCCAAACATCATGCTCGTCTGCATGAATAATTTGTACCCACATTAAGTCGCCAGGCTCAGCATCAAAGTCATCAGACAGATAAACTTTACCATCTACTTCAGGTGCATCCATATAAGAGCGTCCTACAATACCAAGACCATTCACTTCATCAACAAGAATGAGATATTCTTGACCAATTCGAGCTTGAAGTTTATCCGCACTGATTTTTGCTTGTACTGTCATAAAACGTTGCAGTCTGTTTTCCATCACGTCATCTGAAATATGATCAGGTAAAGCATTAGCCGTAGCGCCTTTAACTGGCGAGTATTTGAAACAACCAACACGGTCTAATTGTGCTTCTTCTAAAAAGTCTAATAACTCTTCAAACTCTTCTTCTGTTTCACCTGGGAAACCGACAATAAAGGTTGAACGAATGACTAACTCAGGACACATTTCACGCCACTTGGCAATACGTTCTAACACGCGGTCTGAGCTACCAGGACGTTTCATTAATTTAAGAATGCGTTTATTTGCATGCTGAAAAGGAATGTCTAAATACGGTAGTATTTTACCCTCAGCCATTAATGGAATGATTTTATCAACATGCGGATACGGGTAAACATAATGTAGGCGTATCCAAACGCCCTGCTTCGCTAATTCTTCACATAACTGCTGCATGTGAGTTTTAACCGGCATACCATCCCAAAAATCTGTTTTATGTTTTACATCCACACCGTAAGCAGAAGTATCTTGGGAAATAACCAATAACTCTTTAACGCCAGCATCAACCAAACGTTTAGCTTCACCTAATACATCACCAACCGGACGTGAGTCTAAATCGCCACGCATGGATGGAATAATACAGAATGTACAACGGTGATTACACCCTTCTGATATTTTTAAGTAAGCATAATGCTTAGGCGTAAGTTTAACCCCTTGCGGAGGTACTAAATCAATAAACGGATTATGCTTAGGTTTAGCGACATGTTTATGCACTTGTGTTAATACTTCATCATAAGCATGAGGACCAGTAACGCCTAAAACATTTGGGTGAAGCTCAATAATTTCATCTTTCTTAACACCTAAACAACCGGTAACCAACACTTTACCATTTGCAGCTAGTGCTTCGCCAATGGTATCCAGTGATTCTTGTACTGCCGAATCGATGAAACCACAGGTATTTACTATCACTAATTCAGCATCGTCATAGCTATTCGTTACATCATAACCTTCAGTGCGAAGTTGAGTAAGAATGCGTTCGCTGTCGACAAGATTCTTTGGGCAACCGAGACTTACGAAGCCTACCTTTGCAGCGCGTTTTGACTCTGGATGTGATGTAACAACTTCTTGATGTTGCTCTTCAATCATTTTAGATGGAATGTCTAACGTTGTTGTTTGGCTTTCGGCAGAATTACTACTTTTCTTAGATTCTTGTGGGTCAAATTTTTCTACGGTCATGTTTTGTCTCAACTTGCTCTATATTTTATTACCGGGGCTTTAACTAATAGAGAGCAGCCTCATAAGTGGTGATTTAACTACCTTGATTGCAAATTTAATGTCTTTACTAAGGTACTTGTTTAATACGCGGGATTATACAGCAATGTAGGGAGAGGATGAATAATTAGTTTTCAGAGATTTTTTCTTGATTAAAGAACAAAAAAAATAGCTGAATTTTCAATTCAAAATTCCCTTTAAGCCTTTAGTTAAAACCTTGAATTATTTTCGCAAAATATACCGTAGTTGTCTCCATCCCTTTAATGTTTGGAAAAAATTTATATTAAATATATGGCTTCAGCACATGAATTTATCTAATGTCGATTAAATATAAGCCCAGCCAGAGTTAATGTTTTTGTTGATCTAGTCCCTGAACGTTTGGTATTCCAACCAAAGATGGCGGTGCTTTACTGCCATCGTAGTTGACCGCATAGAGTTTTCCGGTGTACTGTTGGATATCCAGTGGGCCATATGAGATTGTTACCATAGTAACCACTCTTTTATTATTGACCCAATAAAAACTTCCTATATTGTCTTTACCATTTAATCGAAATAAGTATTTAACGACTTCCCCTAACGAAATTAAAAGGGTTAAAATCAATTTACCTGTTTTGTACTATTTGGTGGGAACAGCAAGTTTTTTTTACTGATCCTTAATTACATTCTATGACAATATTAATTTTAAAATACTTGACTACATGAGAAAACTGAGGAAATGATGAACAATAATAACTTAAATAAAAGTTACAGTATCGTTAGCTTATTAGCCTTTATCGGACTTTTATTTTATAGCACTAACTTAATGGCTGATGATCAAGTCTCTATAAGTGCCAATGAACAGTTAACGCAAATTATTGATGAAAGATGGGATTTTTCATTAAAAGAAAATCCTTTATCTGCAACTCGTGCTGGCGTGAATAAATATAATCATTTACTTAACCGAGTATCATCGAAAGATAACGATAGACGCCTTGCAGCAGAGCGCGTATTTCTTACGCGTTTAATCGATATTGATATTAAGACACTTTCCGCAGAAAATCGCATTAATCATCAGTTACTTCAATGGGTAATAAAAGGTGCTATAGATGGCTATCAATTAAATTTATCTCGTATACCACTGAATACTTTTAGTAGTTTTTATCTGTCAGTACTTAACATGAGTAATGGTTTGGTGATGAATAATATTGAAGATTATCAAGACTATATTTCCCGGTTAAATGATATACCTCGATATTTTAATGAAAATATCATCAATATGCGCACCGGTATTGAAACCGATTTTACGCTACCAAAAATTGTTGTTGAAGGTATACTTCCTACCGTTCAGGCACAGATATATCAAGACCCAACAAAAAGCAGTTTATATAAACCGTTTTTGAATATTAATAACACTATCTCTTTAGCAAACCAAACACTTCTTAGAGCTCATGCTAAGCAAGCTATATCAAAATCTGCGATACCTGCTTTTACAACATTTACTGAGTTTTTTGGTGGCGAATATTTACAAGCCGCCTCAAAAAATATTGGCGCAGCGCAAATGAATAATGGTAAAGCTTATTATGCTCATCAAATTAAAACCTACACTACATTAACTAATATATCTGCTAGACAAATACATCAAACCGGACTTAGCGAAGTAAAACGTATCCGAGAAGAAATGTCCGCCATTATCAAGGAGCTTAACTTTACTGGCACCTTTGAAGAGTTCACTCAATTTCTTAGAACAGATCCACAGTTTTATGCAAAATCAGCCAAGGAACTTCTCAAAGAAGCGTCTTATATTGCCAAACGAATAGATTATGTGATGCCTGAGTTTTTTGGAAAACTGCCTCGAAATCCTTACGGTGTTGTGCCAGTACCTAAAGAGATCGCGCCAAACTATACTACGGCATCATATAATAATGCATTAGTTGGTGGTAATCGTGGTGGTGCCTACTGGTTAAATACTTATCAATTAGATCAACGACCTTTATATGAACTTACTGCGCTAACATTACATGAAGCAGTACCTGGTCATCACCATCAATCTGCTATCTCAAGTGAACTACAAAATGTACCTAAGTTCCGTTTAGCGCTATATTTTAGTGCTTATGGAGAAGGATGGGGGTTGTACTCGGAAAAATTAGGCGTTGAAATGGGCGTTTATGATACACCATATGATAATTTTGGACGCCTAAGTTATGAAATGTGGCGGGCTTGTCGATTAGTTATCGATACAGGTATACATGCTCAAGGCTGGAGTAGACAACAAGGTGTCGATTTCCTTTCTAGTAATACCTCATTATCTCAAGCTAATGTTAGAGCCGAGATAGATCGTTATATATCATGGCCAGGACAGGCGCTTTCATATAAATTAGGTGAACTCGCCATTTGGAAATTTAGAAATAAAGCTGAAAAAGCCTTAGGAGACAGGTTTAGTCTTCGCGATTTTCATGATGCATTGTTAGGTAACGGTGCATTGCCACTTACAATGGTTGAAGCAGAAATTGATCGATTTATTGCTGCGAGTAATTAGTTATCACCTTGGTTAGACGTTTATTATTTCTTATTATAGATACATAGCCAAGGTTATTAATCAAAGGGCATCCGGAGTAATAGAATCGAACTCATTCTCTTTTATTGCATTAGTTTAGGCTTATAATGCTGATTACTTAGAGAGTTTAGATTGTAAATACGTTAAGGAGTTTAAAGCTTCTAAATCATAATTTATCCTCAAACTTTCATATTCAACTGATGTTTTTTCAACTTCCTATATAAGGTTCTAACGCTTATTTCTAAATTTTCAGCAATAGTTATTGGTTGATTACCGTATTGATTAAGTAGCTTGATTATGTGCTCTTTTTCGTTTGACATCAGGTTAGTTGAGTTGTTATTTATCTTGTTTAAAACAATAACACTGTTGGGTAAGTTTTCAACGTTTATTAAGTCATCATCGCTTAATAGAGCACTTCGTTGAACGATATTTTTAAGCTCTCTGACATTACCTGGATAATGATAATGAGCTAACGCAGTTAACGCTTCAGTAGTAAATTTTTTCGATGAAAATTCACTTTTTAATAATAAATGCTCTGCTAAAATTGATACATCAGACTTTCTAGCTCTTAGTGTTGGTAAGCTTATTGGAAAAGCGGCAATACGGTAATACAAATCTTCTCGAAACTCGCCTTCTGTCACCATTTTTTCTAAATTTTTGTGACTAGCACAAATCAATCTAAAGTTGGCCATTTCCTTTTCAACACTCCCCACACGTCGATAATAGCCTGTTTCAAGTAATCGTAATAATTTTACTTGTAAATTAAGTGGGACATCGCCTATTTCATCTAAAAATAAAGTGCCGCCATTTGACATACAAACTAAACCATCTTTGCGAGTGCTAGCTCCGGTAAATGCACCTTTCTCATGACCGAATAATTCGGATTCAAATAAAGATTCATTGAGTCCGGTGCATTCAACCTCTATAAAAGGCTTATTAGCTCGCTTACTGGCTTGATGTATTGATAATGCGGCGAGTTCTTTACCTGTACCTGTCTCACCTTGTAATAATATGCTGATATTACTATTTGCACTGCGAGTGATCATTTTTAAGAGTTCTTGAAATGGCCTACTTTTACCTATTAATTTACTATCGCTACTAATACTACTAGCAAAATCAACTTTTTCGAGTATTTCTAAAAAGCCAATCGTCATGCCATTGTTATCTTTAACTGGTTTCATCAAAATATTACAATAAGTATCTCCTGATCCTGTTTTATGAATGTGCAGTGCTGAGCTGTTTTTACCTGTTTCTTTACATGATGATAGAGGACAAGCTTCCCCTCTTTGATCACAAGGTTTGTTGAAATTATGTGATACCCCGTAGCACTTACTTTTCCCCAGTATTACTTTCGTCGTGTAGGTATCACGGTAAGCCTGATTAACCGCTTCAATTGAGTAATCATGTGTGATGAATATTGCTGGTTTCTCAACAGATTCGATAATTGCTTGAATAGTTTGATGTACCAATTGTATTTCACCTTAAAATAACTTTGTCAAAAATGACACTGATTGACGCTATTTAATGTCATTTGTGTCTTGATTAAAAGCTTATTTTAATCACCTATTCTCATTTGCTTTTATTTTCTTATATTTCAATTACTTACATTTATTTTATTTATGGTATGTTTATTGCTTATACTAGGTAAATGTGGTTTAAAGATTAGATAAAATGTTTACACAACCGTTTGTTTGACCATTAGTACTTTTATCAGGGATTTTAGGGATAAGTTAATCTTTATTGAATAAAGACAAAAATATAAAATTTTCATATCATTTTATATAATTATTGGCCGAAACTTTACTCATTTAAATTTTGTAAAAAAGAGGTTATAATTAACATTAGCAAAAACTAAATTAATGAATAGTAATTTAGTCAGACCTAATGTCTTATAATCTACTTAAAGCTAAAGAAGATAAAATTATGAAAGCGAATGGAATTGGATTGGATATTTAATAGGTTATAAGTTCTAAGCAATTAATATTTCGGAAAAACGTCTTTAAACATAAAAGTAAAAATCAGTAACTATGTGCTGTAAATAAACAGTACAAGGAGAGTAATTAAAATGATCAGTGAAGCGTTAGTTGAATTATCACGGTGGCAGTTTGCTATTACTGCACTATTCCATTTCTTGTTTGTTCCCTTAACCATCGGTTTAACATGGATTCTAGTGATTATGGAATCCGTTTATGTGATGACCGGCCGTGAGATTTATCGGGACATGACAAAGTTTTGGGGAAAGCTATTTGGTATTAACTTTGCCATTGGTGTGGCCACCGGCCTCACCATGGAATTTGAATTTGGTACAAATTGGTCATACTATTCTCACTATGTGGGTGATGTTTTTGGTGCACCGTTAGCGATTGAAGGTTTAATGGCCTTTTTTCTTGAATCTACCTTCGTAGGAATGTTCTTCTTAGGTTGGGAAAGATTAAGTAAACGACAGCATTTAGTGGGCACATTTTTGATGGCGTTGGGTACAAACTTTTCTGCGCTATGGATATTAATTGCTAATGGCTGGATGCAAAACCCAGTGGGAAGTGAATTCAACTACATGACAATGCGAATGGAGTTGGTCAGCTTTAGTGAAATTATTTTTAATCCAGTTGCGCAAGTTAAATTCATTCATACCGTAGCAGGCGGTTATGTTGCTGGTGCAATGTTTGTGTTAAGCATTAGTAGTTATTACTTACTTAAAGGTAGAGACGTGGCGTTTGCTAAACGTTCTTTTTCGGTTGCTGCCGGTTTTGGTTTAGCCGCGATATTTTCCGTTATTCTACTAGGTGATGAATCAGGCTATGAAGTAGGTGAAGTACAAAGAGTAAAACTTGCGGCTATTGAAGCGGAATATCATACCGAACCAGCGCCTGCAGCATTTACCTTAATAGGCCTACCTGATGATGAAGCAATGGAAACTCATTATGCAGTGAAAATTCCCTATGCGTTGGGCCTTATTGCCACGCGTTCTTTAGATGGCGAAGTGATGGGTTTACGCGATTTACAAAAAGCACATGAACCGCGTATTCGCAACGGCATGATTGCATATAAGTACTTAGTTAAATTACGTAATGGCGAAGACACGCCTGAGAATATTGCTAAATTTAATGAAACGAAACAAGATCTTGGTTACGGATTACTACTTAAACGCTACACCGATAATGTAGTTGATGCGACCGAAGCACAAATACAGATGGCGGTTAAAGATTCAACCCCCCCTGTTGCCCCTATTTTTTGGGCATTTAGAATGATGGTGGCTTCTGGCATGATTATGTTGGTGTTATTTTGTTTAGCCTTTTATTTTAACGCTCGACGTCAAATTGAACAAAAACGTTGGTTGTTAAAATCATTATTTATTGCACTTCCATTGCCCTGGATAGCTATCGAAACCGGTTGGTTTGTTGCTGAGTTTGGTCGTCAGCCTTGGGCTATTAGTGAAATATTGCCAACGTTTTTATCTACCTCAAGTTTAGCGGCAAGCGATGTGTTATTTTCTCTTGTTGCCTTCATCATTGTTTATAGCATTTTGTTTGTGATTGAAATGTACTTGATGATTAAGTTTGCTCGTTTAGGTCCTAGTTCATTACATACCGGACGTTATCATTTTGAACAAGCACCAGAGTTAACATCTGGTCTTCGCAGCCAGAATTCTTAAGGAGAGCTACATGTTTGATTACGAAACATTAAAATTTTTATGGTGGTGCTTAATCGGTTTTCTATTTATCGGTTTTGCAGTCACTGATGGTATGGATATGGGCGTAGGGGGTTTGTTACCCTTTGTTGCCAAAAAAGATGTTGAAAGCCGCGTTGTTATTAATACTGTCGGTCCACATTGGGATGGCAACCAAGTTTGGTTTATTACCGCAGGCGCTTCTCTATTCGCCGCATGGCCTTTAGTTTATGCGACCGCATTTAGCGGCTTTTATTTTGCGATGATGTTAACGCTATTTAGTTTATTTTTACGTCCGCTTGCTTTTGATTATCGTAGTAAAATAGACTCGTTAAAATGGCGCACTAACTGGGATAAAGCATTATTTGTTGGCTCTATGGTACCTCCCCTGGTGTTTGGTGTTGCTTTCGGTAATTTATTACAAGGCGTGCCATTTGGGTTTGATTCATTAATGCGCGTAACCTATACCGGATCATTTTTCGCTTTGTTTACTCCTTTTACTCTTTTAACAGGCGTAGTGAGTGTCGCTATGATGTTAATGCATGGTTCAACGTGGTTGGTAATGCGCACAGATGCTGATGTGGCGAAACGTTCAGCTAATATTGGTCGTGTGGTGGCAGTTGTGTTATCACTGGCTTTTGCGCTTGCTGGTGTAATGGTTTGGCAAAGTATTGATGGCTATTGGGTTGTAAGTACTATTGACACCATGGGACAAGCACAACCCACAATTAAGGAAGTAACCACAGGTGCTGGTGCTTGGCTAACTAATTACCAAGAGAATCCAATATTATGGCTAGTGCCTGCTATTGGGTTAATTACACCATTTTTGGTTGCGCTTTTGTTAAGTATAAAAAACAAAAGCACCTCAGTAAAAGTAGCCGCTTTTATCGGAAGCTCTTTTACCATTGTCAGTGTAATTTTAACCGCTGGTATTGCTATGTTCCCATTTGTTATGCCATCAAGTAGCATTCCAAATCACAGCTTATTAATGTGGGATACTGTTTCTAGTGAAGGAACGTTAGGTTTAATGCTTGCTGTAGTCGCCTTTTTTGTTCCCATTATTCTTGGTTATACCCTTTGGTGTTACAAAAAAATGTGGCGTACCGTTACCGTGGCTGAAATTGAGCAAAACAATCACACAGCCTATTAATTTGGTTGGTATAACGCGACTAAACATGACCAAACAAGGTTAAATAAAGCTGAGCATAACTAAGCAAAGTTGAGCTCAGCAATATTAAAAAAGAATAGAGGAAAATATTATGTGGTATTTCAGTTGGATTTTAGGTGTATTACTCGCAGTGTCTTTGGGCATAATTAATGTGATGTGGTACGAAATGGAACAGCATGTAGACAATGTTGCTAAAGATCAAGATAGCGACGATCAACCATAAAGTAAAACGAATGCGCAGCATTGAAAAATAATGGGCCAGTATTAAGTGGATTACTATGACAGAGAAAACTAAACAGCAAAAGAAGCAGGTTAATCACTGGCTCAAATCTCAAAAAAAATATGCCCACGGCAGGTTAAGCCGGGCTATTGCGTTGGGATCATTAAATGGACTATTAATGATCGTACAAACCGCAATACTGGCTTACCTTATTAATTTAGTCATATTTGCTAGTAATGAAGCGGGTTTGAATAATGGTTCAAGTAGTAATACCTTAAGTAATACCTTAAGTAATAGTGTTCTTACTAATATTAGTGATGGGGTTATTTTTACCGACATCACTATGATAAGTATGGCATTAGTGGCTGTTATTCTTTGTCGTGCGGCATTGGGCTACTTTAGTGAATGTTATAGCCGTCGTGGTGCCATGGATATTAAAACAAATATTCGCTCACGACTGCTTAATCGCTTATTTCAGCTTGGCCCTGCTTACACGCAAACTAAGGGGAGTGCTAAAGTAGCGCATTTACTGCATCAAGGTGTTGATTCATTAGAAGATTATTTTGCTGGCTATCTTCCTGTCATTGCCTACTGCGCAGTTATACCGTTAGCAATACTTATTGCCGTATTTCCCATTGATTGGCAATCAGGATTAATTCTATTATTTACCGCGCCTATGGTACCGTTTTTCATGATACTTATCGGTCATAAAGCACAACGTTTAAACGAAGAGCATTGGGCTAAATTACAGCGAATGAGCAGTCATTTTTTGGATATTATCCAAGGATTAACACAGCTTAAAATATTCAATGCCTCCCGTAGAGAAATAGCCGCCGTCAAAAAAATCAGTGATGACTATGGCGATGAAACTATGGGCATTTTAAAAATTGCTTTTCTCTCTTCATTTGTCTTAGAGTTTTTAGCTTCTATTTCAATCGCATTAGTCGCCGTTATTTTAGGCTTTCGATTATATTATGGCGATGTTGATTATATTTTTGCCTTATGGGTTTTATTACTCGCCCCTGAATTTTATTTACCTTTTAGACAACTTGGCACCCAGTATCATGCCAAAATGGCGGGTGTTTCAGCAGCAGAAGATCTGATTGAAGTACTTAATGAACCACAGATACAAGTTAGCCAACAAGACACCTTTATAGCGCCTTTCACTATCAACCTTGTGCAAGCAGAATTCGCCTACCCCGAACGGAGCAATGCATTAACAAACGTTACTATTGAGTTTTCATCTCACGGTTTATATGCCGTCATTGGTGACAGTGGTTCGGGAAAATCAACCTTAACAGACATGGTATTAGGCTTTGTTCAACCAAACGCTGGCCAGGTGATGATAAACGATAAACCGTTAACCTCTGCTAACCGTGATCAATGGTTAAAACATTGCGGATGGATCTCACAACAGGCACAAATTTTTTATGGCTCCTTAGCGTTTAATGTCGCCATGTCAGACGATTATCAAGATGAATTGGTGCTTGAAGCGCTTGAAAAATCGGGGTTAGCAAGCTTTGTACAAACACTTGAGCAAGGTATTAAGAGTACAATTGGCGAAGCCGGTGCAGGAATTTCTGGTGGACAAGCCCAGCGCTTGGCCCTAGCACGAGTCTTTTATCATCAGCCCGATGTGCTTATTCTGGATGAGCCAACAAGTCATCTGGATCAGCAAACTGAAAAAATAATTACTTCTTCAATAAATGCCTATGCTAAAAATCATATCGTGATTGTTATTGCCCACCGTTTACATACCGTTATTGAAGCTAAAAACATCATTGTACTTGAACAAGGAAAAGTCATTGAATCTGGCACACACCAATCATTGTTAAACCATGATGGCTATTACGCAGGAATGGTTTCACTATGAATAAGTATATGGAGGTAAATTTATGAAGGTATTTTTCCGCTTAATCCGCTTACTTAAGCCCCAGTTACCTTTGATGTTGCTTGGCGCATTATTGTCAGTCATTACGGTGTTAGCCAACATCAGTTTATTGGCAGTTTCTGGTTGGTTTATTACATTAATGGCTATTGCCGGAACATCAGGCATAACAGTAAATTACTTTACGCCTGCGGCCATCATTCGATTTTTAGCTATTGTGCGCACAGCCGGTCGTTATGCTGAACGTATGTTAACGCACAGGGCAACGTTTAACGCACTGGCTGACTTACGTCATTACTTCTACCAGCAACTTGAACCTTTATTACCCTATTATCGGATTAATTTACGCTCAGGCGATCTGCTCGCAAGATTACAACAAGATATTGATAATCTTGATAACTTCTATTTGCGCGTACTGTTACCGATGGTAGTTGCCCTAATATCAGTACCCATCGTTTGTTATGCATTAGCTATTTTCTCTCCCGCTATTGCTTGGGTGATGCTAAGTGCGTTGCTCGTTGTGGCGATTATTTTTCCGGTGATCAGTTATTTTGCATCAACAACGCTATCCAAGGAAAAATCTCACTTAGAGAGCCATCTAACGGAAGAGTTAATCAATGGTATTGGCGCAATTAAAACGCTATTGGTTTATCAAGTTAGCATCAGTTATCAGCGCTCAATAGCCAGTATGACTAAGCAATATTATGATGTGCGTTATCACTTAGTGAAAATTAATGCCGGTTTAAGTGCTATAACGTTCATACTTATTCATTTATCAGCGCTAGTGTGCTTTTTTGTTTTGTTACCCCAATTGTCCGCAGGCGACGTTGACAGCAAGTCTTTAGTGGCGGTTATTTTATTGGTATTGGTAAGCTTTGAAACAGTAAGCAGTATGCCTTTAGCATTGCAGTTGTTACCACAAAGTTTAGCCAGTGCAACTAGGCTATTCGCTATTATTGATAAAGAAAAACCTACCGAAATAGGTATCCAGTCAGTTCAACAGGGAAACATTAATTTTGAAAACTTCACTTTTAGTTATCCAGAGCAACAATCACCTAGTTTAGTTGATATTAATTTATCTATAAAAGCGGGTGAAAAAGTTGCGATTATTGGCGCAAGTGGTGCTGGAAAATCAACCTTAGTTAATTTACTCATGGGCTTTTGGCCAACAGGTTTAGCACTTTCATCAACCCACGATTTATCAGTCGCTAATCTATCCGTATCAGCTGCATCAGCACCCTCAACTACTCCCGTAAAAGATGACCTGAGTAACGGGCGGATAACGATTAATGATATTGATTTAAGCTTACTAAACCAAGAATCTTTACGAGAGCATATTGCTTTAATGAGTCAACAGGGATATTTATTTGATGCCAGTATTTCTGATAACTTGCGTTTAGCAAAACATGACGTAACAGAAGAAGAAATGCGCCATGTCTGTGAATTAGTCAACTTAACCTCCTTTATAGATAGTTTACCTGCAGGCTTTGATACTTGGCTAGGCTCTACCGGAATAGGATTATCAGGCGGTCAAGCACAACGCTTGCAAATAGCACAGTTATTACTACGTTCTGCCAGTGTTCTAATTTTAGATGAGCCAACAAAAGGATTAGACCGTCGTAATGAAGAAGAAGTGATGGTTAATATTTTAGATCATGTAAAGCAGCAAAAACAAAGTTTACTGGTCATCACGCATAAACCTTTAATGCTAGAAAAAATGGATAAAATAATTGTGATGGAACAAGGGAAAATAGTTGCTCAAGGATCTCATAAGCAACTTTCTAGTAATAATAATTATTATAAACAGTTACTTAATTATTTTTAATAGCTCGACAAGAATGACCCATTTAGCTTACCTAGTCCCAAGGTTGATTAGATAAGCCTGATGAAATAACTTACTAAAAAGATAACTTAATTTTATCTTTAGAATTTTTATAATTTGAACTAAAAAAACACTATAACTATGGAGAAGTATATGAAATATATGAAGTCAATGAGCATTAATGTAGTGTTAGCTAGCACTTTATCTATATCACCCTTTCTGGCAAATGCGGAAGGAATGATTCCAAGTGAAAATATTAAGGAAGCGCGTTCTTTGGTAAAAGCTTTTGGCAGTGATTTAAAACACGTATTAAAAACGTCGATGAAATCAGAAGGGCCAATAAAAGCATTAGAGGTATGTAATACTCAAGCAGGACCTATTGCCAAACAGAACTCCTCTTTATCAGGTTGGGACATAGCGCGAACGTCACTGAAAGTTAGAAACGAAAACAACGCACCGGATGAATGGGAATTAACTGTACTACATCAATTTGAAAAACGTAAAGCCGCAGGAGAAAATCTAAAAACTATGGAATATGCTGAAACGGTACAACAAGGTGATAAATCAGTTTATCGTTATATGAAGCCAATACCGACTGCAGGCGTTTGTGTACAATGTCATGGCGGAAATGTAGGTGACGAAATCACCAAGAAAGTAGCATTATTATATCCTAATGATAATGCTACAGGGTTCAACATTGGTGATATTCGTGGTGCATTCAGCTTACAAAAAATAATTACGAAACCTATAGATTAACAGCTGTAATGACAAATCAATTCTGATTTTACGACAAGGGTTACATAGACTGACTATGCGCCCCTTGAATACTCCTCCTCTATCTGCGCCATATTGATTAATTTCAGACGTCTAATACACATTAACTTGATGCAGATTCAAGAGATTCTGATAAAAATGACAATGACTTTTCTTTTTCTTTAGATATTTGTTGATTGGCGTAAGAAAAATCAACGGTCATTGCGTTGTCAGGCAAATCCTTCCCTTTATATAACACCCTCTCTCTTAAACCCGTAATACCAAGGATAGTATTCATTCTTGAATGAAGTGCTGCCTGGGAAGGATTATTATGACGCTTGAATGTGAAAAAGGGACAGTTGTAGATAATTGAAAATACCGTACCATGAAAAGAGTCTGTACAAACAAACGCGGCATTTTTGAACAATCCAACAAATTCAGCTGGCCCGGTATTATACGCCTTAATAATATCTGGATTAGAGTCCATAATATCATGCTTATTGACCGGCAATACCACTATGACCAAATCGAGATATTTCGCTATTGCCTTAGCTGTTTCCCTGATGTAATTGTCAGACTCCAAAATATAACAAAGTAAATATTCTTTAGAGGTTATATTTGAATCCTCCTCACTGATACTATTCCATGTTTTTATGTCAAGGAGCAATGTGGGATCAAGCACAACTTGCGCCGTTCGCCCTGTCAGTGCCTTGATTTCATCTGCCCCTTCCTTCTCTCTGATAGAAAGATATGGAATGTCTAGGATCTGCTCTTTCATCCAATCTCTTGCATGTCCAGGTATTTCTGATAAACCTAAACTTGGTGCATAGGCGACTCTTTGTTGTTGGGGAGCAAACTTCAAAAAATAACTAGCATCTTCGTAATGACCGCCTGGATGCCATACCTGATCACTACCGACAACAAAAGCTTCGCACTGTGGAGGCAATTTAACCAATTCTTCAAATGCGGTATAACGAATACTGCCCAGCTTAAAATGTTTGTCTAAAAATCGATCATAGAGTGCCGTTCGTCCTTGCGTAAGCTTACATTTTTTCTTTTCAAATAGGCGATCACTTATTCTACTTTTCAATGTCGAAAACTGGCGGACTGACAACACTTTTTTAATGAGACCCGTGAAAGAAGAATCTGTAGCGTTATGTATCGCTCCGTTCGTGTTATCACGGTCATAATCTATCACTTCACAAGAGAATCCGAGCTTCTCTATCGTCGTTTCCAATGCATACAACTGAAGAAATGTGCCGTAATTATAATATCTTGGGAATGATAAAAGACCAATTTTTTTCATTCTGTAACCTCCGAATTGTGATAGAAATAGATAGCATCAACAGATAACTGTTGTCGCTAAAAAATGTATTTGTTATTGCCATAGTTGTGTTCAATGATATAAATGTTTGGTTCACTAATTTTTTAAATCACATAGTTAAAATGGATTTTATTATGTACCCATATTTTCAACGTTTATAAGGTTTAGAGTGAATGTAGTAATATGTAACTAGCAAAATACAGGCCATAATAATTATCATGGTTAATTAATATGTATTCCCCCTCCTATTACCACCTTGTCTACATTGTTTCGCCAAACACACCGATAATATAGGCCTGTGTTATTGGCAACTTATTGCAAATCTAACGACTTCATGATTAATCGAGGCAATAATTTTGTAAAGACAAGTTTTTATGGTCTCTGGTACTAAGACGCTTATAAAAAACAATCACAATGGGTATAGATTAACGGCAGTAATGACAGATCTGTTCTGATTTTACGATAAGGATTACAGTAAGTAATGGTATTGTTAAATTAACAATGCCTATCCCATAATAATTGAAATTGATAAAAATAAAGGAGTTAAAATGGTTACTGCTACATTCGCGCTAAGATACTTAGGGTGTTCTCCGATTTTTTCTTTATATTTTAAAGCTCCTAGAAAGGTAAATAACGCTAATGGCATTGGAGTTAAAGCAACAAGACTTAACATGGGGAGATAGCCGAAGCTAACATATATAATAATCGCTAGTATGCTCGCCAACGCGAAAGCACCATAAACGTTAGTACTGTGATTTACGCCATAGGATATAGGAAAATGCCTACGACCAACCTTTCGATCTGCCTCTATATCAGGGTATTGATTAAGCAATAATAAATTATTGACTAAAAAAAATGGAATGACACCCACTAGTAAAGAGATAGCCCAATATTCCCCAACTAATACAAATTGAGTACCTATCACCATCAAAAAGCCAAAACCAAGCCCCGGAGCTATCAAACAGAGTAACGGGTTTTTATTAATCCATTGGGTATATGTCGCTACAATTAACAGCCCTAGTATGCCAAGAGGCAAAATTTCGGCGCCATAAAGCCAATAGAAATAGCCGCCAATTAATATCATCAGTAATAGACAAGTAACAGCCAAAATTAAAACATGAGAGCTTAATTCTGGCTGTTGAGGTAACCCCCCGCTACCGCCACTAAAGTCTGTTTTTTTGGTCATCAAATCTAAACCACTTTTAAAATCTAAATACTCGTTTAGGCTATTAACACTAACATGAGCTAAAAGAGCGCCAATAAAGGCTAAAAACAAAGATAAAAAATTAATGCTTTCGGGGCTTGCAATAACAACACTAGCACCTAATAAAATACACATTGGTGTTAAAATTAAAAAAGGCAGTCTTATAGATAACAAAACAGCTTTATATTTCATTTTTTTCCCATATAATTTAATAAAACATCCATTTAATTAGTGTTTTACATAGTTATTAGTGTTTTACATAGTTATTAGCCCTGTAGCATAATGCATTTTTATTGAAGACATAGATAAAATAATAATACTTCACATATAAATCCAACGACATCAGCTGACTGTTGTTTAATCATTATACATATAACCAGTAATGTTACGTTGTTCATCAAGATATTGATATTTGATTAGATAATTACCTATAGTTGTGATAAAAAGAAAAAAATAAGGAAGTATAATGTCAGATTTATTTAATGAAAAAGCTAAAGATTGGGATGCTAGTGAGAGGAAAAAGTTGATTTCATCAGCAGTAGGCTCATCAATATTAAAACATGTCCCTTTACACCAACAAATGGATGTTATGGATTTTGGTGCAGGAACGGGGTTAATTAGCGCTCATGTTGTCCCGTTTGTGCATAAAATTGTCGCGGTAGATATATCTAAAGCAATGCTTGATAAGCTCACTGCAAAACCAACATTACAGGGTAAGGTTGAAGCCGTCTGTCAGGATATTACTGATAAACCTATAGATGCCAAGTTTGATTTAATAATAAGTGCAATGGCAGTACATCATGTAGAAAACACATCTAAACTAATAAACACCTTTTATGAGCATTTAAAGCCGGGTGCAAAAGTGGCATTGGCAGATCTTGATAAAGAGGATGGTAGTTTTCACCCTGAAGGTAGTGAAGGTGTGTTTCATTGCGGTTTTGAGCGTAATGAGCTGCAAACGTTATTAGAAAATAATGGCTTTGATAATATCCAATTTTTTACTGTCCACGTAATAAATAAAAAGGAAAAAGAGTACCCTGTATTTTTGGTTGTGGCGACTAAATGTTAATTATGTAGGCTGAATAAAAAAGAAGAAATGATATTACATAAATGAAACAACTCTCAAACACGATTTTAAACTTCGCAAGAAACTTATTAATCAAACACCTTTATGTAGTATTATTTTATTGGTAGTATTTACTCTGCTGAGGTATTCATCTCTCAATTTCAAGCTATTATTTTATATAAAAAATCAATAACAACTATCTATAACAACAAGACTCACTGACGAAGATAAAATGAAAACAAAACGTAAAACTCTTTTTTGGCAGTTATACCCCTCTTTTTTAATGATTTCATTTATCTCATTGCTCGCCATTGTAATGATTGCTCTTTGGTCATTTAAATCCTTCTATTACCAAGAACGTGCTGACGACTTAGAAATAAGAGCAAAAATATTAACACCTGAATTTTCTCGGCTTATTCAAGCTAAAAATTATCAAGCAATTCAAAATAAATCTCAAAAACTCGGTGACGAATCATCAACACGAATTACTATTATTTTACCATCAGGACAAATAATTGGAGATAATAAAAAAGATCCCGCGACAATGGATAATCATAAAAATCGTCCTGAAATTGAACAAGCAATACTTAACGGTAAAGGTTTATCAACAAGGTATGGTCACACACTAGCCATAGACTCAATGTATTTTGCGATGCCTATAATCGCAGAAGACAAAATGATTGGCCTAATGAGAACATCTACCCCTTTATATACACTACAAAATGCCTTGTGGAGTATTTATTATAAGGTATCGTTGGGCTTTTTTATTCTCATTATCATTACCGCATTTGCTAGTTGGTGGATGTCAAAATCGTTAGTTAGACCACTGGAAATAATCAAAGTACAAGCGCAACGATTAGCCAAAGGTGATTTTTCAAGTCGCGTGCAATTAAGGTCAAACGACTCACTTGAATCTGAACAATTAGGCCAAGCATTTAACGAAATTGCCATTCAATTAAATCAACGTATTGAAATCATTCGTAATCAGAGGAACGAGCAAGAAGCCGTTTTTTCTAGTATGGTTGAAGGGGTTATTGCCGTTGACAGTAGTGAAAACGTGCTTCGTATTAACCAAGCAGCCTATAATATATTGAAAATTTCAGAAAAAAACATTGAAGGTATAAAATTAAAAAATGTTATTGATAACATTGAACTACATAACCTTATTTTATTTGCCTTACAACAAGATATGCCTGTAGGGCAAGAAATAATAGTTCACCGTGACGTTGAGCATGAACAGGTGTTACTTGCCCAATCAGCACCTTTACTTGATATACATAAAAATAAATGTGGCACCCTTATAGTATTTAATGACATAACCAAACTAAAAGAGTTTGAATTACAAAGAAAAGAATTTGTTGCCAATGTATCGCACGAACTTAGAACGCCTCTTACCGCTATCCAAGGTCTTTCTGAAACAATAATAGAATTCCCTGATTTACCCCAAGATAAAAGAGCTTATTTTATTGATGTTATACATACACATTCTATTCGCTTAGAAAGTATTATTGAAAATTTATTAACCTTATCAAGAATAGAAAAAGAAACAGAAATTGATGAAATTAACCTTGTAGATGAATCTATTACTTTAGCGTTAAGTAACGCTATCTTTCTTTGTAAAGATAAAGCGTTAAAGAGAAATATTGACATTATTTTAAACAACGCCGAAGAGATAACATTTAAACACAACTCTTCGTTGATAGAACAAGCAATTATCAATCTTCTAAACAATGCAATTAAGTACAGTAATGGCAACAGCGAAATAAAAATAACAGTGATTAAGCTTGACCATGAAATTAAAATAAGTGTTGAAGACAAAGGCAGTGGTATTCCCGAAGAACATTTATCACGATTATTTGAACGTTTTTATCGCGTAGACAAAGCACGTAGTCGGCAGTTAGGCGGAACAGGATTAGGCTTATCTATTGTCAAACATATTGCATTAGCTCACAAAGGCACGGTAACAGTGAGTAGCAAAATAAATAAAGGCAGTGTTTTTTCCTTAACATTGCCATTAGAAAGGTAAACTAAGTTACATTGCATTAAGTTAAGTGAAAATTCGGTACATTCAATCAATTAACAGTATAAATATTAAGGTAAAAACATATGCTTTATCAGTTGGGTAAACTTGCTCCAAACATTTCAAAAAGCTGTTTTATCGCACCAAATGCCAGTGTAATAGGCAATGTAGAGTTAGGTGACAATGCCAGTGTTTGGTTTAATGTGGTAATCCGTGCCGATACAGCACAAATCAAAATAGGGAAAAACTCAAATATTCAAGACGGGAGTATTTTGCATGTTGATGAAGGTTTTCCCATTACCATTGATCAAAATGTCACTATAGGTCATAAAGTCATGCTACACGGCTGCTCTATAGATGAAGGCAGTTTAATTGGAATGAATGCTGTGGTGCTAAATGGTGCTAAAATTGGCAAAAATTGTTTAGTGGGTGCGAATGCGTTGGTGACAGAAAACATGATCATTCCTGACGGTAGTTTAGTCTTAGGCTCGCCAGCAAAAGTCATTAAACAACTCGGTGAAAAAGCTAAACTAAAGATCGCAGAAGGCGCTGCTCATTATGTTAATAATAATATTCGATATAAGAAAGAGTTAACACAAATAGGCTGATTTATTTTACTCAAGCGATTCTTAGAACGGGCTAAAAACAATTTAGACAAGGTTTTGATTGTGGAGCACGGTTGTTCCATGGATAAAGTATAAATCGTTTTTTTCTCCCACTAAAGCATGCACGTTAAATGGTCACGAGTATAAATGAAAAAGTTGATGAAACTAACAATACCATGTCAACTACGATATATTTGTTAAATCCGTTTGTTATCTTTTACCAATAGGTTGTATAAATTAGCGTAATGAAAACTGAATTTGTAAACTCTATCGATAAAATTAATGAATTAACTTGGCAATCATTAGCTGACTCTAGCTCGCCATTTATAAACTATCAATTGTTTAAAGCCTTAGAACACAGCCAATCCGTTTGCAGTAAACAAGGTTGGCAACCACACCATTTGTTATGGTCAAAGTCCAACAATGTACGTGCAATACTTCCTATGTATATCAAACAGCACTCGTGGGGGGAATATGTATTCGACTGGGCATGGGCTGAAGCTTACCAAAAAAATAATGAACCTTATTATCCAAAATTAGTGGCAACAATCCCTTTTACACCAATATATACAACTAAGCTAATAACAAGTGATATAGAGCTACCCAAGGTGTTTTCTGTGCTAACCGAGCACTGCCTAGATCAAAATATTAATAGTTGGCATATTTTGTATGCGCAAGATATCCCTAAAGAATCACTAAGTTCAAACAATGTATTTCAGCGTAATACCGTACAATTTCACTGGTTCAATCATCAGTATCACGATTTTAGTCACTTTTTATCTAAGTTTACCGCACGAAAAAGAAAAAATGTAAAAAAAGAGCGCCTTGCGATCTCACAACAAAATATAAAAGTACGACAAATTTTGGGTAAAGATATAACTCCACAAGAGCTATCTTTTTTTTACTTAACTTACCAATTAACGTATGTAAAACGTGGGCATTCACCCCATTTAACAGCTGATTTTTTTGCTCGTGCCCTAACGTCGCTTCCTGATAATATTTTATTAGTGATTGCCAGCATTGACGGCGATGATATAGCCTGTGCCTGGTTTTTCTTTGACGAGCACCAGCTTTATGGCCGATATTGGGGGTGTACACAAACGCAAAACAATCTTCATTTCGAACTTTGTTACTATCAAGGGATTGAATTTTGCATTGAGCATAAGCTACAAGTGTTTAATCCCGGAGCGCAAGGCGAACATAAAATTCAACGTGGTTTTGAGCCGGTATTAACTCACTCCTATCATTGGATAAAACATCTAGGATTTAGACCGGCCATACAGCAGTTTTGCCTAGAAGAACAACAACAGATGCAGCGCTATTTAAAGCATTGCCAACAATTTTTACCGTTTAAAGTTGAAAAAAGTTAATTTATCGTTATTAAAATTAGAACCCTTAATTAAACTAATGGGTATTACAGTAAACGTTAAAAAGTTAGAAAAACAATGATAAAGCCATTTTCACAAGCGTGTGAAAACAATAAACAGCCTATACTCGACATATTAACTCGCGTATTCGTCAATCAAGCACATGTCTTAGAAATAGGATCAGGCACAGGACAACATGCCGTTTATTTTGCAAAAAACTTGCCTTTTCTTACCTGGCAAACTAGTGATTTATCAATTAATCATGAGGCTATTAATCAGTGGATAGGTGACCTTCCCCCACCGAACATTAAACGACCATTAGTGATCGATTTAGCAGGCGTTCATGCATTAGCTGAAAACATAGATGCCCTATTCACGGCTAATACCTTGCATATAATTAGTTGGCCACTAGTACAAAAATTTTTCAAACTGGTAGAAAAACTTTTAGCCACAAACGGAGTACTATGCATTTATGGACCATTTAACTACCAAGGTAAATACACTAGCGAAAGCAATGCTAACTTTGACCTTTGGCTAAAAGCTCGAGATAAAAATAGTGGTATTCGTGATTTTGAAGCCGTTTGTCAATTAGCGACAAAGGCAGGTCTATCTTTAAAAGAAGATGTCAATATGCCTGCAAACAACCGAATGTTGATATTTAACACAACAGGTTCAAAAATATGATTCATCCTAAAGCATGTTGATAGAAAAATTTTATCTTGAAAAATGAACATTAATCACAACAACTACTTTATTTACCCCTTACGGCTAAGATGCAGGTTGCGAATTTAATTCACTCAAATAACAAAAACCACCATCGATAAACCATTATTTAATCAGACATCAAATACCTATTATTTTAAATCAACATTACTATAATTAACTGATTTTCTTATGCCCAAAAAATGCGATTACTGACTTTTCAATATACGCATAAAGCTTTACAGGAAGTAACTTAAGCCATGCATTCAAGAAAGTAATACACGTTCTACTCGGTTCTTGAGATAATATCCGTAGATCGCAATATAATGCTTGATGAATTAACGTTAACCCTGCGATTCGACTACTACTTTTGATAGCTCTACGTGCCAAGTAACGAAGTTGAAAAGCTTTTGCCAACGTGTAATGTTTTTTGAAAAATTCAGGGTCTCTAAAATAATTTTGGCTCACTGCATGTTTCCAATTGTGCAATCGTTTTTCTAAATTTACACAGAATCCCTCTTCATCCACACGATAATAGGTTAATGGTTCAATAATACCTTCGAATTTCCATTGTGTGGTAAGCGCAATTCTTGTCCACAACTCTATATCTTGCGATTGTCGTAAACTTTCATCAAAATACATTTTTCGATATTTATCCTGATTAAGTCCAAAATATCCGATATCGTTTAACAACGACCGCCTTATAACGGCCACAGAACCATTTCCAACCGGATTATGACAAAAAACATCTTGTTTACTGACATTGGTAAGTTTTGGAAATTGCCCCACACCGAGAAGTTGACTTTCTTCATCAACAAATAATGATGGGCAATAACTAACGCCAACGTCTGGATGGGTATTTAAATGGTGAAGGTGTTTTGATAATTTTTCTGGAGCCCAATAATCATCGGCATCAAGCAATGCAACATAAAAACCTCGCGAGACCTCTATGCCTGTATTTCGAGCACCAGATAACCCACTATTTTTTTGTTGGATGAGACGTATCCGATGATCCTCAAATTGCTCTATTAACCTCAGCGTATCATCGGCACAACCATCATCAACTAAAATCAATTCAAAATTATGATAAGTTTGTGCCAAAACAGATTGAATACTCTGTTCAATATACTTTTCACCATTAATTATAGGTATCACTACTGAAATCATAGGTAGGGGATTAATATTCATGAAATTTTCTTCCGTTAAATAATTACATTAAAATTAAAACTCTAGTTTGTATTGCGTCACCAAAATAAAGCGTAAAACGCCATCCAAGGCTGCTAAAAAGTAAACAATGGTAAAATACATAGCTTGTTCTGGTGTTAAAATAACAAGCATTGAGACAGTAATAAGCAGAAAAACTAATCGTGTTATAGTTTCATTGGTGTAGGAACCTTTTGCCTGCTCAAAGATGCAATAGGTATTAACGATGATGATGGGTAACGCGGCTAATACAGCAATGATGATTATTCTAGCAATTTTGGCAAATATTTGAGCGCAAAACAACCAAGCTGCATTAGAGTGAAATTGAAAATAAGGTTGTAAACTTTGCTTTAAGCGACTGAATCCCATAAGAACTGACCTGAAATATTTAACGTTATGACGCATCCTAACGTTAAGTATTCAAGATCTATTCCAATATTAAAAAATAAAACCAACTCTTTGTATTTATTAGTTATTATATAAAAAAGAACATATACCAATGCTGCGTGTTAACCTCTTTTCGCATTGTGCCACTCTAGTGGGTATTCATTTGAAATTTAAAAACAACGACTATTCAGCAGTTTCAGTTTCCCATTGTTGAATTTTTCTATACAACGTTGAAGGGCTTACCCCAAGTTCACTAGCCGCTTTTACAATATTATCCTGGCAAACTAGGATGGCTTGCTCTATCGCATAACGTTCAACTTTTTCTAAAGAAATGATTTCTGTATCCGTTTGGTTACCATTATTTGGTTTAGTACTCTTTTGACCTTGCACACCATAGAGTGACTTTTCCTTGGATAAAATAGACACTGAACTTGATGGATTAAAATGCCGCGTTAGCTGTTGTTTTAAAATGGTATCTGAAATCAACGGCCCTTCAGACATAACCACCGCACTGTGAATAATATTTTGTAGCTGGCGAACATTACCAGGCCAAGGGTAATCATTTATCAGTTTTTCCCCCATAAAAGAAAATCCTGCAAAACCTTTACCTTCAATTTTACTGTAGTGGCTCAAAAAATGCGTAGCAAGTTGTATGGTGTCATTACCTCGCTCACATAAAGGCGGTAAAAATATTGATATGACATTGAGTCGATAAAATAAATCTTCTCGTAATTTATGTTCCGCTATTGCGATGTATGGATCTCTATTGGTTGCACAAATAAACCGTATATCTACTTGCTCTACTTTACCACTCCCGACCCGTTGAAACTGGCCTGTTTGAATAAAACGCAGTAATTTAGCCTGTAAATTAATATCCATTTCACCAATCTCATCTAGAAACAAACTTCCTCCATCGGCAAGTGTGGCAGCACCATTTCTATTGGATATGGCACCAGAAAAAGCCCCTTTTATATGTCCAAAAATTTCTGACTCCATTAGTTCTGATGGAATTGCTGCGCAATTAAGTGCAACAAAACTATTTTTACTTCTGTTACTTAAACGGTGAATTGCTTGCGCGGCAACTTCCTTACCTGAACCGCTGGGGCCGGTAATAAAAACTGAGGCATTACTTGAAGAACATTGTTCAATACAAGAGTAGACAAATTGCATAGGGACTGAATCACCAATAAATCCCTCAAACTTTGTTTTACGGTATTGCTGAAATTGATCAATTGTGCGGCGCATTAGCGTTCGCTCAGCTAATATTTGTTGTAATTCCAGCGCCTGTTTCAGGGTAATAATTAAATCATTATTATCCCAAGGTTTTTTCAGATACCCCCATACACGTCCTTGATTTATTGCAGATAAAACCATACTCATATCATTACAACCGGTTAATACAATACGTACTGTTTCAGGTGATAATTTAGCTACTTTTTCAAGTAATTGAATGCCATCCATCTTGGGCATTTTCATATCAGATACAATCACATCAACCGGAAGCTTAGCAAATACTTCAAGTGCCAAAGCTCCACTTTCTGCAGTAATAATGTCTGCGTCTAATTTACTCGCAACACGTTTAAGAGAACTTAGTATTAACTTTTCATCATCAACAAATAAAATTCTCAGTTTATTCATGTTTTTCATATCACACCCTAGTAAAGTCCATATTACATAATTTTTTTGAAAATCAATCACATCCCTGTTTAGGTGAATAAAGTTACTTTAGTATTATTTATTCTGATATATTTATTACTGATTACAACATATGATATTTTAGCTCATAATTATTGTCGCGGTAAAAATTAACAGGAAAAACTCAATACTACATAAATAAAACCTTATCACTAAAAACCTAAATCAATGAAATAATAGCGTAAATTTTACTTTTTGCTTTGTTTTATAATAAAATGATAAAAATATGTATCCTATAAAGATTATAGTATTGAGTGAATAAACAAGGATGAACAGATGTTAAAAAAAGAGTGTGAACTCGATTTATATTCAGACATGACTATTTTATGTGTCGATGATGAAGCCTGTATATTAAGATCACTACAGCGTTTATTTTACCGTCAAACTTACCGAGTTTTAGTCGCTCAAAGCGCTGAACAAGCATTGTTGATAATGCAAAAGCAGCCTGTAAGTTTGATCATTTCTGATATGCGCATGCCTAAAATGGATGGAGCCCAACTTTTACAGCAAGTTTCGCAATTACACCCTAAAATTTATCGTATTATGTTAAGTGGCTATGCTGACTTTGAATCTACAGTAGGCTCATTAAACTTAGATAAAACACATAAATTTATTAACAAACCTTGGAATAATAACGAATTAATAGGTGTTGTTAACGAAGGTTTAGCGCAGGTGGTATTAAAGAAAGGTAATGTTCATCATTAGGAGTTAGTTATGCAAGGTTCTATATTTACCACTTTATCAAAAATGGTTATTGATAAATGGGGCATTGAAACATGGAATGAGTTGTTGGATACGATAAAACCATCATCTAAAGGTATTTATACTAAAGGGATGCAGTATGATGATTCAGAGATGACGGCATTAATTGGCGCATTGTCGAAAAAAACGAATATTGATACCCCTAGCTTAGTAAGAACATTTGGACGTTATCTGTTTATTCATTTATATAATAGCAGCCCAACTAATTTGTCTCATATTGATAATCTAAAAGATTTTTTACTCAGTATTGATTTGGTGATTCATAAAGAAGTTAAACGTGTTTATCCTCAAGCTTATCTGCCAAGTTTTGATTATTCAATAACACCGGATGGTGATTTGGTAATGTTTTATCATTCTAAACGTAAGTTGTGTTATTTGTCAGAAGGTTTGATTTTAAGCGCCGCCTCGCATTTTGGTGAGGAGGTGCAAATTACCCAACCAGAATGTATGCATAACGGAGCGGAAAAATGTAAATTAATTATTTCTTTTAAGGATAAAATATGAATCAGCCAGATGCTTATAAAATTGCTTTTAAAAGAGAAGTAAAAGCAAGAGAATTAGCGGAAAAATTGCTTGAAGATAAAACCCGAGAACTATACGACAACGTTTTACATCTCGAAGGGGTTATTGATGAACTGAACGTCATGCAAAAACAGCTTATTCAGTCAGAAAAAATGGCTTCCTTAGGTCAGCTTACCGCAGGTATTGCTCATGAAATCAATAATCCTATTGGTTTTTCCTACAGTAATATTTCTTGCTTAAATGATTATTTAACCGACTTTTTTTTATTAGATGATCACATAATGAATTCGAATGATTTGCAATTAAATGAAGCAGAGCTACTGAAACAATATCGTCAAATTCATAAAAAAATCAATGCTGACTATCTGAAAAAAGATATACCTATACTATTAAAAGATACGTTCGAAGGGTTACACCGCGTTAAACATATTGTTGAAAATTTAAAAAAAATTTCTTACAAAAGTAATGATAAATTTACATCTTTTAGCATAAATGAATGTATTAATTATAGCCTTAAAGCGGTTAAAAATGAGTTAAAGTATTCCATGGATACCACATTAGAATTAAATGACTGCCCTAACATATTTGGAGAAGCATCAGACTTAATTCAAGTGTTCATTATTTTATTCATAAATGCTTCCCAGGCATGTGAAAAAAAAGGGCATCTGTTTATTAAGTCCTCGCATGAACAAGATAAAGTGATTATATCCATTAGGGATAATGGAAAAGGCATTGCTGAGGATAATTTACATAAAATTTTCGATCCTTTTTTTACTACAAAAGATATTGGTGCTGGTACAGGGTTAGGCTTATCGATATCACACGGAATTATGGAAAAACATTGTGGAAAAATTACAGTTGAAAGTAAAATAAACCAAGGGACTTGCTTTACAATAACCTTACCAATTGAAAAACGAATAAAACCAAGGGGCTTGTCTTATGATAACCTTGTCCCCCAAAAAATCGTTTAAGATCGTCTAAAGCCCCATCGAAGTGATATGACAACCTAGTACTCTATCTCCTAGTGAGTAAAGACTAAATATCACTAACACTTTTATTTGTCGCCTAACACTTAAATTTATAGGCGTTTATTCCGTTAGTATCAAGCGGCCTAACCACAACAAATCAAAGTACGGATACATAAGAAAATAAAATATGGAATACTTTTTGCTTAACTATTAATAATAATTGGTAAACATTGAGCAGAGTTTTTTTATGTTGTATTCAAAAAGTATTCAGCGTTTTTTTATCGCTTGTTTGATGATTTTTAATGGGTCAATAGCTGCAGCCCCTTTCGGAAGTTGTCCTTCAAACGCTTTTTTAATGCAAGATAACACGGCACAACTTTATGGGGTAAACCTAGTTACCGGTGATTACTCATTATTATCGAGTGATTTAGGCACTACTAATAAAATCAATGCCATTGGTTTTAATTTTCATGACAACTACATTTATGGTTGGGGATATGAATGGGGCACTCTAGTTCGTATTGGCGATGACTATCAGGCTACGCCATTGAACTTAATCAATACCCCCGAAGTAAACTTTTATATTGGTGATATAGCGCTCAATGAAAATAGCTATTACTTTTATAAAAAAGGAGTGGATTATGGCTTATATAAAGTATCACTTAACGTAAAATCAAACGAATATCTCCAAGTTAACAAAGTTATTAATGGTCAAGATTTATCGCTCAACATTTATGATCTTGCTTTTCATCCTGATAATGGTTTTGCTTACAGTGTAGATAGGCTTGGACAGCTTCATCAAATAAACGTGACTAACGGCAACTCAGTTATGTTAGGCCAGACTGCTGTAACCGGTGTCTTTGGCGCTGTTTATTTTGATGTTGAGGGTAATTTTTATATCAGTCGTAACACTGATGGTTTTGTCTTTATTATCGATATCGCAGAGCAAACGCCTCAAGCGACCTTTTTTTCCTATGGCCCTAACTCGTCACAAAACGATGGCGCCCGTTGCGCCGTTGCACCGGTTATTGATGAGTCTATTGCTGCGACAACAGACTATGGCGATGCACCAGACAGTTATGGCACTACATTGTTTAGTAATGGTGCCAGACACGGTATTAGCAATATCTATTTGGGTAGTAGCATAACAACTGAACATAATGCCAATGTCTACCCAAAAATAGATCAAGATGACGGCATAACTTTTGTAACTCCATTACTCGCGGGTAGTGATAGCCTTATTCAAGTTAAAGCAACCGGTGCTGGCTACCTCAATATATGGGGAGATTGGAATCGTGATGGGATATTTTCATCGGAAGAAAAATTGATTTCAGATAAATATATGGATAACACCACCGAAGTATTTCTTGTTAAGACACCAACCAGTGCCTTGAACGGTTTTACTTGGACTAGAGCTAGATTTACCTCTATAACTTCTATCGTCGCAAGTGGTGGTGTAGCAAATGGTGAAGTAGAAGACTATAGAGTGTTGGTAACGAATTCGGGGAATAGCCAAATACAAGATACACCTTATTACCTCGCCTTTGAAGACAGTTGGCCTGAAAAAGGTGATTACGATATGAATGATGTGGTGATGTTACAAAACTCCTCACTATTATTAACAACGTCATCTGAGGTGAAGCAAATTGAATTTCAAGGTGAATTAAAAGCCCTAGGGGCTTCTTATCACAATGGTTTTGCTATTCAATTGGATAATATTTTACCCAGTAATGTTGATCATAAGTTGGTACGTTTTGAAATTAATGGTGTATTGCAAGAAACCAGTGTAATAGAAGAAGATACACAATATTTAGTGATTAACATTACCGATGATTTACATAACCATATTCAGCTAACTGAAAACTGTTCATATTATAAAACTGAAATTAATTGCAGTAATTCATCTCAGATGACCTTTAATATTACCGTGCCTTTTATCACACCTATTCCATTAGAGCAGTTTCCAGAAGCCCCCTATAACCCCTTTATCTTTGCTCATAAAGCCACTTACCACGGTGACCTATTTTATCACCCTGGTAGAACACTAGAGATTCATCTAAAAAATAAAATACCAACATCTAAGGCGGATACTAGTATGTTCGGTGTTGCTGACGATGTAACACAGCTATCGGCCAATCATACCTATCAAACTAACAACGGTTTACCTTGGGCATTGGCCATAAACCCTGGTTCACAAGAGAGTTGGAAACATCCAATTGAAATGATTGACATCGTACAAGCCTATCCAGATTTTAAACGTTTTATTGAAAGCAATGGCAACACGTCTAGTAATTGGTTTTCTCAAAGTAAGGCGATTAACGCTAAACTTTATTAATATAATCAGAGGGAATAATAGTGATGAATACTTATTTAATTACACTCATCATGTTAACTATAACCATTACAGGTTGTGGTAGTAAAGAAGAAAAAAAAACAATAAAAGAAACTGTTGTAACTAATTCTTCAGTTAACAACCCCGCTAAAGAAGCTATAAAGACAAGTGACTTAATCAGTACCCCTGATTTTAATTTTATCTCAAGTACTAATTTAGAAGTTGTACTGCCAGCTTCACCATCAACAACCGTTAGCTACTTTATTAGTATATGTACCGATTTTTCTAAAGAAAATGATGAAGTTATTATTAATTATGATAGTTGCAAATTAAGAACAACACTCACATCTTCTGAGCAGACATTTACTTTATCTTTAAGTACGGTAGAAGTAGAGTTAATTGCTCAAATTTGGCCAATAGAAGAGGATGCCCAACCTATAAATGTTCACTGGAATATAGCTGAATTTGGTAATAGTTGGCAAATTTCTATTTAAACAACAATCAATAGTGTTGCTTTCAATTTTACGTCTGTACAAACTATCCAATAAAGCGCATGTATAACGTGATAATTATCTCGTTTGTACTTAAATTTTGTTATTTACTTTAGCTCCGTCGTCTAGCTTTCGAGCTAATAACTTAGTTGCATTTTAAAATGCATAACGCGAAATATAAGATAAAATTTATTTCAATTAAACAAAATAAAACTAAATCCTTATATAACAATAAAATTTGTGGCACGTAATATGTATATACTAAAAGGGTAAGGGTAATCATTATTAATTCAGGACATTCCACATGAAAAAACTTTCGTTCTACTGCATTTTTGTTATTACTCTACTTACTTGTACTGGCTGCGTTTCGTCATCCATAAATGACTCTGTGGCATTGATCGAAAAAGAAGCAAATGCAGAAAGTTATCGACCAGTGAATAAAAACGTTTTAACGAGTATTCAAGCGTTACGTAACTCACACAAAAGAGTAGAACAAGGCGAGACTCCAACAAATAGTCAAAGCGACAGTTACAGCTTTACTTATGAGTTGCAAAATAAAGAATTAAAGTACAATGATAAAATAAAAATAGTGAGTCTGGTAGTGAACAAAAACAAAATATTTATCATTAATATCGCCCTTGCTAAAGGCACCAATAGACTTGACCAATTAGCACTATCAATGGCTAGGGCAGAATTATTACGACTGTATATTGGTCACTTTAATAACAATGTGACCATCAAATTTGCTCCTAAGTTATCAAATAATACTATTAACTTAGTTACTAGTGCTTAATATGAGAACATCGGTAATGATAAATATCCACCTTATATTGTCAGCGATATGGCGTCATAGGTATTTAATTATATTGCCAGCAATGATATTACCCGTTATCGCGCTAATTATATCCTTTCTCGCCCCAAGAACTTGGGAATCACACACCACGATATTGGTACAAGAAAGTGCCAAAATGAACCCTTTTCTTGAAGATTTATCAGTATCAACTGATTTAAAAGACAGAATGGCTACTTTAGATACCTTGCTTCATAGCCGACATATGCTAATTAATGTTGCGCAAGATTTAGCACTGATAAATGAAAAGTCAACTAACTTACAAACTGATGATTTCGTTAATAAATTATCAGCTTCACTTAAGGTAAACTGGATTGGTAAAGATCTTGTAAAGCTTATTTACCGTACAGATTCCCCTGAAAACATGGTTGATGTACTAGTAGCAGTTAGAAAAAGATTTTTAGAAATACTTTTAGCCCCAGAGTTATCCTCAATAGATGCATCTGAATTATTTCTAACGACCCAATTAACACTAAAAACAGCAGACTTACAAAAAGCAGAATTTAGGTTGTCTAATTTTAAACAAAAAAATGCTGAGCAATTACCTCAGCTTTATGGTGCAAACAATACTCGCTTCAGAGAGTTAAGTCAGTTACTCGAACAGAAAAAAATGGAATTGTCTGGTGCTATTGCCGCCAAAAAAACGATCCGTAGTAGGCTTGCTCAAGTTGATCCTGTGATGAGTGAAATTGAGCAAAACATAGTAGAGACCAAAAGCGAATTGGCTATTTTGCGTTCTCGTTACACTGACAAACATAGCAAAGTAGAATCATCTATTAGAAAATTATCACAACTTGAAGACGAACGTGAAACCCAAAGCAAAACATCATATAAGATAACCGACGTTGACTTAAATCGTTTATGGGAAGTTGCAAGTAGCATGCAAGATGGTCGAGTTGATAATAATCAAAACCTATTATTAGTGTCGCAATTACAAGAGTTACAACTTGCAGACAGCCATGTAGAGCAAATTAAAGAAGAGATTAGCTCTATTGAACAACAGGTGAAAATGGTAAAAGATTCTCTTGCCGGTACCGGTGAAATGGAAAGGCAACTGTCAGAGCTAAAAAGAGATCTTGAGGTTCAACGAACTTTATATGGTGATTTACTGACTCGTTATGAAAAGGCAAAAATAACAGGTGCACTTGGCCGGTTTGAACAGCCACAAAGAATCAAAATAATCGACGAACCTTACAAACCGAGTTCTCCGACTAACTCCCCTCTTTCAATATTTTTATTAGCCGGAATAATTGGCGGACTATTATTAGGCTCTGGGTTAGCATTATTCGCCGAAATAACAGACACATCAATCCGAGCAAGACATCAGCTCGAATTAATCACTTCAGTTCCGGTAATAACCCGGTTACCAATAATTGGCGCGCAGCCTTTTGAAAGTATGAAAACTTTAGGAGAAAACTTATGAAACCAGTCACCCTTCATCTTCTACAACACTTAAAACCAGGTGGTATAGAAAGTTTGGCATTAGAGTTTCAACGTGCTGCACAGCCATTATTTGATGTGCACATCATTTCTCTAGAAAAACACAACGTCAAATGTTACTGGAATAATATCGATGGTTTTGAAGAATTTATTCACGTATTAAATAAAAAGCCAGGTTGGCAAATGAACATTTTCAGCCAATTAACCGCATTCTTTAAAAAAGTTAAACCTATCTATGTTCACACCCATCATATTGGGCCGTTAATATATGGCGGTGTCGCTAAAGCAAACTTTGACAATATTGTTTTTAGCGATGTATCCGCATTATTACCCGTAAATAGCTTGTTGATGCTAGATAGTCATTTTAAAAATCCAAAGGTGGGTGCTGTTTCAGGTGGTTATAAATTTATTCAAAAAGGAACCGCAGGCGAGCAATGCTATTGGAAATATCAATCCATGGTTAAAACAAGAGAAAGCTCTATTGCCAGTGTATTAGGCGCTCACGGTGCTTTTTATGCCCTAAGGAAGTCTTGTTATGACGATGTTCCAGCAGAGACCATTAATGACGATTTTTTGATCCCCATGAATGTTATTAAACAAGGTTATCGTGTGATATATGAGCCTAGAGTCGTTGCCATTGAACTTGAACAAGTTAATTTAGAGCAAGATATGGGTAGACGATTAAGAATAGCGGCAGGGAACTTTCAACAACTTGTTTATTTACTGCCTTTGTTATCACCTAAGTATGGCTGGAATGCGATAAATTTTGCTTCTGGTAAAGCGTTAAGAGCAATAATGCCTTTTATATTGGTATTTATCTTTATTGGTAATATTTATCTTGCTCCCATTCATACTCTTTTTATATCGCTATTGGCCTGCCAGCTTTTTTTATATGGCCTTGTTATGCTTATTAATGTATTTCAACTTTCACCTAAATTGAGAGCATTAAAATTAATTTGTTATTTAGTCAATGGTTACTGGGTCGCCTTAAAGGGATCGTTAAAGTACATATTTGGTTTACAAGAAAAAATTTGGACTAAAATCTAGGAGATATCATGAAACACACTAGCTTTGTACACCCAACGATTTCTATTATTAAAAGAAATATTGATTTAACATTTTCCATAACCTGTTTGTTATTAACTTTACCCTTGTTTGTAGTGATAGCATTAATGATAAAATTATCCTCACGAGGAGACATTTTTTATTGTCAATTAAGAGTAGGTAAAATGAAAGACGGAAAAGTTCAGCATTTTAATATGATCAAATTTCGCACTATGGTGACTAATGCCGAAGCGAGCTCTGGTGCTGTTTGGGCAACAAGTAACGATAATAGGCTAACCCCTATTGGTAAGTTACTTAGAAAAGTTCGCCTTGATGAACTGCCGCAATTTATTAATGTTATTAAAGGTGATATGTCACTTATCGGGCCTCGACCTGAAAGGCCTGAAATAGTTATAGAGCTAGACAAAGTAATCCCTTTTTATTCTGAGCGTACTTACGATATTACTCCTGGTATTACTGGCTTAGCACAAGTGAATCAAGGATATGATACCTGCATTGATGATGTTAAAACAAAAATAGGTTATGACTTTGCATACTCGCTATCACTTACTAAACCACATAGATGGTTGTTAATGGATTTAAAAATCGTTTTTAAAACAATACTTATCATGGTGTTAGGACGTGGGCAGTAACACTTTTAGCTACAAGGATAAGTGATGACAGATATTAATGTGACTTGTATTGGCGGAGGGCACGGTTTAGGGCACCTGTTAGAAATCATCAATGATTTTGACAACGTCAATTTAACTGGCATTGTTAGTACTACTGATAATGGGGGGTCTACTGGCCGTTTGAGGGAAAGCTGCGATACAATTTCTTGGGGCGACATTCGCTATTGTTTATCAAAATTAACTAAAGCTGTATCAAATAAAGAGTCTTCAACTAAAGCACTCTTATTTGAATATCGCTTCGATAAATCAGGCGTTCTCTCAGGGCATAACCTAGGAAATTTAATGTTTTGCGCCGTTGATTCTCTTTGCCTAAGACCTACTAAAACGGTGCAGGTGATGCGTGAATATTTGGGAGTTAAAGCAAATATTTTACCTATGTCTGACGCAGTAACTCACCTGGTGAGTCACTGCGCTGAGCATTGTTATGTTGGCGAAGTTGAAGTTGATGAACACGCTAGCCAAGGCATTAACAATCTAGTATTAACACCTATGGTTCAACCCAGCGAAGAAGTTTTATACTCCTTACAAAATGCAAATATTTTATTTCTTGGTCCAGGGAGTTTTTATACCAGTACCCTACCGAGCCTATTAATGAATACTGTTATTGATGCTATTAATCACAATACTAAACTTAAAGTTTATTTTATTACTAATGTGGAAGATGAGTTCAACGGCCAACGCGACGAAATACATGACCAACTTGAATTCATTAGGAAGCTAGGACTAACAAAAACGGTTCACTCCTTGATCCCCCGCCATCGCGTTTCCTCTTCTATCGAATTATGTAAACCTTATACTATCGCCGAGCTTCCTGGGGATATTGGCGGCAGGCATCAACAGCCATTTTATCGAGAACAGCTGCTTGAACTTATACAACGATAGCAATGTACTGTCTCTTCCTATATGCCTGCACTGACTCAAGCTTTTTTTAATTACTCATTCGTTGTTCCTTATTTGCAATTTGCAATTCGCAATTCGCAATTTGCATTCTATTTTTATTTTTAATGAAGTAAGACAATCCCAAACAAACTAACCAGTTGATAAAAAAGATATTATTATTGGCTCGAACATTGCTTCCACTACTATGAATTAACTAAAAAGGTGGAACTGTTATGTTAAATGAAACTTATAATCTAATTAACGATTTTATAATTAAGATCAACGGAAACTTTGATGCAGATACGGTAAATATCATGAAAGATAATATAGAAACGTATAGCAAACTAAGTACAAATATTGTCTTTGATCTTGAACATGTACCTTTTATCGATTCATCAGGCATTGGCGCGATCATATTTTTATATAAAAGAATGGTAGCTAAAGGGTATATAGTCTGCGTTACTGGATTAACAAAACAACCGCTAGAATTGTTTCAAATGCTGTTTCTAGATAAAACGATAAATTGTTATCAAAATATCGACTGTTATCTAGATACAACACCTAATTTGCAAATTGCAAGCTAATGGTTTCTAAAACTATTTTGGTGTTACTATCTGCTAGCATGGGATTGTCAGCTTGTAGTACACCAAAAAAATCAAGTTACAACACTCATTTATTTCCGCTTGTTGGTAATTCAATAAGTTTAGATAAAACGCAAATAAAAATGTATATTGCTAGCGCAGAGTCTCAACTGTTATTACTGCAACAACAAGAATCTAAACGATGCATATCAGGCCAGTTAGGTATTGCACAATCGTATTTAGCGCGAGCAACCGCTGAGCATAATGCCGATATGGAAAAAGATGCTTTTATAACATTGATCGAACTTGATCGACAATTTCGTAAAATTCACTGTATAAATAAATATATAAAGGGTCATTTAGGTTGTAGTTATACCAACAAAAAAATAGTACTAAAACGTTGGTACAATGAGGGAGATCTTACTCAATGTGCAAATTCATCGATAGCAAGAGAGAAAACTAAAATTGAAAAGAAACACATATTAATTACTGAAACATTGCATGATTTTAATCAAGACGAAATAAAACCCATATATTACCCACCACTCAATAAACTGATTGAATTAATTAAAAGTTATCCAAGCTCAAAATTACTCATCCGCGGCCATACCGATACTACAGGAAGTACGTCATACAACAGTGAGCTAAGTAAGAGACGGGCACAAAATGTTGCCAAATATTTCACAGAAAAAGGCATTGATGCTTCACAAATTGTTATAGAAAACAAAGGAGAGGAAAGTATCAGGGAAATTGAGAAAAATAACGCTTCAAAAGTATTTAATCGCTATACATCTATCACCTTATCTTTAGATACCAGTACTAAAAGTAACATATAGGAAATTAATTATGTTTAAACTATTAATCGCCTTACTAACCTATGTATTTGTTATTATTTCTGCTATATCAGCTGAAATCATCATTCGGCCTGGTGATGTACTGCAAATTGAAATCCCCGGTGAAGTTGAATTTAAAAACCCATTTCAAGTCAAACGTGATGGCACGCTCAATTTACCTGAAGTAGGTAAAGTGTCAATTATCGATAAAACACTAACGCAAGCAAACGAAGATCTAGCTAAATTATTAGCCGCAGAATATCGCGCCATTAACAACTTTAAAGTCTACCTAGTTGAAAGGCGAGTACCTATTAAAGTGTTAGGTTTTGTTGAAACTCCTGGATTGATCGATTTACCGGAGAATGGAAACATACAAATGGCGCTGCAAAAATCTGGAGGTGCAGTAGCTGGAGCTCAACTTGACAGGATACAGTTACATCGTCAAGGGAAGGTAACAATCTTTGATTATAAAAAATATTTAGACACTGGTGATTTTTCAATATTACCTAAAGTTGAGCCTTTAGATATAATTTTCGTCCCCGCATCGCCTTTAATTGGTAATGTTCAAATGGATTTTGATGCGGCAACCTTATCAAGTGGTGGTGATGGTTCTGATGTCAAAACATCTATTAAAGTTTTTGGTGAAGTCATAAAACCCGGCGTTTTTTCTTTTAAAAAAGGTAATACTCTAGTCGATATGCTAATGAGAGCTGGTGGTGTAACTCGGTATGCTGGCGTTGAACATATACGCGTGATTAACCAAGGAGCACCACAGCTTTTTGATCTAAAATCATATTTAGATACCGGTGATGCTTCGCATATGCCAAAAATCACACCGGGTTCTACCTTATTTATTCCGATCCAGGAAAAAGAAATTAAAAATGGCGCACGAACGGTTTATGTTATGGGTGAAGTTTTTAAGCCTGGGGCATATGAAGCGCCAGCG
Source organism: uncultured Colwellia sp. (assembly GCA_913058145.1). Taxonomy (GTDB): domain Bacteria; phylum Pseudomonadota; class Gammaproteobacteria; order Enterobacterales; family Alteromonadaceae; genus Colwellia. The sequence continues at coordinate 119,644 of CAJXQM010000002.1, forward strand.
AACACAAAGTTTTTTGATATTTTGGCAAATGCTGGTGGCCCTAGTCGCTTTGCTGAATCGAGAAAGATTAGAATTATTCGGGCATCAGGCAAAGTAGATGATTTCGACTTACAAGCCTATACTGAAGGATTAACACAAGCGGCCGTCCCCACGGTATCCCCTGGAGATGCCATATTTGTTCCTGAAAAAACCGATTTGAATGAAAAGTCATGGCTTAAAATCACGCCTGACAGAGCCATTAAACTGATAGGTGCGGTGAAAAAACCTGGCCGATATGAATGGGGCGATGAAATGAGCTTCCTTGATATTTTGGCCCATGCTGGTGGACCAACGCAATATGCTGATATGTCTCAAGTAATAGTTCTAAAAAAAGGCCAGAAAAAACAGATGGAACCATTCGATTTAGAGAGCTTCATTTCTAAAGGAGGCGACTTCTCTTTGTTGCCTAACATATCAGCAGGGGACACTATCATTATCAATGAAAGACAACGTGATGTTATCGATAATAAGGCTTCATGGTTACGTCAACCTCAAGAATTATCAATTTATATTTTCGGTCAAGTAGGATTGCCTGGGCGGTATGCTTTTAATAATAAATTACACATTTTAGATATACTTTCAGCTGCTAATGGACCGACTCAAGCCGCAGATATTCATAATATAAAAATAACTCACCGCAATGGTTTTCAAAGTAAAGTAAGTACCCTTGATTTAGGTTTGTACTTTGAAACTGGCGATGAGACTTTATTACCAATAGTTAAATCGGGTGACACTATTTACGTTCCAGAAAGAGACAGGCAATGGATCGACAATAAGAAAGAACAAACGGTTCGAATAATCGGGGCGGTAGTAAAACCAGGACGCTACAAGTTTAGCTCAAACATGACAATTTTAGATATCTTAGCTGAATCAGGCGGTCCAACCCAAGCTGCTTATTTGGAAAAAATTATGGTAATAAATATTTCTAAAAGCAAAGCAGAGGAAAATGTTAGCCGCGTTTTTGATTTAGAATCGTTTATCGAACAGCCAGACTTCACCAAATTACCACTGGTACGTCTTGGCGACACCATTTTTGTACCAGATGTATCTCAAAATAATTGGAATGTTTTTATGGCTAACGTCAAAGATATGCTTAGCATAGTATCGCTTGTTGCCATTTCTGGAGGCTTATAATATGCAAGAATTACCGATTCATTATTCAGAAGTTGAAGCGATATACAATCAAACTCTTGGTTCGGGTTATAGCACCTTAGCGATTACTTCGGCTAAAGCCGGAGAAGGAAAAACGACGGTTGCACAGGCCATTGCTAAACGAGCTCAAGTGGTTGGTAAAATAGTGTTGTTGGTTGAAATGAATACCTTTAACCCTGTTTTATCCAAAGCCTTACGCACTTCAATAACAAAGCCAGTAACGTCAAATGAAATTGTTGCTATTGAAGATAAAGGCTATAGCTTACTCCCTGCCCCCGAAAATATTCGTGATATTTTACATTACCGAGAAAAGCATTTATTACTTGAATCAATCAAGCAATGGCTCGTTGAATTTGATTGTATTATCTTTGATACCTCAGCATTAACGTCACAAAACCAAAGCAACATACCTGCAGAAATCATCTGTCAAGTATGTGAAGGTGCATTACTGGTAATTGAAGCAGGTACAACCCCAGCTAACTTGATAAAAGAAAGTGTTGAAAAATTGAAACTCAAAAATGTTAACTTAATAGGATCGATAATAAATGATATAAATAACCCTTCATTATTAACTGAATTACAAAGAGAAACCTATCGCCTTAACCGACTGTTCCCTAAAGTGATGGCGAAGCTTAGAAAGAAATTTGCCAGTTTAGTTTTACTCAATATTTCTGTTTAGGCGTTTAGACTAGGTAAATGATATAAACCCGCTAAATATATCTGTATCACTTGCTAAACAACATGTTTTTATGTGAAATCATTGTATAATAACGATATTTACGCTGCATGAGTGGTGTTCAATCAGATAGAAAGAAACGTTTCACAAACTAAAGTGAGTAGTAGGTTGGTTGGTCAACACGCATACCAATCCCTTCAAGAACATAAATATAGCGAAGTTTTATTATAATCGCGGTAAATTAATGTAAGTTTGTCCCTGGGTGTAAAATCACTTTAGATCAATACTCCCAGAACGGTTTTTTCTTGCCCTAGCCATAAGGTGATTCAGAAAACCTAAAATAATAACGAATAATTTCCCCTAATGCCGTAAATAGAATGAATCCCGCCTGATTTTACTGTGTTTCTGCGTCATTTGATGCTTCTTTATTGTCGACAAATTGTGCCACGGAGGCTGTGAGTGCAAGCAAAATATATATTGGCCAGGTAAATCCTTGCGTCAAAAAAGAGCCCGATATACAAAAGGATAAGAATCCCGCAAAGTTACCCTCGCTTATCGAACGAATAACAGCTGGATATTTACTGCCACGGCGAGTCACTATAATTAAGGTGTTACGTGACGCTTTAAAGATCCTAGTCATCATGATTAAATAAACTGCTAGACCAACAAACCCCGTTTCTGCTAATACGCCAAACCAGGTACTATGAACCGCATGATTCAAACCATCCCAAAATGGGGTGTAATAATAATAATTGTAATAAAAGTTATCAATTCCAACGCCTGTCAATGGGTTATCAAGCGCCATCCCAATAGCAGCCTCCCAGGCGTGAATCCTCCCCATTGCCGACTCATCTACGCCACCCTCTGCAGCACCACCTGATTGCCTATCACTGATTCCTGCAAGAATAAACAAAGCGAGAGTGCACAGACCGCCAACGCTGAAGAAAAACGCTTTCGATTTTACTCTGCGATAAGTTACAATGCCAACTACCGCAATAACTCCAAGTAATCCCCCACGGCTTTGCGTTGCGATGATGGCACTAAACAATACGATAGTTGCTACGAGCCCAAAATATCGTAACCTTAGGCTTAACCCTGAAGTCAACAATAGTGAGATGGCAAAAGAAAAGGGGAAAAGTAATACCAAAGAAAGATCATTAGGGTCACCTAATACTGACTGTATATTCCTGCCAATGGTCACGCGGGTACCTTCGACCAAACCTATACCATTTATTTTATTGAATAGCGCGATAAAACCCACGATCAATCCTGCGCAGGGCATCATAATTAAAGTCAATTTAAAATGCTTAACTTCGGTAAGTAGCCAAGCTAGTACGGGAACCATAATAGCCATTTTAATATAGCTAGATTGGAAAGTCGCAATTGCTTCAGATCGATTGGTAGCAGTCAATAAACCGATAAACACGAGCATAAAGAAAATAAAAAAAGCCTGTAATTCTGGTCTGCTATAGGGTTGGATTTTTTTACTGATCACTAAGTGCCAAATAAGTGTTGATATAGTAGCAAGAGAAAGCAATAAGGGAATGCGTAGTGTATACAATATGGGTATTGCTTCGTGAATGCGGAAAAAGGAGAAAACAATAAACAGTAAACCAATTGGCACGGGAAAATGTACAACGAAGATAAGGGCAAGAGGTATTAGACCAAAAGCAATGGGAACAACGGGCTGAGGCACTAGCGACCAAATAAGTCCAATCAAACAACATAGAATGGTAACAAACCATAGAAGATTAGTATTAAGTTGTAGTCTCCCAGCTTGCATAAGTATTCATACTATAATATTTTATTAGATTACCTAAAAGAGCAAATTTCATACCAACTAAAAACAAAACAATAAATACATGTTTTTAAAAAATATAATGTAAATATCATTACAAGATAATAACCTTATCTGTCATGTTCATATTTTAGCCAACAATACTCTTACTGATTAGCACTAAATTGCTTTGCCAACCTGTATATATTTTGCAATTAGCGAATGAAAATATATTTCTCTAGATACACCTGCCCTCAGACCCGTATTAAAGTGTTTTTTCAACTGGCCTATTTTATGCAACCTAAACGTATAACACGTTGAGCAAGAGATTTACTATGACGACTAAAAATATAAACATAGCGTTACTGATTGATAGTAAAAATTATGGCGGCATAGAAACACATGTTGCTAACCTTGCCAAAGGCCTTCATTCATCAGGTCATAGTGTACAAATTATTTTATTGAATAACTATGGTGAGCATCCTGTCTTTGAATCAGATGAATTTCTTCGTTCAATACTATTAAAATTAGACGGTGGTCTTACAACGCTCTTTACCTTATTAAAAGATTTGAACATTAATCTTGTGCACACTCATGGTTATAAAGCTGGAATTATTGGCCGAATCACCTGCAAACTAGCGAAAAAAGCGGTTGTTTCTACCTTTCATTCGGGTGAAAAAGGCAATATTAAAATGAGGTTATATCGTTGGGCTGACCATATAACGGCTCATTCCTTCCCTTGCATCTGTGTGTCTGAAGAAATCAAAAAATCAGCTAATTTAACCGCAGAAGTCATTGAAAACTTTGTTGAGTTACCTAGAAAATTACCCACTAGCTTATTTAAAACAGCCGCGCCAGCAACACAAGTCGCGTTTGTCGGTCGATTAAGTTACGAAAAAGGGCCAGATGTATTTATTCGTCTAGCTAAGCAGTTACCACAATACGATTTTTCAATATACGGCAGTGGCCCTATGTTGGACGAAATCAACGCTACAGCAACGAGTAACGTGACATTAGAGGGCCATGTTACGTCAATGAATCCGCACTGGTCAAAGATAAGTTTGTTATGTATTACAAGTCGAGAAGAAGGCTTACCACTTGTTGCGATTGAAGCACTCGTCAGAGGTATTCCCGTCATTAGTTTTGATATTGGGGGCATTGCATCAGTGGTAAAAAACAACTTAAATGGTTGGTTAATAACGCCCTATAACGAAATAGCCTTTATCGAGTCAATAAAACAGGGACAAATGTTATCGAGGGAACAACGAAGAAAAATGTCCTCATTTGCGTATTCACATATTAAAAATAACTTCTCCAGCAACGCTGTTATTCCTCAGATTTTTAATGTTTACCGTAAAGCATTGATAGGGTTATCATGTTAAATAGGAGAACTAAAAGTATATTAAACCAATCAGCATTATATGGCCTAAGTATTTTTCTGATGAAAGGTATTTCTTTAGTGATGCTGCCTGTTTATACCAGTTACTTAATGCCCTCAGAGTATGGTCGGCTAGAGATTTTAGTCGTCTTTGCTAATATAGTCTCGATAGTTTTAGCATTTGGTTTAGGAGCAGCACTATATCGGTTTGTCGGCTTAGCTGACAGCATTGAAGATAAACAACAACGTGCAGCCGAATGTTTATTAGTGGCTGGTATCATTGCACTTTTGTCCTATACCATTTTCCATTTTTTTTCTAGAGATATACTGCCTTATTTACCGGGAAATATCACAGAAAATGAACTCTATTTACTTGGTATATCACTGGCTGTCGGTGGTTTGATTGATATTCCATTAGCCTGGTTACGGATCACTGAACGAGCAGCATTATTTTTTGCTATTTCGATGTTCCAAGTACTGATACAAGTATCACTCACCTTTTATTGGTTAACCAATGGCTGGGGTATTAGCAGTATTTTAGCGTCAGGTGCGGTGTCCTCAGTAATTGTTGCAATAATTTTATGCGTTATTCAATTTAAAGAAACTAAAATTAAATTTTCAATAAAACAGATTAAAAGTATCCTTACTTATGCAGGGCCCATTTTTATTAGTGGTGCTGCGGCATTTACCTTGTCAGGTATGGACCGGTGGTTACTCGCCGAACAGTTTGGTACCACAGAAATTGCTTCGTATGCTATCGCAATTAAGTTCGCTTTAATCCCTACTCTACTTACCCAACCTTTTACACTATGGTGGCATCCTAAGCGATTTTCGGTACTTAAACAGCATGATGGTAAAAACATCAATGCACACTTTGCTGTGGTTGGTGCCATAATTTCAGTCATTATGTGTGGTGGCCTTGGTTTATTAGGACCGTTATTAATTCAGCATTTAACACCAATAGCTTATCATAATGCTATTGGTATCTTACCTTGGCTATTACTTTGTACCTTATTAAAGATGTTATCTGAGTTGTTTAACCTTGGCTGTTTTGTAGAAAAAAGTTCTCGGTTACAAATGAACCTCAATTTAGTGTCCTGCGGATTCGGTGCAGTTTTACTGGTTATTTTGGTGCCGCTATTTATGATAGAAGGTGCACTTACCGCGCTCATTTCTGCTAATGCTCTGCGCATGTGGCTTTTCTATTACTACAGTCAAAAAAAGGTCTATCTTCCCTACAAGTTTGGTTATTTATATTCGGCAATTAGCGCCGCTGTAATCGCCACCTGGTTTGGGCAAATGAGTGCATAAAGGCTTATCATATACGATCGCACAAGGTAAATAATCAAGATTCGCCTGAATTCACCTAAGTTATCATCGACAGTCGACTTAAGAGGTTGCCGCTGATTAGCCCGCCTTATAATATGTTGTACTCGTTAACTCACGTCTTACTAGGTAGAATCAAGTTTTTTACATCACTTAATAAAGCTTTTAATACTCGTATTGAGGGAGATAATAAAAATGCGATGCTATGACACCCACATGACCGTAAAACATTAGTAAACTTGAGCGTGGATTGCTGTTGACTAAAAGAAGTGTTTCTGTGGTATTCAGCGTAACCTACAAATAACCTAGCGGTACATTGCATTAGTGCAATAGGCTTAATATTAAAAATGTCCCTCGCGTAGCGTCGCATTATTTTTCGTGTTTGCAATAAACGTAATTTGACATTTGCACTCTCTGAATTTGCACGCATCAAATAAGCCAGATCAACACTTTTGGTGAATCCTATTGGACCAGATAAAGCGATTTTTAGCCAAAGATCCCAATCTTCTGCGGAAGTGAGCTTTTCATCAAATTTGACCGAGGAGGTTATGGCCTCTTTATTGAGTAATACACCCGAGGTACCAATCACATTTTCAGCATAAATAATTGCAGCCCCTTGTTTAGGAATAATTTGATAGCCCACTTGCTTAGAGTGATTAATATATTTATTAAACAAAGGCCAATAATCAAAACAATCTCCGATAAATTTATTTCCCTCATTAAAGTGCACGTAATTACAAAAACTTAATGTGATCTCTGGGTGTTTTTTATGAAACGCTAATTGCTTATCAAGTTTATGTGGCAACCAATAATCATCCGCATCTAAAAACGCAATATATTTTCCCTGCGCTTTATCTAATCCAAAATTTCTTGCTTTGGAAACACTACCTCCATCAATTATTTTAAAAGGACAAATTCTTTTATCACATAACGCAGCTAAAGTGAGGTATGTCCAGGAATCATCTGTTGAACCATCATCAATAATTACAACTTCAACCTCATCAACAGATTGATTTTGAATGCTTTTAATAGCTATAGGTAAGAATTTTAAACAATTTTTTGTTGGGATGATAATTGATACTACAGGTTCACTTCTCCCATCATGATGCTCAATTATATGACCTGTACCAAAAGTGTTTTTAATCGCTTGTTGTGGCTTTATCATATCAATATCTCATTAATTACTGTACGTAGTGGCATTAAATTTGCTTTACCCTTTTAAGATTTAAAAGCATTTTATATGCCAGTTTTTTTAAATATCAACAGTTGATATTTAAATATAATAATAGGTAGTTCTATGAAAAAAATAGCTTATGTATTGGCTAGTTATCCCGTTTTATCAGAAACCTTTGTTGGGACTGAAATGCGTAATATGCAATTGTGTGGACATGATATTCAGCCGATCGCTTTTCATCGCCATCAAGGTCAGTATCAAGCACAAGATCAAGCACTTAAAGACTGCACTTTATTTCTATCTGAGCATTCAAAACTGTGTGCTTTTAAAGGCTTAGCGTACATAGATTTAGGGATGTTAAAGGCAATAAAATTTTCTTTTCTGCAGCAAGGATTACCATTTAATTCTCTGATTGCTAATGCTTTAAAGCTTGTTTATCTTGCAAAAAAAAATAACTGCACCCATTTTCATGCACACTTTGCTCAAGGATCTGCAGCCACCGCGATTGTAGCTGCCAGGCTGTGTGGTGCAACCGTTTCATTTGTAGCGCATGGTTATGATATTTATGCAACTCCCCAAGATTTAGAACTAAAGTTAAATGCAGTGGACTTTGCCATTGCAGTTTGCCAAGACATGGTTAATGACTTCAAGAATTTAGCGCCTAATGTTGCAGTTTCACTGGTTTATTGTGGGGTTGAACTTGATAGGTTTAGTAATAATCATTCACCAATGACTGAGCAAAATGCGACAACTACAGAAAGCATTCGCAATGTGCAATGCAAAAAGAATAAATTACTGTTTATTGGCCGACTTTGTGAAACTAAAGGTTTATTTACTTTGTTGCATGCGTTGAAGCTTTTACCAAAGACTAAACGTCCAGTGATTGATTTAGTGGGAGATGGCGTACTTAAAAGTGATTTGCTGCAGTTTGCTGATGCTCATCAATTAACTGAACATGTTAATTTTTTAGGGGCAAAACAATCGTCTTGGTTTATTAGCAATAACCACCATTATGATGCGATGATCGTACCCTTTGAACTTGCGAGTAACGGCGATAGAGATACAGGGCCGGTTGTCGTCAAAGAAGCAATGGCTTTAAAGTTACCTGTGATCACAACGTATTTTATGGGGTGCAAAGAGTTTATTACCCGCTCTACCGGTATACAGGTTCCACCTAAAAATCCGGTCAAATTAGCCGAGGCAATTATCAAATTTTATGGGCTGTCGGCTTGGGATATTCAAACTATGAAAAACAATGCTTACGATCGAGTGCGGCAATTATATAGCGCTGAAAAACAAGCCGTTAAACTTTCATCAATTATTGAACAATATCAGTAATGACAGTACTCGTTAAAATACTCTGCGATTCTCAGATTCTTAAATGTATTTCTAATTGGCAAAGAACCTCTTTTCAAAATGCAAAAACTATATATTCATAATCATATCTATATGATTTTTTGGGATATATTTTCTGGCCTAATAACTGCAACAACAATATATATAAGTAAACTAACAATATAAAGAGGACTGTTTATGTGTGGAATTATTGGTGCAGTAACAGAATCAGCAATAGAGCCTGTATTAGAGGGTTTAGGTAGACTTGAGTATCGCGGTTACGACTCTTCAGGTATTTCAATATTATCTAACAATAAAATTCAAACGATAAAAGCACAGGGTAAACTTAACAACTTAAAAGAAAGGTTATCAATGCAATCGCTAGAGGGGAAGTGTTGCATAGGCCATACGCGCTGGGCAACACACGGCAGAGCCAATGTAACCAACGCTCATCCTCATCAATGTGGGCAAGTATCTGTTGTACACAATGGCATTATCGAAAACTACTTACAGCTAAAGCAACAATTAATGCAATGGGGCCATCACTTTGATAGTTCAACCGATAGTGAAGTGGTACCTCATTTAATAAACCACTACCTTGCTCAGCAGATGTCTCCGGAAGAGGCAATCGAGAAAACTATCACCCAATTAAAGGGTAGTTACGCCCTCGGTATTCTAATTAATGGCACTAGCAATAATCTCTATGCAATTAAGCAAGGCAGTCCTTTAGTTATTTCACAAGGTAATAATGGTGCTTATATGGCTTCAGATGCCATGGGTTTAGGCGCTGATAGTAGCAAGATATATTATCCTAAAGATAACCAATTAATAACGCTAAATAACCACGAAATAAAGCTGTGTAGTCGATCACTCAATACGAAAATTCATTATGTTAATAATAAACATTGCTCAAAAGTCATATCAAAAGGAGAGCATAGCTCTTTTATGGAAAAAGAAATTTTTGAGCAAGTGGATTTACTTAAAAAATTGTCGGTTAATAATTATTATGATAAATATTCAGCAATTAATTTTAAGGACTTGAATAAAATCACCATTATTGCCTGTGGCACCTCATATTATGCAGCCTCTGTAGCAAAAACTTGGTTTGAAAAGTACGCCAATATATTAGTTGAAATAGATATAGCCTCAGAATATCGTTATCGTTCACCTATTATCATTGACAATGAATTGACTATTTTTGTCTCACAATCTGGAGAAACAGCTGATACTTTAGCCGCATTGCGTTATGCAAAAAGTAAAAGTGCGCAAACACTCGCCTTAGTAAACGTGGCCAACAGTACCATAGCGAGAGAAGCAAAATTCACCTTTGAAATTTATGCGGGCCCTGAAATTGGTGTTGCTTCCACTAAAGCATTTACCTGTCAATTAGCCATATTTTATAAAATAGCTATGGAGGCTGCAAAACAAAGATCCTTCATAGAGCCTTCTGAGTTAAAAGAGTTAGCACTTAATTTTATGCAATTACCTTATATCATAGAGAAAATCTTACAGAACCGTACTGATATGAAAATGATGGCTAAAAAGTTATCTAACTATTCAAACATACTTTTTCTTGGTCGTGGTGCTCTCACCGCTATTGCACAAGAAGGTGCGTTAAAACTGAAAGAAATTAGCTATATTCATGCCGAAGCTTATGCCGCTGGTGAATTAAAACATGGGCCAATCGCTTTGCTTGATGAAAAAATGCCTGTAGTGGTTATTGCGCCTAAAAATAATCTAACTGATAAATTGCTTTCAAACATTCAAGAAGTACAAGCCCGAAATGCTCCACTCTTTATCATAGGTGATAGTAGTATTAGGGAATATGTTAACTTGCAAGAAGATGAATTCTTTGAACTACCCCTAATACCTGAATCTATACTCCCCATAATTAGTGTTATCCCGATGCAATTACTCGCCTTATACAGTGCTAAGATACTAGGAAAAAATATTGACCAACCCAGAAACTTAGCCAAATCGGTGACAGTTGAATGAATACTTTTAACATCAATCACACCAAGCAGTGGGCTAAAACCAGTGATAGCTTTTTAGCACGGTTAATAAAAACACTATGGTTTAAAACTAAAGCTATAGAGATGCCAAACATCCCCTTTCTATTTAAACTACTTTATTTCGTTCACCTCGTAATAAAACATGTAATTTCTGATGTACTGCGCATTATTTATTACACTCCTTTGATTAAATCTAGACTTAAAAACAACCCAAAACAGCTTTATTTATATGGCGGGTTACCCGTCGTCATTGGCAGCCTAGACATTATCATGGGAGATAAGGTCAGATGGGCCGCCATGACAACAATTAGTGGACGTGCTGTCGGACATAACATTCCTCAATTAAGAATCGGTGATAATGTTGATATAAGTTGGCGTACCTCAATATCGGTCGGTAAGTCTATTTCCATTGGCAATAATGTTCGCATTGCCGGTGATTGTTATTTAGCGGGTTATCCTGGGCATCCTATTAACGCAAAGTTGCGCGCTTTAGGTAAGCCCGATGAAGACTCACAAGTCGGTGATATTATTTTAGAAGACGACGTTTGGCTAGCCACTGGAGTAAAAGTAATGCCTGGCGTAACCATTGGTCGGGGCACTATTGTCGCTGCAGGAAGCGTAGTCACTAAGAATTTGCCCCGTTTTGTGCTCGCGGCGGGGGTACCAGCAAAAGTTATAAAATCAATTGAGGATGAAAGTCATGATTAATTCACTACCGTTAAAGCCTTTAGTAGCATCTAATAAAAATAGGCCGCTAATCGTTTTTGGAGAAGACTGGGGAGCGCATCCTAGTTCAACTCAGCATCTAGTGAAAGTGCTTGGTCAAACTAGACCGGTTATTTGGCTTAATTCAATTGGCCTAAGAAAGCCAAAACTAACATGCCATGACTTGGTAAGGCTTTTTAACAAAGTAAAGTCTTTCATTGTTAATCAACCTACTAACACTAAAGAGAACAATAAAGCTAAAGATGGCCATAACACTGATAACAACACCAACAGTCACTTTATCATTATAAACCCATTAGTTATCCCCTGTGCAAATAGCTGGTTTTCTTTAACGCTGAGTAAGATTATTTTAAAGGGGCAACTCAAGTTAGCATGTAAAAAGCTTGCGATAATAGATCCTATTATTTGGACATCGTTACCAACTTCAGTTGATTATTTAACACTCTTTGGCAAAGCCCCTTGCGTATATTATTGCGGAGATGACTTTAATAGCCTTACTGGTGTTGATCACCAATTTGTATCTCAAAAAGAAAAGGAGTTAGTTGAAAAATCTAGTTATATTTTTACTGCCAGTGAAAAGATGCTCGATAAATTTCCTAGTAATAAAGCCGTTAATATTCCGCATGGTGTCAACTTTTCACTGTTTAGTCAGAAGATTAAGAATACTCCTTATGATTTACCGCAAGGTAAGCCTATCGCGGGTTTTTACGGCAGTATTTCAGCTTGGTTAGATCAAGATTTATTAGTGCAAACTATTAAGGCATTACCTCATTGGCATTTTGTTTTTATCGGTAAAGTTGACTGTAATGTAGATAAACTACAACAGTTCTCTACGGTCTATTTTTTAGGTTCTAGGCCTCATAATGACTTACCTAAGTACATACAAAACTGGAATGTTGCTATGCTACCTTTCCTAAATAATAAACAAATACAAATGTGTAATCCCTTAAAGTTAAGAGAGTATATAGCTAGCGGGACGCCAGTGGTCACTACTGATTTCAATGCCTTAAAAGGGTATCGAAAACATCTGCACATTGCTAATGCAGCCACACCATTTTATCAAGCTATACTGCTAGCAAATGCTGAAATAGCCCCTACTGTTAACTTTGATAACCTTGAAAACATGAGTGATTTACTTACCATCACTCAAGTGAAAAAAACTAGAAAAACCTCCGTCATTAATGAATCATGGGAAAGTAGAGCAATGGATGTTCAGCGCTACTTAGGTATGTGTTAAAGTTAGCATCGTTGATAACAGAGGCAGGTTTATTAAATTATTTACCTATCTTCGTCACCAAATAAAACCACTTTATGCTCATCTAACCATAATGGGTATTTTGCCATCACCTTCGTAAACATTGGGCTTTGTAAGTAATTATTAAGCCACTGTCTCACTTTTGGATATGGTGATTGTAAATACCACTGGCGCTCTATTCTCGCAAACTGACGAATAAATGGGAGCAAAGCAATATCGGCAAGGCTCTCTGTGTTTGACATTAAAAAATGGTGACTGGTTAGACGATTTTCTAATGTTTGAATAAACTGCTCACACAATTCTCTGCATTCAATAAGATTAGTTTCTCGGTAACGTTTGGCACATTTATATTGCTCTAAACATACCTTAAATTCATGATCGAATGAGTTTATTAAATTAAGCATGTCTGATAATCCATGCTCATTGTTAGTTTGTAATAAATCATCAGGGTCAGTTTTATTAAGCGCCCATAACATTATCGCTAAACTTTCTTCTACGACAGTGCCGTTAGTTAACACTAAAACAGGCACGGTAGCCTTAGGCGATGCGACTATCATTTCTTTAGGTTTATTGCTTAAAACAATATCTCGTAGCATAACGGGTTGCTTCGCTTTAAAAATAGCAATGCGAGCGCGCATGGCATAAGGGCAATTTCTTAGCGAATAAAGAATAGGTAAAGTGGAATCAGTATTTATCATTAGTTGTATTCATCTGTAAATGCATTTGTCATGAAATAGATGCTCATTAAGTGAATTACTTATAAAAGTTGTTGTGCTTAGTTTTTATGGTTAGTGAGTTAACATGAGGCCATTAAGATGCAGATATTACTACTTTAACGATGCTTTCACCCCACTTAAATTGGAATGATTTGTATTTAGAATACTTTAACTGTATTCATAGGCTAAATATATGCGTAAAATCACATCCTTTGAAATTTAACTGCCTTAATTATTGGCTAAAGTTGTATAGATGAGTTCTAAAATTGAATTGTTAGCCCCAGGTGGCGATATAGATGCAATAAAAGCAGCAATCATTGCGGGTGCCGATGCGGTTTATTGTGGTTTAGACACTTTTAACGCGCGAAACCGCGCTGCTAATATTTCTTTTGATGAACTGGTAGGCGTTATTCGGCTTGCGCATCAGTATGACTGCCAAATATTTTTAACCTTAAACATTATTATATTAGAGCGTGAATTTAAATCACTAGCTAAATTATTAAGTAAGCTAGTCAATACCACACTCGACGGTGTTATCGTTCAAGATATAGGACTGCTTTATATTTTAAATAAGCATTTTCCTACGCTAGACATTCACGCTTCTACCCAATTAACAACGCATAATATTGGCCAAATTCCTTTTCTTAAAAAGTTAGGTGCTTCACGTGTAAATTTATCAAGAGAAATGAATTTAAGAGAAATTACCGCCGTTACTGCTGTTGCTCAAAAACATGATGTATTGACCGAAGTATTTGTACATGGGTCATTATGTGTCGCTTTTTCAGGGTTATGTTATTCAACCTCAGCCAGTGTCGGTAATTCAGGAAACCGAGGCCGATGCAGTCAAGCGTGTCGTGAAGAGTATGAAACAACGCCATCCGGTAATAACTTCCCATTAAACATCAAAGACAACTCAGCCTTTTTCGACTTGCCAGAATTAATTGATGCCGGTGTTCACTCATTTAAAGTGGAAGGCCGCATTAAAGGCGCTAGTTATGTTCATACGGTAATTGATAGTTTCCGTAAACAAATTGATGGTTTTGTTGAAACAGGTAAATTATTAGAAGATGGTGAACGACTCTATAAAGTATTTAATCGTGATTTAACCAATAGTTTTTTACGTGGCGATTTAAATCAGTCAATGTTTATTGAAAACCCACGAGATAATTCAAAATATCACGCTATTGATCAAAGTAACGCAATTTCTGTTGTGCAAATTCATGAGGTAGAACAAAACCTAAGTGATGAAAAAACACAAATAAATATTGCTGTAAATGACAAAATAAAGCACTTAAGTGTAGATAAACGTCCTTTATCGCTCACCTTTACAGGTGAAGTTGGCAGCCCATTAACACTAACAGCAATTACTCAAGACTACACAGCAGGTAAAACAACCACTGAAGAGCAAACAATTGTTATCCCTACACATAATTTGTTAGTAGCGAGTGATAAAAATTGTATTGATAAAGAGGCGATTAAAAAACGCTTTAAAGGCTTTAATAATTCACAATTTAATTTAACTGAATTAAACCTTGATGGCATTCCAGAAGGTGTGAATATCCCTTTTAAGAACCTTACTGCTCTCAAAAATGAATTATCATTACAATTAAACGATAATATCCCTTTACACCTTGAAGTCATTTTACCTAAGTTAGTACGCCATCCAAAACAAACAGATAATGAAGAAGCGACAAGTCACCTTAAAGCAAAGCTATCAATATTAATTAGTGATGAGTTAGACTTAAATTTAATCAATGTGACAGATGCAGACATTTACTTTAAATTACCTGACGCTTATAAGCGTGACTGCACTAAATATGTTGCTTTTTTTAATGAGAATCCACGACTTATCCCATGGTTTCCTTCGGTATTAATTGGTAAGGATTTTGACGCCGCGTTAAACATTTTGGAACAAGTTAAACCTGAATTAATTGTGACTAACAATACCGGCATTGCAAGTCGTGCTTTTGAGTTAGGCATAAAATGGATAGCGGGACCATTCTTAAATACCACTAATTCCTATGCTCTATTGGCAATGAAAGAAGCATTCAATTGTGAAGGTGCGTTTATTTCAAATGAAATAAATCATCAGCAAATGAAAACAATTGCCCGTCCTGAAAACTTTAAATTGTTTTACAGTATTTATCACCCCATTTTATTAATGACAAGTAGACAATGTTTCTTCCAACAAAGTGTTGGTTGTGAAAAACCCCGTATCGATAATGGCTGTATGCTCTCTTGTGATAAATCTACCAGCATTACCAATCTTAAAGGTATTTCATTCGCTATTGATAAACAAAAAGCCGGTTACCCAAGTATTTATAATAATGATCAGTTTTTAAATATGGAAATTATTAACGATTTAGCCCAATTATATGATGGCTTTATGATCGACTTAACTAATATAGGCTCTGGTGATAAAGCACCCCCCGATAAAGCCCTACTGATTGAGCAATTTGAACAATTGCTTAAGGCAGACGAAAATGCCAATAACGGTTCAGATACACAATTAAGTATTCAAACGACTCTCAACGAATTGGTGCCAGAATCCACCAACGTGCAATACCATAATGGGCTGTAATCTATCATTAATACATAAAGCGTCTTAATCATAAATAGCTAAGACGTCATGAAAAATGTATCTTGATTGGTAAACGGTTATATAATTTTAAGTTATTATTTAGTAAAGCATCATAAAATCCTCCTTAAGTGCTATATACACAATCTATAAATCAATTAGAGTTATCTAACACAATGTTGAATAAGGTGGTTTGAATGTATAAACACATAATGATTTTACTCGCATTGATAAATGTTTCTTGTGTTGAACAGCGCACTATCGTTCATACTGAACCATTTTATCAGGGTACAAAAAAAATAAGTTTACTTGATAATAAAGGTAAAAAGCTGTTTATAGGTTCTATTAATTTTTCAGCACAACAAGACACGATTCATTATCAAATTGATTTGAAACATAGCGAATTCAAAGATTATTTTTTATCGATGAAAGAAATGAAATGCTTAGAAGGACCTGAATTATGGTGCCACCTAGCCTACCCATACGACAACCCAAGAATTATAACAAAATTAGATTTTAACTGGCTATCACATGATTTATTATTCATGTATAAAAAGAACTCTGAATTTGGCGCTAACTTTTATAATGGCATCTATTACGATTTTAAACTCGAATCAGATCGGTTAATAGGCACCGCAATGGCACTTGATCTTAATCTGTTAGCAGCACCGCCAGAAGATCAGACAAAACAACCGATAACCGTTCATGATATTGACGAGATGGAAGTAACGAGTCGTTGGTTACCTCAAATAGAAATTAAGTAACCATTCCTATTCTTGTGCTTATTTCAGTAAGGCAAGCGTGAACAAGTTACAGATCAGTAACAATACAGAGTACTAGTTGTTACGAGTTGAACTTGCTCAAATAATAGACACAATTAAAATTTTATAAAAATAACTTGCGAGTAAGTTATCAAACAAGCAAGATCTCATTAATCTTTTACTTCAGTACTCAAATAATATGAAAATTATCAGTTTCAACATTAATGGCCTTCGTGCTCGTCTTCACCAACTACAAGCAATTATTGATAAACATCAGCCTGATATTATCGGTTTACAAGAAATT
This sequence comes from uncultured Colwellia sp., assembly GCA_913058145.1. Lineage (GTDB taxonomy): Bacteria > Pseudomonadota > Gammaproteobacteria > Enterobacterales > Alteromonadaceae > Colwellia. The sequence goes on from CAJXQM010000002.1 coordinate 136,853, forward strand.
AAAGTCCATGATGAAGTATTCCCATTAGAAGCGGTTGAAGCGATGGGATATCACGTATATTTTCATGGGCAGAAAGCGCATTATGGCGTTGCTATGTTATGCAAAAAAGAAGCGAGAAAGGTTCAAAAAGGCTTTCCAACTGACGATGAAGAAGCTCAGCGACGTATGATCATGGTAGAAACAACCAATGATAAAGGTGAAAAAATCACCGTACTTAACGGCTATTTTCCACAGGGCGAAAGTATTACTCATGAAACTAAATACCCATATAAACGTAAATTTTATCAAGACTTAATGACTTATCTAAATGAACACCATACTAACGATGAACAAATCGTTGTCATGGGCGATATTAATATATCTCCACTTGATTTAGATATTGGCATTGGTGAAATTAACCGTAAACGCTGGTTAAAATCAGGTAAGTGTTCATTTCAATTAGAAGAACGTGAATGGTTAAAAACACTGATGGATTGGGGCTTTATTGATACCTTCCGCCAACTTCATCCAGTGCGTACTGAACGTTACTCCTGGTTTGACTATCGTTCTCGTGGCTTTGATGATAACCGTGGTTTACGTATAGATGTTGTTTTGGCAACAAAAACCTTAAGTGAGCAATGTGTCGAATCAGATATTGACTATGAACTTCGTGGTATAGAAAAACCTTCTGATCATGCACCAATTTGGTCAACATTTAGCGACTAACTTACCGACCGATTTACCTGGTAACTATTTACCGACTAATAATAAGATAAATTCATGTCATTATTACCTGCTCATTACCTTTGTCCACTTTGTCAGCAAGCATTAACGCTTACTGACAAAACTTATGCTTGTATAAACAATCACAGTTTTGATCAAGCTAAACAAGGGTATGTAAATTTATTACCCGTACAATTTAAACATTCAAAAGCACCCGGTGATAATAAAAACATGGTTATTGCTAGGCGCGCATTCCTTGATAAACAGTTTTACCAACCATTGGTTGATAAAATGCTCGAACTGTATCAACAATATGGTCAAAGTGATGCGCCATTACTTGATGCGGGTTGCGGTGAAGGTTTTTATACTCATCAGCACAAAACTATTCATAACCAAGTTTATGGCGTTGATATAGCAAAAGAAACCATAAAAATAGCCGCCAAGCGCTATCAAAAATGTCACTTTAGCGTGGGTACTTTATCTAAGCTAAGTTTTAGTGATAACTATTTTGGCTGGTTAGCCTCTGTTTATGCCCCTATTTTAGAAAATGAATTCACACGAGTTTTGCAAAAAAATGGGTACTTATTAACTGTAACACCTGCTGAGCAGCATTTATTTGAATTGAAAGAATTGATTTATCAACAAGCAAATGAACACGATATAACTAAAACGCCAATTAATAATTTAACGCTCGTTGAAGAACAAAAGTTAACTTACACAATGAACTTTGAACACAGTGATGATGTGCTAAATTTATTAGCAATGACACCTTTTGCATTTAAAGCATCAAATCAGTTAATCGAAGAAATTAAAGCGATGAGTAAATTTAGCTGTCAGGCTGATTTTATTCTAAGACTTTATAAAAAATAAACACCTAAAATGAGTAGTTCAGTTCGCTAGATTAGCGCTACTGTTTATTACTAGAAGCATAGGTTAACTGTAATAATTGCGCTAAATCTATATATCTTGGTTTAGCAATTGCTAGGTCTGTTAGTTTATTTTGACTGCCCTGCTCTTTTGCTTTCTCTAAACCACTACGATACCAAGAGGCCAATGTGGGTGGTAATAACTTATCCGCTTTAACGCCTAAAATCACCAAGGCTTGCACGGGTATAGATAATAAAAATAATCCATAAACCAAAGCAATTGGTAAGGCATTTAATACATTAGCGATACTACCTGAGCCAAGAAAAAAACCTGATGAAAAATAAAGCTGCATAATAAAAATAAATAATGCCAAAGCAGGAAAATAGCGGCAAAAAAAACGAGCACTTTGCACTGCTCGATAATCAGCAAAATAACGAACTAATTCTGCCTTTTCTGGCCAAAAATCAATATATTTCTGACCTAATTTAATCAGTTGTACTACAGATAAATTCATAGATAAATACCGTAAATTCCTTATACGTACTATAGCAGCTACCTGTTAATAGCAAAAGTAATAGGGTAAGTTTACTGATAATAATCCTCGGATAAGGTGTTTTCGTAGCATCTATGCTGTGCACGTTGTGTCAATAACAGAGTAAGTTGCTGGGTGCCCAGTTATGTAATTGATTTTCTCGATAGTTTAGATAAAAAGTAGATCTAAAGACAATAAATCAAATTTCACACAATCAAAAATAACGATAAAAAGCAAGCGCTTATGTATTTAATCATAGATTATTCACAATGATATCCACAGCTTTTGTGGATATCATTGTGAATAATCTATTTTCTTCTTCTCTAGAGTTAATTGATAAAAATCGTTATAGTAGTTTCTAATTTTTATATTAATAATTAATTTTCCTGAGACACACAAAATATGACTAAAACAATCACTTTATATGGCATAAATAATTGTGACACAGTAAAAAAAGCGCAAAAGTGGCTAACAGCTAATGGCATTAACTATGTGTTTTTTGATTTTAAAAAACAATCTCTAACCAGTGAGTTATTAGCCCAGTTTGTCGAATTAAATGATTGGAGCACACTACTAAACATGCGTAGTACTACTTACCGAAATTTAAGCAGTGAAATAAAAAACAATTTAACTAATGCGGTTGCTTTTGAGCAAGTACTTGCCCAACCTACTTTATTAAAACGCCCTTTATTACTCATTGAAACAGATGATTCTCAATGTGTTCCACAACTGCACTTAGGTTTTAAAACTGAAAACTATCAAGCAATTTTCCAATAAAATTTAGCCCTAATTCACACTATTAAAAGCAAAGAGTTAATATGCAAAACCCAAGAAGCAATGTGATAGAACTAGCCATAGATTTACTTTCTCGTCCATCGGTTACGCCTGAAGATGCCGGCTGCCAGCAGCTGATAAAAGAACGTTTAGCCAAGCTTGGCTTTATCAATGAAACGATGATGTTTGAAGACACTACTAATTTATGGTCACGTCGTAATGGTGGTATAAAGTCCGATGAAATAGTCTTTTGCTTTGCGGGTCATACTGATGTAGTACCACCAGGAAATTTAGAACTGTGGAATACTCCCCCTTTTGAACCCACAATAATTGATGGCATGCTCTATGGGCGAGGAACTGCTGATATGAAAGGTAGCCTTGCTGCTATGGTTGTAGCAACAGAGCGCTTTGTTCATGACTACCCATCATATAATGGTGCTATTACTTATTTAATCACCAGTGATGAAGAAGGCCCCTTTATTAACGGTACAACGCGCGTCATTGATACGTTAGAAGCGCGTAATGAAAAAATAACCTATTGTATTGTTGGTGAGCCTTCAAGCACAAATAAAGTAGGTGATATCATTAAAAATGGTCGACGGGGCTCTATATCTGCTGAAGTTGATATTAAGGGTAAACAGGGGCATGTGGCCTACCCTGACCATGTAAAAAACCCAATTCATATCGCAATGCCCGCATTAACTGAATTAAGCCAGATCCATTGGGATAATGGTAATGATTACTTTCCAGCAACCAGTTTTCAATTGTCGAATATTAATTCAGGCACAGGTGCTACCAATGTTGTTCCAGGACATTTAACCGCACTATTTAATTTACGTTATAGCACAGAATTAACCGATCAAATCATTGTAGAACAAGTAGAATCCATTTTAAATAAACACCAACTAGAATACGATATTAAATGGACCTTTAATGGTAAACCTTTTATAACTGAGTTAAACAATGAAAAAGGTGATTTTTTAACTTCGGTAAGCAACGCAGTAACCTCCGTAACAGGAATACCACCGGTATTGTCTACTTCTGGCGGTACTTCTGATGGTCGCTTTATTGCACCGACAGGCGCAAAAGTTATCGAACTAGGCCCATGCAATGCTACCATACACCAAGTAAATGAGTCGGTTGCTTGTGATGACTTAGATAAGCTATGTGATATTTATTATGCTTGTTTAAAAGAAGTACTTCTTTAGTAAAAAATAGAAATAATTATGCCAACAAATAATATAACAATTTTAGGTGATATAAATAAACAATTGCTGGGTTTAACAGATCAACACATTCATTATTTAACGAATCAAAGCTTAACACAAAATAATGAAAGAACACCGGGTCAAACGTCATCGAGGTCGAATATTGGCATTCACCAACAAATGAACGTGGCTTTTAAAGCACTCCGACACAGTGCAAAAACAGCAGGAATAGAACTAAAAATTGCCAGTGGTTTTCGCTCCTTTGAACGACAGCTACAAATATGGAATAACAAGTTTATTGGAAATACTGCTATTAAAAAAGCCAATGGGGAAATAGTCGATATTAGCAGTTTATCTGACTGGCAAATCATAGAAGAAATTTTACTTTATTCTGCACTACCTGGGGCGAGTAGGCATCATTGGGGCTGTGATATTGATGTCTATGCACCAAATTTATTAGCTAACGGAGAATCACTACAACTTGAGCCTTGGGAATATCAACAATCAGGTCCTATGGCTGCGTTATCTTCTTGGCTTACACAACACGCAGCAGAGTTTGGCTTTTACTTACCTTATGACTGTTATCGAGGTGGCATTGCCGCAGAGCCATGGCATTTATCTTTTGCGCCACTGGCAACGCAATATCAAGCAACATTTAAACTCCAAGCATTACAAGCGTGTTTAATAAGCACGGATATTGCTGGTAAAATGGTAATTATTGATAATTTAACCGAGATAGCTAAACGTTATATTAATAATGTAAATACCCGATTAAGTATTTAAGCCATTTTAAATGATCACTTAGTTAGTCTGACGGGTATCAGAAGGCTACAAAACAAAATAGGAAAACTCATGGATAACTGGATCGCTTACGCAATGATTACCATTGCTTTTGTAATAATTGTAGGTAATTTTAGTACGTTTCAAAAAAACACTAACCAGAGAATGCGCAAAAAAAACTTAAATGATCTCGAAGAAACGCTGCCAAGAAATAATAAAACAGATCATAAAATGCCTACCCTAGATAAAAACAAACTTAAAAAGTAGCAGTAACTTCCTAAATAAAGCCATAAAAAAACGCCAACTAGTCGGCGTTTTTTAAAATTTAAAATTTATCAATTAATAAAAAGATCTAAAAGATAAACCTGTCTCCATTACAGGGAAAATTCGCTCTAACGTTTCTAATGGTAAAGGCTCACCATCAGCATTATAAATACTAACTGATGTTTGTTGATCCTTATCATCAAGTGGAGCAAGCACAAATTGATATTTAGCATCATTGACTTCAATAACCGGCCCTTCATCCCCCCAAATAGTATCCCAAATACTTGTTTCAGGTTTAATAAAGGCTACATAATAAGTTTTATTACTTTCGTTTAAATCATTAATAGTAAAACCGTGTTTTTCGAAGAAAATAGGCATGTTGTCCCAAAGGTTATTCAATCCCATTTCGACAACATAAGCTGGCTCTGCCTCACTATTTTCACCTAAAACGACCAATTTCTGATTAGCCCGCATTAAACGGTTTTCACGTTGTTGTAAACGATAATTATAATCGACTTGAGCAACAACCTCATTAAGCATTAGCATTTCAGCACGCTGTTTATCAATAGGATCTATCGTCTTACTACCGCCGTCATTATCGGTTTTAATATAATCGATTAATGAAACTTTTAATGATACGCTTCGCCCATGAGGCTTAAGGAAAAACTCATAACGAAAACGTATACTTGTCGATGATTCAATATCAGTAAATAACCAGCCCGTTACTATCTCACTATGATACCAATCAGATTCATAAATTTCAGTTTTACTCTGTTTTTTACTTCCTGGTTCATCTTGAGATGATGAATCGACAACCTCATAACTAACATCATCAGACTTTAATTGGCTAACAAGTGCATTTTGAATAAAAACCAATAAATCTTTATTTTCAATTGTTTTATCAAACCAAATAATGGCTTCATGAGTGCCAGCAATAACACGAGAAGATGCCGCAATTGGCAAAACTAAAGATGGTGCTCTTATATCTACTTTCTCACCAAGAGAGCCTTGATAATTTATTTTTTTCGTTATTAAAAATTCTTTTTGTGTTGCTGGTTTGTCTAAATTTTTAGGAACAATAAACGCTTTAGATTCATGCTTTTTTGCATAATCAAAATTTCCCTGTGCACGTTTACTATCAACACTACTACATGCTGACAGCGTCAAACTAAGCACAGAAAAATAAAACAATTGACGACTCATTAAAACTCCTGAGAAAAACGATTTACAAAATTAGTATTTATTAGGTAACTCAAATCGTATTTGGTTCAATTTGATACCTATTATTAGCGCACCATGGTACTTGGCTGTTTTTGCAAACACAAGTCATTCAATATTTTTTCTTACTTGTATACGCTATAATACTTTTCTCCCATCAATTTAGGTGTTTTAATGTCTCAATATTTAGTCCTAACCGCCATGGGATCCGATACAACAAGTTGTGTTAGTTAATTAACTAAATTAGCAAGTGAATGTGGCTACATTAGAGAAAGCTCACATAAAAATAATTACTGAATTAAAAACGAAAGGAAATATATGAATACCCTAACCGTCGGTGATAAAGCACCATTATTTACCCTAAATGATGAAAATGAACATGCCGTAGCTTTAGCTGATTTTATTGGCAAAAAACAGGTATTAGTTTACTTTTACCCAAAAGCGATGACACCAGGTTGTACAGTACAAGCACAAGGTCTTCGTGATAGCCAAAGTCAATTAAATGAGTTAAACACAGTGGTTTTTGGTATTTCTCCTGACGAACCTAAGCGTTTAGCAAAATTTTGTCAGCGTGATGAATTGAACTTCACCTTGTTGTCTGATGTAGATCATAAGGTTGCTGATGATTTTGGTGTTTGGGGCTTGAAGAAGTTTATGGGTAAGGAATACGATGGTATTCACCGCTTAAGCTTTTTAATTGGTTTAGATGGACAAATAAGCCATGTTTTTAATAAATTCAAAACTAAAGAACATCATCAAGTAGTACTTGATATGTTAAATGAATTAGCTAAATAATGTAACCAAGCACGGTAAGGGAAGTTCTTTACACTTACTGTGCTTGTATTTAGAAACAATTAAGCCTCTTGCTCTACCTTTGTGGTATAAGTCCACGCGTTAATAACAGCCTTCACTAAAGTCGCTAATGGAATAGCAAAAAACACTCCCCAAAAACCCCATAAACCACCAAAAAATATAACCGCTATGATAATGGTAACCGGGTGTAAATTAACCGCTTCAGAAAATAATAATGGCACAATAACATTGCCATCAAGTGCTTGAATGACTCCATAGGCCAACATCACATAACCTAACTCGTTACTATAACCAAATTGAAACAAGGCAACTAAAAACACAGGAATAGTGACTATCGTTGCGCCAACGTAAGGTACTAACACTGACAAACCTACTAATACGCCTAATAAAACCGCATATTGTAAATCAAGTAGAATAAAAGCTATGGTTGTCGAAATGCCAACAATTAAAATTTCAATCACTTTACCACGAATATAATTCATTATTTGCTGATTCATTTCTTTGCCAACTTGTGTCGCCATACGGCGCTCTTTTGGTAGAAAAAGAGTCGCACTAGCCAGTAAATCATTTTTATCCTTGAGAAAGAAAAACACCATTAATGGCACTAAAATAAGATAAATCATTAAAGCAACTAAATCGGATATAGAATTTAAAGAAGCCTTCAGCGCTAACTCTCCCCAATCAAGCAGTTTATCTTTAATTGAAGCAATAAAGGTTTCAATTTGAGACGCCTGAATAATATCAGGGTATTGTTCAGGTAATGTTAATAAATACTGCTGACCTTGCGATATCATTTGAGGTACTTCTTGTAATAAATTACTACTTTGTTTCCAAATAATCGGCATTAAACCAAACATTGAAATTAATGTAACCCCAACAAAAGCGGCAACAACTAACGCAGTAGCCCCTGTGCGAGAGAAGTTAAGATTGACCATTTTATTTACGGGTAAATCTAATAAAAAAGCGATCGACAAAGCCACTAATACGGGCATAAGTAATTGACTAAAAAAGGCAATGAATAAAAATGAACATACCAAGATCACCACTAATGTCACTGCATGAGGGTCTGAAAAATTACGCGTATACCAGTTGCGGAACAACTTAAACATATTTATCCTATTTTACTATTGAAATGAGTTATCTTAACTTGATATGGTAATTTTAACCCTACCATTGTCAATAAGACTTTGGTTATAACTATAACCTAGCTTGTAAAGCAGTTTAGGGATATCTTTAATCGAACCTTTATCTGCAATGGTTAAAATACAAAGATCACCCATTTGCATTTTTTGTAAACGTAAACGTAAGTTAACCAATGGCAGAGGACATTTTTCGTCACTGGCATCATATTCGAAGATCATTTTATATTTCTTACATATACCTTTTTTTTTACAAGGTAATCTGAGACAATTATTGTTGACATACTATCTTAACTCTTGCGATTAAAATAGCGGAAAATAAAACTAAATGAGTAGCTTAGCTACAAACCTTAATTTAAGAGAGAGTAACATCCTTAAAAAGTTACATTGGGTTAGTTTTCTGACGATACTTCATTAACATAGCCGCGATAAAATATGCGCATGCTATTTAGAATAAGCAACTGAGTTGCTTTTTTAATATTGACTTATCAAAGTGGGGATGAAAAAATTTAGCTTAAGTCCATATTTTTATTATCAAATTGAAACATTAATTAAAATATTATACGAATCTTTTGACCTTGTTGATGTCGAAGGTTATAGCATTGCCAAGTTCTATCAAGAAATTGATCGAAAAAGTGGTAATATACTAAATAGTGACGTTATTCAAAAGCTTTCTAATAATTAGCCTTTTATTTTCGACTTCTTTTTAGTCTCTATTTTATTCTTAGCCTTTATTTGATAACAGGAAGCCGTATTGTTTACTATTAAACCCTTTTTTCTTGCTTGTGCATTAACAGTAATGATAGCAAGTACATGCTCTTTTAATGTTGAGGCCAATGGTCAGAATAATAAAAACAAACTGCCTGAAATAGGCATTTCAGGCTTTAGTGTCCTTTCTTTAGATAAGGAGCGGCAAATAGGTCAAGCCATGATGCGCCAATTACGCGCTAGCCAACCATTAATTCAAGACCCGGTATTAATTGAATACATTAATCATTTAGGTAATCAATTAATCAAAAATGCTCAAGATGTTAATTACGCCTTCAAGTTTTTTTTAATCAATAATAACGAACTCAACGCCTTTGCCTTTTTCGGTGGACATGTTGGTATTCATAGTGGCTTACTAACAACAGCAGACAATGAAAGTGAACTAGCTTCTGTTATTGCTCATGAAATTTCTCATGTCACTCAACGTCATTTAGCACGCCGATTAGAATCCCAGAGTAGAAGCCAAACATTATCAATGACAGGCATGATATCAGGTATTTTATTAGCCTTAGTAAACCCTACGGTTGGCATGGCGGCATTGAGTGCTTCAATGGCGGCATCACAACAAGCTAGCATCAATTACACCCGTGGCAATGAAAAAGAAGCTGATAGAGTTGGCATTGCACTTTTAGCTACCAGTAACTTTGATCCTCAGGGGGCACCCAGTTTTTTTGGTAAAATGTCAGAAAAATATCGCTATGCAAGTAAACCTCCTGCCATGTTATTAACTCACCCTTTGCCTGAGTCTCGAATCGCTGATGCAAGACAACGTGCGCACAATTATCCTGCTAAAAAGTTAGCACCAAGCTTACAATTTGAATTAGCTAAAGCTAGAATTCAAGCGCGTTATCAAGGTAAACCAAAAGACAATATAAGTTATTTCAAACAACAATTGATTAAGAAAAAATACACACTAAAAGCAGCAGCTGAATATGGCTTAGCCATCTCTTATTTTGAAAATAAACAATATCAACCAGCCAAAAAACTGCTTGAATCGTTAAAAAGTCAGGATCAACATAACCTATTTTATATCGATGTCCTTACCGATGTTTATTTGGCATTAAAAGATCATGATCAAGCATTAACTATGTTGGCTAATTTAGCATTGTATATGCCTAACAATCAGGTCATCAGCCTGAACTATGGCAACGCGTTATTAAGCGCTGGCAACTATGAGCAAGCCGCCACAGTACTACAAGACTTTTTACTCGTTAATCCTAATAACTTCATTGCCTATGATATATTAACCACCGTTTATCGAAAACAAGATAAAAAGGGCTTAATGCATACAGCTAAAGCTGAAGTACTTGCTTTACTTGGTGCTTATAATAAAGCAGTAGATGAATTACAAACCAGTTACACCTTAGTAGAAGAACAGCCATTGCTACAAAAACGGATTAAAGCACGTATTTTACAACTTCAAGAACTAGAAAATAAGTTAAAACGCTTATAGCCAAAATTACTTATTTACCATTAATTATTAAACTTACTAAAAGAAACAAACATATGTTAACTATTTATCACAACCCAAGGTGCTCCAAAAGTCGTCAAACACTTGAGTTAATCCAACAAAACTCCAATAAAGAACTCTCCATTGTTGAGTACCTTAAGCAACCATTAACTCAAGTAGAAATTGAACAGCTTTTATCACTACTTTCATGTAAACCTATCGATATGATGCGAGTAAAAGAAGCTGAATTCAAAGAACAAAATTTAGTCAGCGCGAATGATGACCAACTAATTGAGGCAATGATGAATACGCCTAAACTGATTGAGCGTCCTATTGTTAGTGATGGCAATCAAGCCATTATTGGTCGCCCACCAGAAAATGTTTTGGCTTTATGCTAATTTAATAGGTAATTCTAACAAATGAAAAAACAAAAAATTTCCACCAATAATTTAAAAAAAATAGCACTATTCGGTTATTTTTCTTTACTTTTTTTTATGCCTTTATGGTTATTAGTATTATCTCCTAGTGAGGGGTTAAGTGCTTCAACAACGCTATTACTATTTATCTTACCGTTACTGTTTCCGTTAAAAGGGCTGTTACAAGGCAACCCATTTACTTATGCTTGGGCAAATTTCATTGTACTTATTTATTTCTTACATAGTTTAACCACACTATGGATATTACCAAACGATATGGTCTGGGCAATACTAGAGCTTATTTTTGCAACCATGATGTTTTTGGGCTGCAGTTATTATGCTAAATATAGAGGACAAGAGCTCGGTCTTAGTATTAGAAAAAAGAAGTAAGATAAATAAAATTTACAGTAAAATAAGGCACCTGTTATTCATATGTTAAGTATTTTAAGTATTTTAAGTATTTTAAGTATTTTAAGTATTTTAAGGAGTGAAATGGTGTTTAAGAACCAACGAGTCAGTAAACTATCCATTTATTCTATTATATTAATAACAGGGTTAGGCTTAACGGCTTGTAATGGCCATTCAACTAAAGAGATCGCTGCGAATGGAAATTTAGATATAAATAAAATAATCGTTATTGACACCCACTTATCAAATCAACAAAGTGTAGAGCTTATTTTATTTTATCCCAACGACAAGCTCAGTAAAATTAACTGGCTACAAACAGCGGGTGAAAACATCACCTTATTGGCTAAAAATACGAAGGTAATCGCTTTTACTCCTAACACACCTGGTGATTACAGTTTTATGGTCAGTTTTTCTGTTAATGGTGGCGCCAGCCAAACATTGAGCCAATCAATCACTATTAGTGAAACAGCAAATAAAATTGCGGCACGTCTAAGTCATGCGGTGTTAAGTGACAATAAAGTATCATTACGCACAACGTTAAGTGCCTCTATAGTCGCAAGTACATTGCAATGGCGACAAGTTTCAGGACCACAAGTCAACTTTAGTGAACCGAATACCCAAGGAAATTTAACGGTATATTTCAATGCCCCTCAAGTAAATAAAGACACACTGCTTAATTTTGAAGTTTCAGCATCTGACGGTGAAAAAACGTTTACTGATCATGTGGCTATTTTAGTTGAACCTGCACCTGCAATAGCAAGTAATGCCTATTTTGATGAGCGAGTTGCTCGCACTTTTCCTTATAATAGTAACACTCCTTATGCCCAAAGCTTGGTCAATTGTACTTATAGCAATACTTTAAGTAGCTCTTGTACCTTAGCTAACTTACCCTTACTGGCTCAAGAAAACATATCCCTTTCAGTAAACAACATTATGGACCGAGTTGTTGTATCACATCAATGGATGGGAGATCGCTTTAAAGATTTTCTCGTTAACAATGATGATAATAATGACTTTAAACGATTACTTCGGGCAACCACCGCCATTGTCATTTCTTATGATATACGCCCTTCTTTTTATTGGGCGGCGACAGGAGCAATTTATTTAGATGCTGAAAATTTTTGGTTAACGCCACAAGAGCGCGACACCATAAATGAGGCGCCTGATTTTCGTACCCATTTTGGCAACGACCTTCAGTTTTCCATGCCATGGCGTTATGTAAAAGATAACCAATATGCCAACCGCTATTTTAGTAAAGAGCAAAGGGTAACCCGTACTAGCAACGATGGATTTTATCGTTTAGCTTCGCTGTTATATCACGAACTTGCCCATGCAAATGACTTTTTTCCAAGTACTGAGTGGTTTACTCACAATGAACAAACTCGCATATTAGACGCCGCAACCAATACCAGTTTTGAATCAGATAAATTATCAATTTCCTTGCCATTACAAAGCCAAAAAATGCGAGATTTAGCGCAAGTTAGTTTTTCTGGTGAGACAGCAAACACCACCCAAAACTCTTACCAACCTGTCGATATCAAAGCTTTCTTTAGCCCTGATACGGCCAATGATTTTTATGCTTATTCAAGTCTCTTTGAGGATTATGCCATGTTGTTTGAAGAATTCATGATGCAAAATCGCTTTCAAGTATTTCGCGATGTTGCAATAACGAATAATCCAACGGGTGATAATATTAGCGCTCAAGATTATATTGTTACTTGGGGACAAAGAGGTCGTATAGGCGAAGAGAACATTAAACCTAGAGTAGCATTTAGTGCTAGTAGAGTTTTACCTGAATTTGATAGCAACAGCGCCTTAACGATTGTGCCTAAACCTATTGACATGACAGAGGGTAAAGATTGGTTAGAAAATTTAGCCATAAGCCCGTTATCATTCAGTAGTATAATCAAACAGAGGAGTTTAAATATAACAACTAAGCAAACTCAAATAGCACCTGTGTCTTATCGATATTACCAAAAAACCTTACCTAAACATTAAACAGGATACCCATGAATAAAGAAATTGAAATTCAAGCAGCCGTCTTTCGCCGTTTATTAGCTCACTTAGATAATCGTAAAGATGTGCAAAATATAGAGCTGATGAACTTAGCAGGATTTTGTCGAAATTGTTTTAGTAAATGGACAGTAGCTGAAGCAGAAAAGCTTGGTGTTGATGTTGATATTGATACGGCCCGCGAGCAAGTTTACGGTATGCCTTATAGTGATTGGAAAGAAAAGCATCAGTTGCCAGCTACTGAAGAGCAATTAGCTAAATTTAATGCGTCAAATAAAGCTAAGTAATCAATGTTGGGCAATATAGCGCGTTAAAAATACAGTAGCTTTATGTAAAATTTAGCTACTACAATATTTAACGATTATAATACTTAACGTCAAAACTTAACTATGTACAACAATTAATAACTAATAATCAATGAAATAACGTTACTTCATCTTCGGTTAAGTTACGCCATTCACCTGGCGCTAAATCAGCTAATTTAAGCGCACCAATTTGCTCTCGATGTAAACCGACAACTCTATTGCCTACGGCAGAAAACATGCGTTTTACTTGATGATATCTACCTTCTGTTATCGTTAGCAGTACTTCATTGTTAACATCAGTATCCGTTACTAATGTTAAAATAGCCGATTTAGTTAACGACGACTCACCTTGTAATTGTATGCCTTGAGAAAACTGCTCAATAAGTGCAATTGACTTTTCAACAGTGATTGGCGTTCTAAGCCAAACTCGATAGATTTTTTGACATTCTTTTTTCGGTGAAATAACATTATGCGACCAACGGCCATCATCGGTAATTAATACTAAACCTGTAGTATCCGCGTCTAACCGCCCTGCTATGTGTAAATCAAACGCTTTATCAACATCAACAAAGTTTAATACCGATGGATAGCCTTCATCAACATTAGAACAAATAGTATCGGCTACTTTATGCAACATGAAATAACGTGAGCCACGGGCTGTTAATGTTTGACCATCAATTTTAATGTTATTATTTTCATGCACCTGCATAGCAGGATTTTTAGCAACATCACCATTAACACGAACTTCACCACTTTTAAGTAACTTTTTTGCTTCACTTCGTGTTAATTCAGTACTTTTACAAATAAACTTATCTAGGCGCATCAGTTATTCACTTGCCTCAACCCAAAACCAAAAGCCTTGATCGAGTAGTTCACACATTAACAAAAGAAACTGTTCATTGTCATACCAGGGTGCCAGTTCATCGGTGGTAACAATGGATTGATCACATAATAATTTAATCACCGGAGCAATCTCGCTAGAAAAACCCTTTTGCTCACCGTTGATATAAAAAACACCGTCGTTAACTGTATCCTCAAAATAAAAAGCTCTAAGACCCCCTAAACGCTTAATACTGTGAATAGTAAGTAACTGAGACACTTCATCACGCTCAAATGGTTCTTCACTGGGCATTAAGTCTAAGTCATGTTTGGCATTGGTTAAAAATTTACCGACAAAACTTTTAAATACTTGCTCATTTTCAAGTAAGTTATTTAACTGGTTTTTAATACTATCGTAATCTTTATTGGTAATTTCACCACTGTGAGTAATCGCTTGACGATCAGCATCTTCAAGTAACTCTGTTCCTAATTCATTATCAATCAGGTGATCGGCCAGTGCACTTAATAAGCTCACAGTAGAATTAGCACGAAAACCAACAGAAAAACTCATTGATGGCTCTAATGCAATTCCTTCATGAGGAAAGCCAGGGGGAATATAAATAATATCTCCCGGCTCTAATTCAACATCGATAATGGCTTCGAACGCTTCAACATGCAGTAACGCTTCATGGGCAATCACTTCATTCTGCTTGGTATTATCACCAACACGCCAATGGCGCTTGCCTGAGCCTTGGCAAATAAATACGTCATAATTATCAACATGAGGACCAACACTACCACCCGCGGTGGCAAAACTTGCCATTAAGTCATCCAAACGCCAGTGAGGAAGAAACCTAAAAGGCTCAATGAGCTCTGCCGCTTCTTCGCTAAAATTATCCAAGGCTTGTACCACTAATGACCAATCTTTATCGCCAAGCTGCTCATATTGTTCAAATGGGCCAAATTCAGCTTGCCATTCTTCGCCCTTTTTATAGACCAAACGCGACTCTACCTCTTCTTCCATCGCTAGACCTGCTAATTCGTCCGGCAATATAGGGTCGACAAAGTTTTTAAATCCTTGTTTGATTACAACAGGCTTCTTTTGCCAATATTTTTTTAAGAATTCATTTTGGCTCATTTGATTTAAATCTAAGGTAAACATAATTTTCTCTAACCTGTATTAATAGTAATCGTCACTCATTACGCTATGTTAACAATTTTGTGCAACCGACATACCCATAATTTTGATGCAAAAATTCACAATATTCATGACATTCATTAACTTTATTGAAAGAAAAGGTTTTGGACGTGATGAATTAGCGAATTTGTAGTATTTATAAGTAAAACTTACACATAAGACTTATAAACTCGCCGCGTAGGCTCTAGCTTTTGCTAAATCTTCAGGTGTATCAACACCTTCTACTGGCACATTAGTTTTTGCTACGGCAACATGGATATTTTCACCCTGATAAAGTACGCGCAATTGTTCAAGCGCTTCAACTTGCTCTAACTTGCTAGTTGGCCAGTTAACATAATCTTTAATAAAACCTGCGCGATAAGCATATATACCCACATGGCGTAAATAAAACTCACCTATATTGTCTATTTTTTCGTTATTAAGGAAGCGGTTACGATCATAGGGAATTGTCGCTCGGCTAAAGTAAAGTGCATAACCATCTTTATCTGTTATCACTTTTACTGCGTTAGCGTTAAACGCTTCATCAACTGAATCGATATTAATCGCTAAAGTCGACATACGAGATATTTTACTTCCTCGATTAATAATATTACGAGGGGTTTCATCCATCGCGTCATCATGCTGATGTGCTAAATTATTGGCTACTTGCGCGATATTCTCTGGTGGAATAAAAGGCTCGTCCCCTTGTACATTAACAATAATTTCATTATCACTAAACTGATATTGCTCCATCACCTCAGCCAAACGTTCAGTACCTGATTGGTGATCTGCACGTGTTTTACACACTTCACCACCAAAGGCCTTGACTACTTGTTCTACTTCATCATGATCAGTTGCGACAATGACTTTACTCGCACCACTGAGTTGCGCTTTTTCAACAACCCATTGAATCATGGGCTTACCACCGATATCCGCTAATACTTTGCCCGGTAACCGGGATGATTGATATCGAGCGGGAATAACAACCACAAAAGAAGTATTCGCCAAAGTAGCACTTATCATATTTTTATGATTCCCGTTCAGCCGTTTCATTATCAAAAGCGATGTGTCGGGCTTCATTTTCTAAAAGCACCGGAATATCTTTATCTATTGCATAAGCTAATTTATCAAATTTACAAATAAGCTCTTGCTGAGCTTTATCGTAATCAAGCTTACCTTTACACACAGGACAAGCCAATATTTCCATTAATTTTGTATCGAAGGCCATTATTTTATTCTCTTAATTTTATTTTGAGTTTTATTGTTTATTTACAGTATTGTTATTTATGAGGCTAACTGCTTAATATGTTGTCTCAATACTTGTTCATCTTGCTCTGAAAACTGCGCATCAACGGGTAAATACCACCAGTTGATTTGTGTGAATTTTTGACATTTTACCGCATCTTTCTCCGTCATTAATAGCGGTAAATCATCCTTAAATTGATTAAAATCATGAGGTGTGAAATTTTTATGATCAATAAAACCTTGTTGCTTTTCTAAATAAAAACCTAGCTGCTGTAAGGTATCAAAAAATCGTTGTGGTGAGCCAATACCGGCAATGGCATTTACCTTAATATTATTGGCTAAAAAATCGGTAAGGCAAACTTCTTCTCCTGTTTGCATATGACATAATTTGGTAGCAACTAAGCTCATTAATGATGATTTATCTCTTATCTGAAAATCGCCCTTTCTCGTCTTAGATTCACCGTTGAAAATAACGATATCCGCATTATTCAATCGCCATGCTCCTTCTCGTAAAGGCCCTGCCGGTAATAGTAACCCATTACCCAAAAGACGTTTGCCATCAACGACAATGATTTCTAAATCACGCTGTAAACGATAATGCTGCAAGCCGTCATCACTGATAATAACATCACAACCTAGCTCAATTAGCTTTTGAGCATTAGCCACTCTATCACTACCAACAACAACGGGAACATCGCAACGCTTGAAAATAATAATGGGTTCATCGCCTGCTTGCTCTGTAGTGCTCAGCTTGGATAATGAATAAGGATAAACGTCAGCTTTGCCGCCATAACCACGAGAAATAACGCCCGGTTTAAGGCCCAGTGTTTTAGCTAGTTCAACTAAATGGATCACTACAGGCGTTTTACCATTGCCACCAACACCAATGTTACCGACAACAATAACGGGTTTGCTCACTGAGTAAGATTTAAATAATCCTAGACCAAAAGCAAATCGGCGAATTGAACTCAGTATGAAAAAAAATACGGTCAATGGCAATAATAATGGGACTAGCCACCATTTTGCACTGTGGTTATCAAACCAAACTTTTTCAATTAATCGCATCGTAACTGCTCATTAATAAAATTACTCACTCTAAATTTTGACCTCAACATTAAATAATAAATTACGATTGAAATTGGAAATTATGTAACTGGGCATAAGCACCTTTTTTAGCAAGTAATGTTTGATGATCCCCTTGCTCAATTATTTCGCCTTGCTCCATTACAATAATTTTATCGGCATTCTCAATGGTTGATAAACGGTGAGCTATAACAATAGACGTTCTATTCTTTTGTAAAGTTTGCAGAGCATCTTGAATATGACGTTCAGATTCAGTATCTAAAGCACTGGTTGCTTCATCTAAAATTAAGAACGGTGCATCACATAATAAAGCACGTGCTATCGCGACGCGTTGTCTTTGCCCACCAGAAAGCAGAGCACCATTTTCTCCAAGGTTAGTATCAAGTCCGTGTTCCATTTGCTCAGCAAACTCCATCACATGAGCACTTTTTGCAGCGGCAATAATTTCTTCTCGACTAGCTTCTGGTTTACCATAAGCGATATTATTAGCTAACGTATCGTTAAATAACACGACTTGCTGGGAAACATAAGCAAATTGATGTCGTAAGCTTTTTAATTGATATTGCTCAATGTTAACGTTATCGATTAATATTTCACCTTCGTTAGCATCATAAAAGCGTAACAATAAGGCACTGGCTGTAGATTTTCCACTACCAGATCGTCCTACGAGGGCAAGGGTTTCTCCAGGACTTAATTCAAACGACACATCTTTTAAAGCCCATTTTGTATCTCCGGTTTTATCACTAACAATACCATAAGAAAAATCAACATTTTTAAAGACAATGCTCCCTTGTGCTTTTTCAAAAATCAGTGTGCCCTGATCATTTTCTGTTTTTTGGTCTAGCACTCCAAAAATACTAACACAGGCAGCCATACCCTTTTGAAATTCACTATTCACATTGGTTAGCATTTTTAAGGGCCTCAATAGCATGGTCATATAGGTAATAACACTGACAAAACTACCGGCAGAAATACTCTCCCGTAAACTCTCAGTATTAACCGCGTAAAACACAAACGCTAAGGCAAATGAAGCGATAATTTGAATAACAGGCACGCTAGCCGCTTTAGCAGCGGTTAATTTCATGCGTTGATGGCGGTTGTGTTTATTAATTTGTGCAAAACGGGTAAATTCTCGACTCTGTCCACCAAAAGTAACCACAACTTTATGGCCATTAAACGTTTGTTCTGCTGCCGTTGTCACTTCCCCCATCGCACCCTGAATGCTTTTACTGACCTTGCGAAAACGTTTTGAGACAATACTAACAATAACGGCAATTAATGGCGTAACCAGTAAGAAAATGACTGACAATTGCCAGCTAATAAAAAACATCAAGCCAATTAAACCAATAACAAAGGCACTTTGCTGAACAATAACTAAAATTGATTTACTGACTGAATTTAATACTTGTTCAGTATCATAAGTCAGTTTAGAAATCAGTCCGCCTGTTGATTCTTTATCATGAAAAGATACTGGCATTGCCATAATATGTTCAAATAAATTTTGTTTTAGATCAGTAACCACATGATTACCTACCCAAGCTAAACAATAATTAGCAACAAAATGAAAAACACCCCGAAAGAAAAATGCCACGACCACAAATACCGGCGCCCATTTCATAAAGTCAGGATTGGCGCCTGCTAAACCATCATCAATAAGGGGTTGTAATTTTGATAGAAAATACACATCAATGGCGGCATACCCCAACATACCAACGATTGCAGCAAAAAAACCGAGTTTATAGGGTTTCGCATAAGAAAGAAGTCGTTTGAAATTTTGCCATGTGGTTGCGGATAAATCAGACATTGATTCCTGCTTCGGTGATGATATTGCCATTGGCTAGTCTTTCTCATTTCGTATTATGTGTTCACAATAGCCTGATTTTAACGTGATTTCTGTCAACAACCAAATTTTTCTCATAGTAAGATTTTTATATATACCCAAACCACCTCAAGATGCGAGTTTCAGGATGCCTGAGCGAAGCATGATCAAGGCACATATTTTTATTAATGGTCATTCCATTAAAAACAGATCTAACGCAGAGTATGATTTGCTCAGCCATCCCCATAGGGCTGGTTTATAAACGTTTTAGCTGCGTTATTCATTTTGAGAAGGGAACAACCATTCTCTTAAATCAATGCCTTGCCTACATGGATATAGGTACTTAGGTTCAGTCTGGAACTATGAACCTGTGCTTAAAACGTTTCTAATTTCAGCTGAATCCTGCATCTTGAAGTGGCTTGGGTATACACTAATGAGCAAACCAAAATGGCCACAAATCATGGTAATAAGAGCGTTTACTGATACCTTGATCTGACATCGTAAATATAATTTGGCCCGATTTTGCAGTATTCAGTAATTTAACATTGTGTTGCTTGTAACGTTGAACAACTTCAGTAACCGGCATATGCCAGCGATTTATATACCCGGCACTCGCAACAGCAAATGATGGCTGCAGCGTAGTGATAAACAAATCACTTGATGAGGTTTTTGACCCATGATGTGGCACAATTAAAATATCTGTACTCAGTTTGGGGTATTCTTGAAGTAACGCCGTTTCAATTTTTTTTGAAATATCCCCCGTCAAT
The DNA here is from genome assembly GCA_913058145.1 of uncultured Colwellia sp. Classification (GTDB taxonomy): domain Bacteria; phylum Pseudomonadota; class Gammaproteobacteria; order Enterobacterales; family Alteromonadaceae; genus Colwellia. The sequence continues at coordinate 157,420 of CAJXQM010000002.1, forward strand.
AACACACTGTGCTTACCATCAGAAATTAACAGCACACAAGAATCATCATTTTCTTTGCTTACAATGTTCTTGGGCCATAGCATTTTAAAGTGTAAATTTTGCCAAAAAAATGACTTCCCTTGTAGGCAAACAGCATTTTTTGGTGCTTGCTTGTTATTATAGATCAACTCATTTAAGACAATAGATTCTTGTATTTTTGTTAAACCACCTGCATGATCATTATCACTATGACTGATTATCAATTTATCTAATTGCGCTACCCCGCTATATTGTAAATAAGGTAAAATCACGGCATCAGCCATGTTAAACCCGCTTGGATAGGCAGCACCAGTGTCGTATAAGATGGCATTAGAATCTCGTTGAATCAATAAAGACAAACCTTGTCCAACATCAAAAACAACAAGCTGCCACGGTGTATAGTCAGCTTTCTCTAGTACATTGATATTGGAACTAATGGTATTTAGGGCGTTAGTGTTCAAGGTCTTGGTAATTACGACAAAAAATAATAAATTACTACAGCTAATCGCCACAAAAAACTTTATCATCTGCTTTTTCTGATTATGAATAAAATAATTGTTCATTATAGGTAGCTGAAATAACCAACAAATACTTATAATCCCAAGCAATACTAACAATTTAATGTCCATATTTGAAAGTTTTACGACTGCCCATGTTTGCTGTGACAAATAACTTAAATAATGCCATAGCGATTGTAGACTATCGAGACAACACGTCATCAAAAACTGAGATAGTGATTCGGAAAAAGGCATCACGAACACTGATAATAAACACAAAGGAATACTAAAAAAACTCATCCAAGGCACTGCCACCAAATTAGCAAACAACGCGACTAAAGAAACTTGCTGAAAAAACACCGCGCTAATAGGTAATAACATCAGTGTTAAACTTAATTGGATAACAAATAACCCTTTAATAAAACGCCAAACAGCATTGCCTCTATTAAGCACACTTTTAAAACGCCATAAAGTAAGGAATATTATAGTAACGGCATAAACAGATAACCAAAAACTCGCGGTAAATAAACTAAAAGGTGTCATTAGTGTTAATAAAAATAATGTTAATAATAGCCAACGTTTTATGGAAATATGTAAACTCAATACCCGTGATAACCAATAAATACTGAGCATCAGTAACGCCCGTATTGTCGGTAAAGAAAAGCCTGCTAAATAACCATAGATTATCCCTACACCTAAACTTACCGCTATAACAAAGTAGCGAATATTAATCGTTTGAAATAAACGTAAATTGTTGCAAAGACTTAATGGTAATAAACGAATGAGCAGCATAATAAAAAAGTAACTACCTGTAGCAACTAAACCAATATGTAAACCCGAAATAGCAATAAGGTGCCCTGTACCTGTTGTTTGTAAAACTTGCCATAATTGTTGATTTAAGTCGCTGCGAGAACCAAAGCCTAATGCGAGTAATAAAGGTGATAAATCATGTTCAGGTAATAAGCCTTTATAGGTATTAAAAAGCTGTTGTCGTATTGAGTTTTGTGTTTTAAAAACGTAATTGTCTTTATCCTTAATAACATAACCTGTTGCAATAATACGCTTACTCCTCAGCCATGTTTGATAACTAACCCCTCCTAGATTTGCTAAACCATGTGCCGGCTTAAATTTTACTTTTAATTCTACAACTTGCCCTTGTTGCACAGAAAAACTGGCATCTTTCCAACTTAATCGGATTTTTATTATCGTGTTTAATTTTTTTGAATTAACATGAGTAACATTTAGATTAAAGCGAAGTGATTTTTTATTACTAGTAATTTGAATTGGATTAGCTGATGATTGTAAGTTGCTCACCTGACCTTTTACCCATTGAGGTGCTGCCGCTAGTTCCAGTGAATTTAAATTATTATCTTGCCAGAGGTTTTGATAATGAAAGGCATTTAATAGCATCCAACTAGCACCAAAAAACAAACCGGAGCTCAAACGTAGAGGTTTGTAAGAAAAAAGGGTGATTGAAAGTAAAATAAGTAAAAATAGCACAAAAAGATCTGGCACTATTGGTAAAAATAGTGACAATATAGAACCAATAAAAAAGCTAGCTAGCCACCAATCCATAGCGAACGAAATACTTCCTATAATGTTTACAGTGTTAGTTTGCATGCAAAGTTAAAGATAATAATGAGTATATGCCAAAAAAACTAATTAAGCGCTTTATGCCAAACAGCCAAAGTATTAAAAACAATAAACATTTGAAAATTTTTGGCGACCTATTACACAATCCACACTTATGGCATATGAATCGTCATTCCGTCGCGAAAGCCTTTGCCGTTGGTTTGTTTTTTGCTTTTATACCGGTTCCATTTCAGATGGTATTGGCTGCAGGTACTGCTATTTTAGTGCATTCTAACCTCCCTATTTCAATCGCTCTTGTGTGGATAACAAATCCATTAACCATGCCCGTTATATTTTATGCTTGTTATATCGTTGGGTCATGGTTAATAGGTACAAAAGCTCAAGAGTTTAACTTTGAGGCGAATTGGCAATGGGTAGTTGACAGTTTATCAACCATTGGCCCTGCATTTTTATTAGGCTGTGGAGTTTTAGCCGTAACTTTTGCCATATTTGGTTACTTTATCATTCAAGGTTTATGGCGTTACCATGCGATAAAAGCATGGAAAAAAAGAGAAAAAATCAGTAAATAATCACTAAATTATTTTATTGATTTGGCTTAATAATTGAAAAGTGATCGTATGCTCTATCTGTAGCAATACGTCCACGGGGTGTGCGTTGCAGGAAACCTTGCTGAATTAGAAATGGCTCAAGTACATCTTCAATCGTTTCTCGCTCTTCACCTATAGCAGCAGCAAGATTATCAAGCCCTACAGGCCCTCCCATAAACTTATCAATAATGGCATGCAGTAATTTTCTATCCATAATATCAAAACCTTCATGGTCTACTTCCAGCATATCAAGTGCGGCTGCCGCTGTTTCTTTATTGACCAAGCCATGGGTTTTTATATCCGCATAATCTCGCACTCGTCGCAATAATCTATTCGCTATGCGAGGTGTTCCACGTGCACGTTTAGCTACTTCAAAAGCGCCTTCTTCATCAAGACTTAAATTTAAAAAATGCGCTGAACGTTTTACGATAGTTGTTAAATCTTGCACATTATAAAATTCTAGCCGTTGTACTATGCCAAATCGGTCACGTAGTGGCGAGGTTAATGCCCCCGCACGAGTTGTGGCGCCAATTAACGTAAAAGGGGGTAAGTCTAACTTTATCGAGCGAGCAGCAGGCCCTTCACCAATCATAATATCTAATTGATAATCTTCCATTGCCGGATACAATATTTCTTCCACAATAGGGCTTAAGCGATGAATTTCATCAATGAACAAAATATCGTTTTCTTCTAAGTTAGTTAACAGTGCAGCTAGATCGCCTGCTTTTTCAAGTACAGGGCCAGAGGTTGTTCGAATACTGACGCCCATTTCATTAGCGACAATATTGGCTAAAGTCGTTTTTCCTAAGCCCGGAGGACCAAAAATAAGCAAGTGATCAAGTGGCTCTCCGCGTTTTTTTGCTGCAGGAATGAAAATTTCCATTTGCGCTTTAACATGGGCTTGGCCAGTATAGTCACTGAGCATTTTAGGGCGAATAGCGCGATCAACCCCGATATCTTCAATGCTTGCAGCTGGCTCAATTAAGCGATCCGCTTCTATCATTTTTATTCCTATTTGTTAAAAAAAGTGACCGTTGAAATTGTACTTGCTATGCATTTTTTGATGACTTTATAACATTGACTTTAAGGCATGACGAATGATATTTTCGCTCGACATACCATCAGTATAAACAAGTTTAACCGCTTTATCTGCTTGAACCTGCTTGTAACCTAATGATATTAAGGCATTAGTCGCATCACCTTTATTGTTATAGGCGTTATCACTCAAGGTATTTACAAATATTTGTTCGGTACTTAACTGTACAGGCATAGCGTCAGTTGCTGATGTTGATGACATTTGCCAATCTTTTAACTTGTCTCGCATTTCAATTAATAAACGCTCTGCCGTTTTTTTACCTACACCTGGTATTTTTACAATACCAGAAAGATCATCATGTCTAACACAACTGACAAATTGATCGGCTGACATAGCAGATAATACGGCTAAGGCCAACTTGGGACCAACACCATTGACTTTAATTAATAAACGAAATAATTTTCGTTCTGTTTGATTAGCAAATCCATACAATAACTGGGCATCTTCGCGCACAACAAAATGAGTATAGATAATAGCTGAGTCATTTAATTCAGGTAATGCATAGATACTCGTCATTGGCATAGTGACCTCATAACCAACGCCAGCGCATTCAATAAGGATTTCAGGAGGGGATTTTTCAGCAATAGTGCCAGATAAACGACCGATCACAATTAATAACCTACAGATAATGATTAAGAGAATAAAAGCATAGCACTATATATTTATACAGTAAAGTTACGTTTCAAATGACGTGTTAAAATTGACTAGCAAAGTAAGTACAAAGACCTGTGTGATAACAGATCAAGACTCAATTATCGTAATCTACCTCTGACAACTTTACTGGCTTGTCCTGCAAGTTTTGTCAGGCTTTCATGGCTGTGACCATGGCATAAAGCAACGGCAAGCGCATCAGCGGCATCAGCTTGTGGTGTTCCCGCTAATTTAAGAATGGTTTTTACCATATGTTGGACTTGGCTTTTATCTGCCCCACCCGTACCAACAACGGCTTGTTTAATTTGTCTGGCAGAATATTCAGCTATCGTTAGGCCACTGTTAGTGGCAGCAACAATAGCAGCGCCTCTAGCTTGTCCTAACTTTAATGCGGAGTCTGGATTTTTTGCCATAAAAACTTGTTCAATGGCAAACATATCAGGCTTAAATTGGAGAATGATTTCAGAAACACCGGCAAAAATAGTTTGTAAACGTGAGGCAAGATCTTCACCTTGACTGAGTGCTTTAATACAGCCACTGCCAAGGTAAGTAAAACTACGCCCTTGTTGTTTAATAACCCCATAGCCAGTGAAGCGTGAACCGGGATCGATACCTAAAATAATAGACATTTTCATTGGTAACCTTTTTTGACCCTTCGACAAGCTCAGGGAGAACGGTTATGCGCCCGTTTGTCATGAGCGCGCAGCAGTCGAAGGGCGAAAAGCTCCCTCCGACAGGCTCAGGACAAACGGGAAGTAACTATACATACTAAACTTCCGTTCCTCCTGAGCCTGTCGAAGGGTCTAAAGCTCTACGAGTATAGGGTCGAGGAGTCTTTACTCAGAACTTTTCTCTTCTTTAATTATCGCCACACCTAGTTCAGCTAACTGAGCAGCGTTAGCATTACCAGGTGCATTAGTTAATGGACAGGCTGCTGTATTCGTTTTCGGGAATGCCATTACTTCACGAATAGAGCTAGCACCAGTCATTAACATCACTAAGCGATCCAGACCAAAAGCTAAACCTGCATGTGGCGGCGCACCGTATTGTAGGGCTTCAAGTAAGAAACCAAATTTCTCTTGTGCTTCTTCTTCACCAATACCTAAAATTCTAAACGCGGCAGACTGCATGTCTTGGTTATGAATACGTACAGAGCCACCACCAAGTTCACAACCATTGAGAACCATATCATAAGCATCAGACAAGGCGCCTAATGGGTCAGCTTCTAGCTGCTCCGGTGTTAAGTTAGTGGGTGCGGTAAATGGATGATGAAGTGCATGCATGTGACCATCGATTTCTTCAAACATTGGGAAATCAACAACCCATAATGGTTTCCAGTCACCTTCAAGTAAATCTAAATCTTCACCTAACTTAAGACGAAGCGCACCAAGAGATTCAGTCACTACGTTATAAGTGTCTGCGCCGAAGAATATAATATCACCGGTTTTAGCATTAGTGCGTTCAAGTAACGCTTTTGCTGCCTCTGCTGATAAGAATTTCAAAATAGGTGATTGTAACCCTTCAAGTCCTGTGGCTAAGGCGGCATCAATATCGTTAACTTTCATCCATGGCATACCTTTGGCGCCATAAATGCCAACAAACTTAGTCAGATCATCAATGCCTTTTCTTGAAAACTTAGCTGCGCCACCTGGTGCACAAATAACAGCCACACGGCCATTGTCATCATTTGCTGGACCAGAGAACACTTTAAACTCTACATCTTTCAATATATCAGCGACATCAACTAACTCTAACGGATTACGTAAGTCCGGTTTGTCTGAGCCAAAACGTCGCATTGCTTCGCTAAATGGCATAGACGGAAATTTTTCCAGATCAACATCAAGCATTTCTTTAAATAGCTCTCTAATCATGGTTTCACTAACATCCATGACTTGTGTGCTACTCATAAATGAGGTTTCAATATCTATTTGAGTAAATTCAGGTTGCCTGTCTGCACGTAAATCTTCATCACGAAAACATTTAACAATTTGATAATAACGTTCCATACCCGACATCATTAGTAATTGTTTAAATAACTGTGGCGATTGCGGCAAAGCGAAGAACTTGCCTTTGTGCGTTCGACTTGGTACTAAATAATCACGAGCACCTTCTGGAGTTGCGGCAGTAAGCATAGGCGTTTCAATATCTAAAAACCCTAATGCTTCTAAAGAACTGCGCACTTTTGAAGTCACTTTAGCGCGAAAACGCATACGTTCAGTCATTTCAACACGGCGTAAATCAAGGTAGCGATATTTTAAACGCTGCTCTTCTGAATTCACTTGGTTTGAATCAAGTGGTAAAGGTGCTGATTTATTCAAAATAGTCAGTTCAAGACCTAGTATCTCAATGGCACCGGTTTTCATTGTTTTATTCACTTGGCCTTCAGGACGAGCGCGAACTATGCCTTTAAGCTGAACACAAAATTCATTACGTAACGTGTTGGCAGTAGCAAGTACTTCAGGAAGATCGGGATCATAAACAACTTGAACTAACCCTTCTCGATCACGTAAATCAAGAAATATAACCGCGCCTAAATCACGACGACGATTAACCCAGCCACAAAGAGTGACTTCTTGACCGATATGAGATTCGTTAACTTCACCACAATAAAGACTACGCATGTATTTTTTGCCTTGCTACTTTGATAATTAGAAATAGACGCTAACTCAATTTACTTTGGCTAGCGATAAATGCCGATATTATAAAGCAAAGATTGGTAAAGTCACCCCGTTAAGACGAGTAATAATAAAGGAGCAATAAAGAAATAATAATTTACAAAAAAACGTTAACAACGTATCTCTAAAAGTTGTTGTTAACTATTTGTTTTTATATCTAATCAATATCAGTTAAAATAAGGTACTTAGTTAAGCAATAACGTATAAATGATTAATGACCATGCACACTCCTGATACCGATTTAATTTACTCTAATCCCCAAGCCCAAGTAAACGATTTTGCTTTTGACGCACAAGTAGTGGAAGTTTTTCCCGATATGATCAGTCGATCAGTGCCTGGCTACGCTACTATTATTGACACCATCGGTCGGCTTAGCCAACAATTTGTACAAGACAATACCACTGTTTATGATTTGGGTTGTTCATTAGGCGCCGCAACCTTAGCTATGCGTAAAGGAATTAATGCTAAGCAGTGTAAAATTATGTCTGTTGATAATTCATCAGCAATGGTTGAACGCTGTAAAATGCATATCAATGCTTTTAAAGGCACCACACCCGTTGATGTTATTGAAGCGAACATTCAAGATATCAACATTGAAAATGCGTCTATGGTGGTACTTAATTTTACCTTACAGTTTATCGATAAAACAGAGCGACAAGGTTTAATCAATAGCATTGCAAAAGGTATTAATGAGGGCGGCTTGTTAGTTATTTCTGAAAAAATATCCCATGGTGATTCTGTTATTGATGAACATTTAATTAATTTACATCATGATTTTAAACGCGCTAATGGTTATAGCGAACTAGAAGTTGCGCAAAAACGCACCGCACTAGAAAACGTAATGCGTACAGATTCGGTAGAGCAGCATATTAATCGCCTAAAAAGTGCAGGCTTTAGTCGTGTATCTCCCTGGTTTCAATGCTTTAATTTTATCTCTTTTATTGCCATAAAATAAGTTCCTCCGTTCGCCCTTCCTTCGACAAGCTCAGGATGAACGGAAACACTCCGTTTGCCCTTCCTTTGACAAGCTCAGGATGAACGGAAACACTCCGTTTGCCCTGAGCGCGAAGCAGTCGAAGGGAGCTATCGAAGGACGACAAGTTCAAAATAAACAAACAACAACAAAATGAATTACTCATGACACATTTTAATAAATTTTATCAAGAAATTGCGACAAACCGTTTAAGCCATTGGTTAAATACCTTGCCATCACAACTTGATTATTGGCATAAAAACAACCTTCATGGTGAATATAAGCATTGGCAAAAAACATTAGATGCCCTGCCAACATCACAGACAACCCAGACCTCAGCTATTGATTTGGTCAATAGTGTCACTGTTGGCTGCGAAGAAGATTTTAATGCTGGTGAACATAAGCGCTTAGAAAACTTGTTAAAAAAATTCAAACCTTGGCGCAAAGGCCCGTATCATATTCATGGATTGCATATAGACACAGAATGGCGAAGTGATTACAAATGGGACAGATTAGCCCCTCACATCAGCGATTTATCAGGCAGGTACATACTTGATATTGGTTGTGGCAGTGGTTATCACTTATGGCGTATGCGCGGTGCAGGAGCAAAATTTGTTGTCGGTATTGATCCAACCCAGTTATTTTTAATGCAATTTAACGCTGTGCAACATTTTATTAATGATAACAACGTTAATTTATTACCACTAGGCGTCGAACAGTTACCTGAGCTTAATGCGTTTGATAGCGTATTTGCGATGGGCGTTTTATATCATCGTCGCTCACCCATTGATTTTATTTATCAATTAAAAGCACAATTAGTTAAAGGCGGTGAATTGATACTTGAAACACTCATTGTTGATGGTGATGAAAATACGGTATTAGTGCCTGGTGAACGATACGCTAAAATGCGTAATGTCTGGTTTTTACCTAGTGCTAAAGCCATGTGTGGATGGTTAGAGCGCTGTGGTTTCACCGATATCCGCGTGGTCAACACCGATATTACGGCACTTGATGAACAAAGAAAAACCGACTGGATTGATACAGAGTCACTATCTGACTTTCTTGATCCCCTGGATAATAGCAAAACGATTGAAGGTTACCCTGCTCCTCAACGAGCTATTTTTATTGCAACTAAACCCTAAATAAAAATTTAAAGCAAGTATTCATCTCATACTTGCTTTTGTTTATCACTAGTTTTAGTCCCCACAGTACAAACTCTAAACTGAAATTCCCGATAATTTTTATTATATAATATATTACGATCATTATATAAATCATTTTGGTTCTATATTCATTTATAAAATAGCATGTTAAGGTAAATTTTGAACTAACATGCCCTCTGAAAAATAGCTTTGATAAAATTATAGGTTTGTAATCTAATGAACAATATTTGGTTAGAACGACGGTTAAAAAAGGTATCAACAAGACAACAAGATCACCGAGATCCCTATCAACGTGATCGAGCTCGAATATTACATTCAGCCGCCTTTAGACGTTTACAATCAAAAACCCAAGTAATGGGCAGTGGACAAAGTGACTTTTATCGTACTCGTTTAACCCATTCACTTGAAGCTGCCCAAATTGGTTCAGGCATTACCTCACAGCTTCGTTTTAAATCACCTAAACTTTGCCAAGTTTTGTTTCCTGCTACTGATAGTTTAATTGAAGCCATTTGTTTAGCGCATGATATTGGTCACCCTCCGTTCGGCCACGGCGGTGAAGTTGCCTTACATTATATGATGCGTGATAACGGAGGTTTTGAAGGTAATGGGCAAACCTTTAGAATTGTTGCTCGTCTTGAACCTTTTAGTGAACGCCACGGTATGAATTTAACCCGAAGAACGTTACTCGGTTTACTGAAGTATCCACAAGTATTAGATCAGCTAAATAAACCAAGACGAAATAGTGCTATTGATAATTTCAGACAACTTAAAGCCAGTGAGTGGCATCCACCAAAAGGATTGTATAGCGATGACAGCGAGATAATTGATTGGTTATTATCCTCTTTATCAGTCACTGACCGTAAACTTTTTCAACAGATAAATGTTATGGTAAATAGTCATCATAAAACAAGGTTTAAGTCACTTGATTGTTCAATAATGGAACTAGCTGATGATATTGCTTATGGCATACACGATCTTGAAGATGCCATTGTTACGGGTATAGTCAATCAACATGATTTTGAATCACACGTGATCAGTAAGCTAACGTCATTAGATGATCCATGGCTTAAGCCATACGCTCAAACGTTAACTGCTAAACTATTTAGTGAGGAACATCACTTACAAAAAGATGCTATTGGCGGTTTGGTTAATTACCTCATTACCGCTGTTGAGTTAACTGATTTGAATGAACTATATGACGATGTAAATTTTGAAGAAGAATTACTTAGATACAACGCGACTTTGCCAACAATCACTATGCAAGCATTACAAATTTTTAAAGACTTCGTTTATAACTTTGTTATTAAACAAACCAATATTCAGCGACTTGAATATAGGGGTCAACAAATAGTGATGGAGCTATTTGAAGCGCTTTCCTCTGATCCTTTGAGATTACTACCCAATAATAGCGCTAAGCGCTGGCAACATGCCGTAAATAATGGTGACAATGCTCATCGAGTAATTGCCGACTATGTTGCCGGTATGACTGACGAATACGCGAGTCGTTTGCATCAAACATTATTTGTTGCCAATGCTTCTGGCTCATATCAATTAATTTAGTATTAAAAAAAATACCAGGCATTGCTACCTGGTATAAATTATCAATTAAGTTTAGAGGATTAATTTAAAAACTAAAATTCAACTTCGCTGAATAGGTTGTGCCATCAAATCCATAAGGTAATGCTCTAACAGGGTACTTAAACGCTCCGTTAGTGATAGCATCTAATACTTCATCTTGGCCTAATTCATCAGGTGTTACATCAAACACGTTGTTAACGGTTAATGAAACATTCAAATTAGCATTAATTTGATAATTAACATTAACATCAATTAATACTGCGGCTTCAACCGTGCTTGTTGGCTTAAATGATGAGCCTAATGGGATATGATTACTTCCAAAATAATCAATATCTGTTTCACCAAAGTAATTAGCTCTAACTAAAGTGCTCCAATCATTTTTAGCATAGTCCACAGAAAAAGTAGCACGTTCTTGTGGTTGTCCATCAGTAAGGAAGCTGCGTTGTAGATCATCTAATGCTATATTTACAGGAATACCTTCAGGCGTATTAACACTATCAATTTTTGTTTCATTAACATTACCCGCTAACGTAACACCAAAATCACCTTCATTTAGCTCGGTTTTATAGGTAATAATTAAATCAATACCTTTGGTGGTAGAGTTAACCGAATTAGAAAAATAATTCGCTTGCACAGCACCTGTGGCATTTAATGCTGCTACAGCATCAGCATTAAAGGAGACTTGATCTGCTGATAATAAACTAGCGAGATTAATGCGGTCTTCAATTTTAATATTATAGGCGTCTATAGTTAACGTTACTTCATCCGAAATATCTAGCACAGCGCCAAGGCTAATACTTTCTGAAGTTTCTAGTTTAAGGCTATCTACACCTAATGCTGAAGGGAATGGAGAACCTGCAGTTGCGGTAAACGACTGCGTTAATGAACCATCAGAGGCTAAATTAGTAGTAAAGGCTGTGTATGCGCTTTGTTGCAATGACGGTGCTCTAAAACCAGTAGCAATAGCTCCACGTAAGGCCAAATCATCATTGACTTCAAAACGAGTAGAAATCTTACCAACTAAATCGTCACCGGCATCAGAGAAGTCTTCATAACGAAGTGCTGTGCCAACTAACCAACTATCAGTAATTTGAGTTTCCATATCTACATAAAGTGCATAACTGCTTCTGTCTTCTTTACCCGCAGCGTCAGGTCTTAAACCAGGGTAGGCTTGAAAACCACAACCGGCAAAAACACCTGAATCGATAACTGATGGGAATGCTGAACTGCTATCTGACGGGCCACAAGAGTATGAAGCTATTTCACCAGCAACAATTTCATAATTTTCTTCACGGTATTCCGCACCAAAAGCGATGTATAAATCATCAGAGCGACCAATATCTACGCTACCAGAAATATCCGCATTAAACGTTAATTGATCAAATCTAAAACCACCACTATAACCAGAAGTAGGGCCAGAATTTGCCGCAATATCATCATCAGATGCACTGGGATTATTATAAAGGTATTCAGCAGCATAAGAGGCATTTATACTGTTCTTTGAATCGAAATCATAACTATTTTTGCCATAAACACTTGAAATATCAAACTGCCAATTTTCATTGATGTCACCTCTAAGGCCTACTGCAAATGAAACATCTTCTGCTTCGTTGTCAATACGGGGTAAAAATCCATCAGGATAAATTTGAGAGACATTTTTAGCTGCTTCATCAAAGTTTCTAAAAAATCCGTTACCTAATGCTGTTCGGTTTGAATAACCACCAAAAGAATACAGTTCATATTCAGCAACAGGGATCATGGCGTTATAAAAAAATGAAGTGAATTCTGACTCTGAATTACCTTGTCCCCAGCGTACTGTATCTGAGATAGTTCCAGGTGCTATCGTTGAAGAGCCGCCTGTATCAGGTTGAGCGCGGTTAGTACCGTCAGCATCACGATACTCTAATGATAAATTAATAAAGCCATCTTCAGCAATTTCAAAGCCAGTATTTACCCCAAATGAATAGCCGTCACCATCACCTTCGGTTGTGCCGCCGTATTGTACGTAACCAGTTGTTTTATCAGTTGAATCACGAAGTGAAAGATTAATTACACCGGCAATCGCGTCTGAGCCATATTGTGCTGCAGCGCCATCTCTAAGTACTTGTACATCTTTTAAGGCTATTAATGGAATAGCATTCATATCCGTACCAGCTGCACCAGCACCAACCGTTCCATTTAAACCAAATATTGCTTGGTTATGACGACGTTTACCATTCACTAGAACAAGTGTTTGATCAGGTTGTAACCCACGTAATGTTGCAGGTCTGAATAGATCTGAACCATCAGATACTTGCGTTCTACTAAAGTTAAAAGAAGGCGCAGAAGCTTGTAAGCTTTGACCAAGTTCAGTAAAACCACTTCTAGATAAATCATCGGCAGTGATAATATCCACAGGTACTGCTGAATCAGTAATGGTTCGTGTAGAAACGCGCGTTCCTAATATTGAAATCTTTTCTACATTATCTATTTCAGCAGATGCTGATTGTTCTGCAGCGGCGATAAAGCTATAGCTAGATAAGGCCAAACTAATGCCAAGGGCTAAGGTGTGATTACGGAATTTTTTAGTCATTTCATGGTTTCCAATTATTAAAGCAATATTTTTGCTGTTGGTTTTTAGTTATTATTCCTATCTATATGTACAATAATTTTTACAAAAATCTAATCAAATGATTACTTAGATAGTTTAATTATTTTTTCGTAGGATATATTGTTGCAGGGTTAAATGTCTAATACTTATTTAATGAAATTACTTTAAAATACTAAAACCAATGCTTTTTTCAGCTGTGTTTTATTTTCCCTTAATAAAGTCTAAAAATTCCTTGTGAAAATTTCACTAAATATTACCGTATAAATACTGCAAGTTAAAAACTGTATTGGTTGGATAAAAAATAGTATGACCACCGAAATATTCTAACCTTATACTAGCTTAGGGTTTTTAGGATAAAAACGCTCTGGCAAACTACTGATGTGTTCAAAAAAACGGGTGTCTTTATAAGGGAGCTTCATAAAGCCAGAGATACCAATACCATTAATGGTTGGTAATAATGCCATAATTTCAGCTAAACATTGGGTAAACTCACCTTGTTTTTCATGATTTAGCAGCATTAAGTAACTATGAATTTTTAAATGGGTGGGCAACACTTCAAAAATAATACAACCCGTATGATGAATAAGGTTTAGCCTTGACAATACAGCCATTAATTCATCAGGCAAGTACAAATATTCATCTGGATCTTTACCATCCTCAAAATAAGAATGAAGCCGTGTTATATCATCAATGTCAGCAACGTCACTCACCTCAAACGCAATGCACTGTTCAGATAAGGCAATAAAGGGCATATTTTGATCTTCTCGCTCCACATGCAAGGTATTACGTGCATTAAACAAACAACTCTTAAATACACCAATACGAAATATTCCTTGGGCCAAATGGATCATATTATTAACGGCACTTTCAAAAGACGTTTGTAAACTCGGTTCAAACAAGGTTAAATTAGAATCCATGTAAACGCCCTCTTTCGCCCAACGAATAGCCAACCCCCCGACAACAGGAAAGTTACCTAAACGGCTTAAGGCAGCAATAAACGCTTTTTCATTATCCCCCATCCCCATTAAGTAATTTTTATAATATTTCTCTAACTGTACGTCATCTATATCGTCTAAGCTTTCACCGTTCGACTCTTCTCGTAAAAAAGACTTACGGGAACCATAGACTACGGTATCAATTTCTTCTTCTTTGGGTTTAGTCCATACAGGAATCAGCGGCTCTATTTTTATAACAGTCGGTTTATCTGATAACACTAACTGCTTTAAATAAGATAAATTATTAAAAAAATAATCACCTCCTTTACAGCGCTGTTGTTCATCATCACTGAGCATTGCCATTAACACGTTCGCTAACATTTTGGGTAAGCCTAACGAATTAGGCGTGATTACGTTTGTTCCATAGCGACATGACTGCCCCGAGGCTATCGCATACAGTGTTGCTGCTAAACCTTGTTCATCAAAACGTGGTGACGATAATCCACCATTAATTTGTTCTGGTCCAATAAAGTACACATCACCTAACCTGGCATTACTGTGCTGTAAGTCACTACTCATTAAATCCATAATGTTGTTACTAGTACTGTGTCCGTCAACATCTAGCTGAGCAATAACCGAAGAGCCCCAATCAATCAACTGCACCAAGCCTGTTGCTTCATCAAAAACCACATTAGAAGGCTTTATATCACCATGAACATAAGGTTTATTATTGGTGTGAGCATTCACATCCCGTAAATAAATTAATATATCAGCTAACTGAATAGCAATACTAACGACAAGTTCTGGTGAAAGTGGGCCATGTTGTTGTGAAAGCTGCTCTAAGTCGATACCTGGCGCGCGACTCATTTGCAAAATAGACTGTCGCTTTATTTTTTGATAGTCAATAACATGAGGAATTTGAACATGGTTTAACTGCCCTTGAATATCAGCTTCTTCACTGAGTCTGTCTTGCACATGTTGTGGTAAATTAAGCCGTGAAAATTTAAATACCACCTCATCTCCAACACTATTATTCGCACAAAACACAAAACCATAAGCACCTTTGCCAAGTAAGGCGATATTTTTATAACCAAGGTGTTTTAGTTGTTGCTGACAAAGATCAACCCACTGCTTTAATTTAGTGGCATCTTTATGATTAAGCAGGTAAATAGATTGCTCTTCAGCAATGTAGAAATGTTGGAGCTTTTGTTCACTACTCTTTTCAGTTTGGCTTGTTGTCACAAAGGTAACCTACTTTTGATAATAACCGTTTAACTTTCTATTAAACCAAGCTCAGTTTATCTGTTATTGATAATAAATAAAAAATAATTTTCATATAAAAAACGCACCCCATTAGAGTGCGTTTAGTAGTCAATAACGTATAAAAATAATTTGAATTAAAACTAACGCATATGCACTAGCATGTTACTGGGTTTTTCTAGAAATACTTTCCATAAATTACAAAAACGGGCAATGCTGCCACCATCAATAATGCGGTGATCACCAGACCAACTCACTTGCATTATGCTGCGTGCTTCAACATTGCCTTGTTCGTTAAACCTTGGCAAGGTTTGTAATTTACCTAGCGCAACAATAGCCGCTTCGGGCTTGTTAATAATCGGTGTCGCCACCGTACCACCAATAGCACCAATATTAGAGATTGTTATCGTGCCACCTTTTAAATCAGCTTGCTGCACTCTACCACTGCGCGCGTCAGCCGTTAAACGCGTAATATCTGTCGCTAAGTCTAAGATTGATTTATTTTGAACTTGTTTTACATTCGGTACTAATAAGCCTACTTTTGAATCAACCGCCATACCTATATTATGATCAGTAAAATAGGTTAGATCGGTACAATCATCATTCACTTGACTGTTTATTACAGGGAATTCTTTTAAGGCTATCGACATCGCTTTCATAAAAAATGGCATCATGGTTAGCTTAATATCTTGCTCTGCTAAGATTGCTTTTACTGTATAATCTTCTTTGAGCTCGAACCGCAGCTTAATTAACTCGGTCATGTCGATTTCTTCACAATAAGTAAAGTGAGGAATGGTACTAACCGAATTAACCATCGCTTTTGCCATCATCGCTTTAATACCCTTTATTTTTTCAACGTAGCTAGGCTCAACACGCGTAGAAGAAATATTAGTTTGCACAGCAATCGTATAATCACCTTGTTCAAACGAGACAACATCATTTTTATACACTCGCCCTTTTTTACCTGAGCCGGTCACATCACTAATATTAACATCTAACTCACGGGCAACACGACGAACGGCCGGGCTAGCAATCGCTTTACCCTTGATTTGTCTTTGCTCGATACTCTGTGTTTCTGTTTCATCTAATTCATTGCTAGACACTGCTTTTTCAGCTTTTACTTTAACCAACACCTCATTGTCTGCCTCTTTGGGCTCAACACTTTCGCCACCGTCAGCGGTAATCATTGAGAACATCGGTGAATGTACTTTGGCTATTTCACCTTGTTTATAAAAAAGTTTTTTTATTACACCTGAATACATCGCAGGAATTTGTACTAACGCTTTATCTGTCATTACATCCGCAATAGGTTGATCTTCAACGACTGTTTCACCTTCTTTAACTAGCCATTCAACCAGTTCACACTCAACGATACCTTCACCAATATCAGGTAATATAAAATCAATGCTCATATTTTTTTCCTATTAATTTTTATCAGTCGTTCTTATCGGTTATTCCGATCGGCAATGTATTAGAAATTAATACTATGTTTAATCGCTTCGTATATTTTTAAATGATCGCTTACGTATTCTTTTTCTAATGCTAATGGATAAGGCGTATCTAAACCACAAACACGTTCTATGGGTGACTCTAAATGTAAAAAACATTCTTGTTGAATAGTTGCCGCTATCTCACTAGCAAAACCGGCTGTTAAGGGGGCTTCTTGGCTAACTAATAAACGACCTGTTTTAACTACCGAGTTAGCTATTGTCTCTATATCCCAAGGTAAGATACTTCGTAAATCAATCACTTCACAAGAAATTCCGTTATTAGCCGCTAAATCTGCTGCTTTTTGTAACACTTCCATTTGTGCACCCCAAGCCAGTAACGTAATATCACTACCCGTTTGCAATACTTCGGCTTTACCAAGTGGTAATTGATAATCTTCCTCGGGTACTTCCCCTAACGAGGCGCGATATAAACGTTTAGGCTCAAAAAATATAACAGGGTTATCATCACGGATTGAAGCGAGTAACAGGCCTTTAGCTTGATAGGGGTTACGTGGAATAACCACTTTTAAACCCGGCGTATGCGCAAAGTACGCTTCGGGTGATTGGCTGTGATACAAACCACCCGCAATACCACCACCATAAGGCGAGCGAATAGTTAACTTACCCACATCAAACTCATTACCACTGCGGTAGCGAAATTTAGCGGCTTCATTAACAATTTGATCAAAAGCAGGAAAAATATAATCTGCAAATTGAATTTCAGCAATGGGGCGAGATCCTTGCGCCGCCAAACCATTCGCAAAACCAATAATACCTTGCTCAACTAATGGCGTATTGAAACAGCGTGATTTTCCATATTTATCTTGTAAACCACTAGTAGCTCGGAACACGCCACCAAAATGGCCCACATCTTCACCAAAACATAAGGTGGAATCATTTTCGCCCATGGCGATATCAAGCGCATTATTAATGGCTTGCAACATATTCATTTTTGCCATGACTAAAATTTCCCAGCGGTAAATGGATAGGCTTCTGGATATTTATTAACGTGCGCTTTCACTTGTTCTAATTGCGCTTTCAATTGTGTTGACGGGACATCATAAACATCAGTAATTAAGGTATCGATATGAGGTTTACTAATTTTTTCGGATACTTTAACAGCAGCTAATATCTTTTCGCGCAGTTTTTCAAAGAGTGCTTTCTCTTTATCTTCATCCCACCAATTTTGTGCCAACAGCCAATTTTTCATTCTTAAAATGGGATCATTCGCCTGCCACTTGGCTTCTTCTTCACGGGTGCGATAGCCTGATGGATCGTCAGAGGTTGAATGGGCGCCTAAGCGATAAGACATCGCCTCAATCAATACCGGTGCATTCTCTTTCAATGCATATTTCCGAGCTGTTTGGGTGGCTTTAATGACGGCCAAAATATCATTACCGTCTACTCTCAAGGTTTTGATACCATAACCGACACCACGCGAAGCAATGCCATTGCCTTTAAACTGTTCATCTGACGGTGTTGAAATAGCATAGCCATTATTACGACAGAAAAAAATCACAGGGGCTTTGTGCACTGCTGCCATATTTAAACCGGCATGAAAATCACCTTCGGATGCCGCACCTTCGCCAAAATAACACAGAGTGACTGCATCTAATCCTTGAAGTTTTTGACCATAAGCATACCCTGTTGCTTGTGGTATTTGTGTACCTAATGGGGATGATATGGTCATATAATTCAATTCACTGGAGCCATAATGAATGGGCATTTGTCTGCCTTTCCCTAAATCTTTTTCATTAGAAAACATTTGGTTCATAAAATTTTCGAGACTAAAGCCACGAAACATTAAGGCACCTTGCTCACGGTATTGGCTCATAATCATATCTTGTGGCTTTAAGCCAGCTGCTCCACCAACACTAGCCGCTTCCTCGCCTAATGCCGCCATATAAAAACTTAAGCGACCTTGGCGTTGTGATGCCACCATACGTTCATCTAAAACACGATGAAAAACGAAGGTTTTATACACCTTAACAGCAAGCGCTTGATCCATGTCAGGCATGTCACTGCCCGTATATACACTACCGTCTTGCTTTAAAATTTTCAGCTCTGGAATTTCTACGCTGGAACCGTCAATAAACGTAGGTTTATGTACAACTGGCCCATCATTATAAAGTTCACTACTCATAACATTCTCTTATTTTAATTGCGCTAGCGATCACCGTTTGATAAGGAAAAACAGGTATATCAAATTTTGTTGATAAGTTATTAAATTTAGTTTTTAAAACGCTCTTGGGCTATTTGATTAGCAACGATTTCAGTTGAATAGCCAGTTTTATCTGCTCTCTCAAAAATACTGGTTAATATAGTGCCAATCGATTCAATATGAGCTTTAAGGTCATCTGTACCTCCTCCATTACGCTGATATGCAATATCAATTATTCCACCGGCATTGATTACATAGTCAGGTGCATATAAAATATCATTAGATAGTATAAGTTGAGATATTTCAGATCGAGCAAGTTGGTTATTAGCAGCACCGGCAATTACTTTTGCCTTTAATTGACTTAACGTTTCTTCATTAATAACGCCCCCCATAGCACATGGTGCAAAAACATCCACATCAACTGTGTAAATGTCTTCATGTGCAACAAACTTAGCACCTAATTCAGTTACCACCCTCTCAACATTTGCAGGAAATATATCTGTAACCGTTAACTCCACACCTTCTGCCTGTAAGTATTTACACAAATGAAAGCCCACGTTACCGACACCTTGCACGGCAACTTTTAAGCCTCTTAGATCTGTTCGTCTTAATTTGTGCTTAACAGCTGCTTTTAAACCAATAAATACTCCATAAGCCGTTGATGGTGACGGATCACCACCATGCTCACTACCTTTTACAACGCCTGAGGCATATTGTGTACACTCGCCAATAGTCACCATATCAGCCACACTAGTTCCGGAATCTTCAGCCGTAATATAGGCTCCAGACAAACCCTCAATTGCCCGTCCTAAAGCACGTAATAATTCAGGGGTTTTATCTTTACGATGATCACCAATAATGACGCATTTACCGCCACCTAAAGGTAAACCTGCGATAGCTGATTTGTAAGTCATACCACGTGAAAGACGAAGAACATCTGTTAAAGCCTCCTCATCACTTTCATAAGGCCACATTCTACAACCACCTAAAGAGGGTCCCAAATTAGTATTATGCACTGCAATAATAGCTTTGAGGCCACTTTGTTCATCTTCAACAAATACTACTTTTTCATGGTTGTCAAATTCCAAATGAGAAAAAACAGACATACTTTATTACCTATTATAATGACTTAGTAAACAGAATTTATTTAATGACTATGCAACCGACAAGTTCAATCACATAGACATTAATATACCTATATTCAAGCGTATTTTTTATTTAAAATAAGTATTAAAAACTCTTATTTAGGTATTAAACATACTCAATTAACTGTTTTTAAGCATATTTTTTCTGTTATTTACTTCACTTTCAAATAAATATAAAATATCCATAATATTTAATATAGCAAAATATTTACCATGCACTTAGATAAAACAGATAAAACAATTCTAAAACTAATTCAAACTGACGCAAATATGTCAACTGCAGAAATAGCAGACAAAGTAAACCTGTCACAACCCCCATGTTGGCGACGCATAAAACGCTTAGAAGAAGGAGGATACATTATTAAACGGGTAGGAATTTTAAATGCCAATAAGCTAGGATTACATATTGTTATCTACGCAGAAGTTAAGCTATCCGCTAATAGTGAAATAATGGCATTCGAAGAGAATATAATAAAAATACCAGAGGTAACAGAATGCTACGTGATGTTAGGTCAAGTTGATTTTCTATTAAGAATAGTCTCCGCAGATATTGCCGCCTATGAAAAGTTATACCGAGAAAAATTATCAAAACTACCTGGAGTACAAGAACTGAACTCAAGTGTTGCTATGGGCGAAGTTAAACGTACCACAGAACTACCAATAGATTTATTGTAATGGTGACTAATCTACTACGGGGGCTTCTGACTAGCTTTACCCTACTTAATAGAATGCAAATTCACATATAGTCAGCTGGAATTAGAAATGCCTTTAGGCGATGCATCAATTCAAGAGAATGCTCGCTTCTTTCCCAAAATTAATAACAATCGGGCCAAACCTTACCTTTACGTAAATTGACTTACAATATTGTTTAGCGATGAACGTGGACTATTTGTAAAAAGATATAAATTTCTCGGCCATAGCGGCCAGTTTTTCTGACATGACACACTACTAAAGGTAGTGTGCAAAACACGATTAAACGACTGTTACTCACACAAGCTGGCTTCTAAATTGTTGATAAAAAATTAGTTGTAGTTAATTAATGATTAAAAAGGAACTGAGAATTGCTTTAGTACATCGTTAATTTCAATCATTAACTCTTTTGACAATTCAGTGTTAAAAGCGGCTATGTTTTCTTCTAACTGTGTCATTGTTGTTGCACCAATGATAGTTGACGTAACACCTTTGACTTGATCACACCAAGCCAGTGCCAATTGTGCAGGTGTTATATCAAATTGTTTTGCTAAATCAACATAGGCTTGAGCTGCTGTATTGCTATTTTTTGTGTCTCTGAAGAGCCCGTTTCTTTGCATAAGAGTCCATCGACTTCCCTCTGGACGAGCACCATTAAGATATTTTCCTGTCAATATTCCTGTTGCTAAAGGAGACCAAGGCAAATAAGCAATATTCTCACGTACGCAGTTTTCAATTAAGTAAGGCCAATCTTTTGTCTGTAGTAAACTAAATTCATTTTGAATAGAAACCATTCGAGGTAAATCATATTTATCACTTAAACGTAAATATTGATTAATTCCCCAAGTAGTATCATCTGAAAGCCCGCAATAGCGAATTTTTCCGGTTTTAACGCTGTCAGCTAGCCCTTGCAATATATCTAACATTTGCTCAGTTTCTTCAGCTGTGTCTTCATTAAGAAAACCTTCACTATTTGGCCAATGATTACCAAAATGTGGTGATTTACGATTAGGCCAATGTAGTTGATATAAATCAATATAATCAGTTTGTAAGCGTATTAACGAGGCATCAATTGCCTCAATAACAGTTTTTCCTGAAATATTACTCCCATCACGTATGTATGAAAAACCTGGTCCAGCTATTTTTGATGCAAGCACGATATCTTTTCGTTGAGAAGGATTAGCCGCTAACCAGTTACCAATTATAGCTTCTGTTTTACCGTAAGTTTTTTCTGATGGTGGAACAGCATACATCTCGGCGGTATCAATAAAATTGATACCCTGTGCTAAAGCATGGTCAATTTGAGCATTTGCATCTTGTTGATTATTCTGTAATCCCCACGTCATACTGCCTAAAGAAACTCGAGATACACTTAAAGAACTACTGCCTAATGGGACATACTTCATAATATTGAATTACCATAGGGTTTACTGTGACTAAATACTAACAAAAACATCCACGATTTCACATAGTGTGCCTGCTTTTAATAATAATGTTTGAAAAAAATTATACTTACTACCAGTTCCACTTGAAAATGCATGATTGAGCTAGAATTAGCTAAAGATTAAACCCTTTTACACATTAACGGACGATAAATTAGCCAGCTGAGATTAACGTTACTCTGGATTCACTTCTACTGGAATTACCGTTAATAAAGCTCGTTGACCAATAGCAACATTAGCATTAGGAAAAATAATAGCCTCGCCTGTCTGTTGAGTTTTGATTTCTTGTTCACCATCTTGTGCGATAACAGTACCAATAGCAAAGTCAGTAAAGTTTTCAACATCGTCGCTAAAGTTCAATGTAAAATCATTACAGTGACGGTCAATAACTTGGTTTATCTCAAAAAAGCTAAAATTTTCTTTTTTATATTCAATTAAAGCTAACGGTTGTCCTGATATTAAAGCGGTTAAGCTCCCTATTACACCCGTAAATTTTACCATGTCATTTTCACCAAAAGGCTTTACTTTACCTAATTCGACAGTAAAAGCATGGGCACCAAATTCATTTGACGAAAAATAGCTAAACGTTGTGGTTGGCGCATTAGAAAATAAAATAGTATTGATGCCACAAGCAAGCATAAATTGTAATTGTTCTTTTATCCAAGGTTTATTCTGTCTGAATGGGTAAACAGCAAACTTATCATTTTTTGAGCCACGAATGGCAGTGTGCAAATCATAATGAAAACGCTCTCCCTGCCCTTGATTAAAAAAGTTAGTAACCGTTTTTTCTAACAACAAAGCACGATGACGCTCTTTATTTATTAACCCCGCACCTTGTCCTTGGTCTTTTGAATGACCACCAGAAAATAAGCGATTTAAATTTTCTTCCACAAAACGTTGCGATATATTAATAGAAGCGGGATTACCAAATAAAAATAATGTTTTATGTTCAAGGTGTAATTCACCTAAAATCAATTGCTTAATTAGCGTATTACAGATTTCAATAGGAGCTGTCTCATTACCATGAATCGCGCTAGATAAAACGATATCTTTACTTGATATATGATTTAATGGTTCAAACATTATAATACCCGTATCAAGTACAGACACTTTAGTTTTTGCCATCTTTTTTGTGCAATGAACTTCAAAGTTAAACGCAGTCATAGAGTATTCATGACTGCGGGTTAACTGCAAAAAGTCACCTGATTTTTGAAGTTGAGCTTGTAGCTGTAAAGCGGATAATTTCGCTTGTGGGTAGTTCATATTAACCTTTGTTATTTTTATTCGTGCTTTACCTTCGTACTTTTTTTCGCACGCGCAACCTAATACTCTTCAATTAGTTGTATTTACTCAACGATTACAATCCCGACGATTTAAACGCAGCACTCACAATATCTTGAGCCTCTTTTACGATCGTTTGCAGATGTTGTTCATCAATAAAGCTTTCAGCGTATATTTTGTAAATCTCTTCCGTACCCGACGGACGAGCAGCAAACCAACCATTATCAGTAACTACTTTAATACCGCCAATAGCCGCATTATTTCCTGGTGCTTGAGAAATGATTTTTACTATTTTTTCGCCTGCTAACATATCAGCAGTAACATCATTACTCGATAATGCAGTCAGTACTTTTTTCTGTTCAAATGAAGCAACCGCTTCAACACGGCCATAACAGGGTTCTCCTAGTTCACTAACCAACTCAAGGTAATGCTGATATGGATCTTTACCAGTCACTGCTAATATTTCAGCTGCCAATAACGCCATAATAAAACCGTCTTTGTCGGTAGTCCAAGTGCTGCCATCACGGGCTACAAATGAAGCGCCGGCGCTTTCTTCGCCGCCAAAAGCGTAGCTTGAATCACCTAAACCATCAACAAACCATTTAAAACCTACGGGTACTTCTGATAATGGTCTATTAATCTTTTTCGCTACGCGATCAATGAGTGAACTAGAAACGAGTGTTTTACCTATTTTACTCTTTTCAGGCCAATCTCGGTGTGTCATTAAATAGTTAATAGCAACCGCCAAATAATGATTGGGGTTCATTAAACCACCACTTCTAGTCACTATGCCATGTCGATCGAAATCAGGATCATTGCCCACGCTGATATCAAAATCATCCTTCATAGCAATAAGACCTGCCATAGCAAAAGGAGATGAACAATCCATGCGAATTTTACCGTCTTTATCTAGCGGCATAAAAGCAAAACTGGCATCAACAACTGGGTTCACAATAGTAATATTTAAATCGTATTTTTTAGCAATTGCTGGCCAATAAGCAATACCTGAACCACCAAGTGGATCTACACCTATGCTTACGCCAGATTTAGCGATAGCTTGCATATCAATAACTTGATCAAGTTGACTAACATAGTGTTCAATAAAATCTTGCTGCGTTAATAATTCAGACTCTACTGCTTTCATATAGGTAAGTTGTTTTACATCAACTAAGTCGGCTTTAATAAGTGCATTGGCTCTTTGCTCAATTTGCTTAGTGATACTCCCTTCTGCAGGACCACCGTGTGGTGGGTTATACTTGATACCCCCATCAGTGGGTGGGTTATGTGAAGGCGTAATAATAATGCCATCAGCAATAGAGTACTCATCGTGGGTTTTATTGTGAGAGATTATAAGCCTTGAAATCACTGGTGTTGGTGTAAAACATGCATTAGTTATCGACGTTGAAAAAACATCATCTTGAATAACAACATTCATACCATTGGCTATCAGCACTGAAATTGCACTGGCAAAAGCAGGTTCAGATAACGCATGAGTATCTTTACCTAAAAAAAGTGGTCCTGTTATTTTTTGAGCGATGCGGTACTCTGCAATAGCCTGACAAATAGCAATAATATGGTACTCATTAAAGCTAATTTTAGTTGCTGAGCCTCGGTGGCCAGATGTACCAAAACTTACTTGTTGAGCGGCAATATCTACATCGGGTTTTTTAAGATAATAATCACTAACTAATTGACCAATATTAATTCTATCTTCTGGACGAGCTGGCTTACCAGCATGTGGATGAACAGACATGTTTTTCCTTTTTATTAATTATTTATCTAATGATTACTTAGAAACTGACTCTAAAGTAGCTCACGGATTTTTATCACATCATTCTCATCATAACCTAACAACGTAGCAGCTTCTGTTAACATCATTTTTTTACGCGTAGTATTTGAGTTGGTAATAACCCAAAATGGACTTTGAGGAACTTGTTTCGGTTTAGTACTGCTTCCGCTCGCCGTTAATATTTCTTCACTCAACGCAAAATATAAACGTTTATTTTTTCTAGCACTTACTTTAGGCGCTATATTAGTCACTATATTAAATTTCTTTGGGTGTGCTCGATATAAAGCAGCAAGAATTAATAAAAAACGCCCTACCGCACCACGTTGCATAGCAAGCTCTTCTTTATTAATGAAATTAAACACACTTTCTGATCTAGTAATAGGTTCTATTTCGCCAAACTCAGCGCCAACAGCATTAGAATCAGCCACATCGGTGTTTTGAGATAATTCACCTTGTTTAGTATCGTCACCTTTTGTTTCAGTTACTAGAGGCGATGCAGGAACTGACAGCTGATTATTATCTCTTAACGGGAGTAAACGACGCAGGATACTTGAAGCGCTCTCACCAATAGCTTGTGTATTAGAAACAATATGCAGATAAAGTTCATCGTCTATTTCAATATTTTTCATTTATCACTAACTTCTATAAATTTTTAAGTCCCGCGAGATTATACCCAAATTCAGGGTAATTTCATGATAAAATCATCATAAGTTAAAAATAAATGAATAAATAAATAAAATGACAAATATATGCCAGCCAACCCAAATACACACTAAGCAGTTAAATTATCAACAATTAGGAGAAGGCAAGAATATAGTGCTAATTCATGGTTTATTTGGTAGCTTAGAAAATTTAAATATGGTTGCCAAAAGTCTAAGCCAACATTATTGCGTTACGAGTATTGATGTCAGAAACCATGGTAATTCTTTTCACCAACAAGATATGGACTATCAAGTTCTTGCACAAGACGTCATTAACTTATTAGATGACTTATCTATTGAACACTGCCATATCTTAGGTCATTCAATGGGAGGGAAAATTGCGATGAAAATTGCACTTTCATTTCCAGAGCGCATTAGTAAGCTTATTGTCGCTGATATTGCTCCTGTAAAATACCCTGCCCATCATTTAACAATTATTGAAGGCTTGCAAGCAATCGATTTAACACAAGTTCATAAACGTAAAGATGCTGATATTCAATTAAGCAAATATGTCACTGATAATGGCGTTAGGCAGTTTTTACTGCGAAATATAGCGCTAAATGAACAAGGAAAATTTCAATTCAAATGTAACCTGCTTTTTATTGCACAAGGTTATGAACAGATAATGCAAAGTCTTAGTGGTCAAGCTGATGAACAATTTAATGGTGATACGCTCTTTATTAAAGGGGCTAATTCAGATTACATATTACCTGAACATCACAGTGCTATCGCGTTACTATTCCCTGAAGCTAAAGCTAAAATAATTCAAGGTGCGGGGCATTGGTTACATGCTGAAAAAACAGTTGCCTTTAATAAAATAGTGACCCGTTTTTTAAATAGCTAAACTCTCAATAATTAGCTCATTTTTTTATCAAAGAAATGTTGCGCCTTTGATGAAGATCAACAAATTAACTTGGTAAATAAGTTAGAGTTTTAACACTTAATTACAATTTAAGTGTTCTGAAAGTAAATGTGTTTAATGTCATTACATGCTACACTGTTGCCAATTTTTTGGCTTACATCACTTGATGTATTTTTCATAGTGAAATAACACACATGCTAGCTGAGCATTTAGAACTTATTGAGGCGATAGGCCTTAACTTATTTTTTCTTTTCATTTTTGGTTTTATTGGTTTATCGATTCACGATGTGATGAATAAAAATGATGTGCCTAAAATGGGTAGAGTAATCGTTTATTTCGTCCTTTTTTTGGGCTGTTTCGGTTTTATTGCAAAGGGCATCATTCAATTTGTCTGGGAAAGTATGGGTGTAGGGTAATGGCCAAAGAGTTAACTGATTTAACTACTATTGACCTATTTAGTGATGATAAGCGTCCTGGACGCCCCAAAACAAGTCCACATCCACGCAATATACAGATAAAGCTAAATAAACGTAATCAAGTCAAACGAGATAAAACTAAAGGTTTAAAGCGGGTTGAATTTAAAATACACCATAGCTTATTTGAACAGTTAGAAAAATTGGCTAAAAATAACAACATTAGCCGCAGTGAATTAATTGAATCGCTATTGGTTGAATCTTTAGCAAATAAAACAAATTTAATTGAAGTCTAAAAGGTAAATATTCATGGCAATCGTAGGTTTATTTTTCGGCAGTGATACCGGCAACACCGAAGCAATTAGTAAAATGATCCAGAAAAAGCTGGGTAAAAAGATGATCGATGTTAAAGACATCGCTAAAAGCACAAAAGAAGAAATTTCAGAGTTTGATATGCTCATTTTAGGCATACCAACTTGGTACTATGGTGAAAACCAGTGTGATTGGGATGACTTTCTTCCTGACCTTGAAGAAATCGACTTTACTGACAAGTTAGTCGCAATTTTTGGTTTAGGTGACCAAGAAGATTACGCAGAGTACTTTTGCGATGCCATGGAGCCATTACGTGATATTGTTGAAAGTAAAGGTGCTATTGTTGTGGGTAATTGGCCTACTGAGGGCTATGAATTTGAAGCATCAAAAGCATTAATTGATGAAAATACTTTTATTGGTTTATGCATTGATGAAGACAGACAGCCTGAATTAACTAATGGACGTGTTAGTGAATGGGTTAAGCAACTCAATGATGAAATGTGCTTAGCCGACCTTGCTTAATCCTTATATTATATAAGGATTAAATAACTGCTATTTGTAACAAGAAAGCTCAACAAATGAGCTTTTTTGCTATTTAAAACTAAAAAATATTAATAAATACAACTAAGACTTTATCCTTAGTCAATAACCTCATATACTTTTGAGCATTATCACCTTTAGAGAATTTATTTTCATGGCAGAACAAAATGAAGAACTTAAAAGAGCCGGATTAAAAATCACTTTACCACGTATTAAAATCTTAGCTATTCTTCAAAAGCCAAATAACCAGCATATTAGCGCAGAAGATGTGTATAAATTATTGTTAGAGCAACACGAAGAAATCGGCTTAGCAACGGTTTATCGCGTATTAAACCAGTTTGATGATGCCGGTATTGTAACCCGCCATCATTTTGAAGGTGGTAAATCAGTCTTTGAACTTGCCCATAAAAAACATCATGACCATTTAGTGTGTTTAAAATGTGGTAACGTGGTTGAATTTGAAGATGATGTTATTGAACAAAGGCAGTCTGACATTGCTAAATCTCATAAAATCACTCTAACAAACCACAGTCTTTATTTATATGGTGAGTGTGAAGACAAAATCGCTTGTGAAGAATATCGGATAACACATTTATAACCTTAATAAATCGTGTCATTTTTGCTGTTTTTTAACCTGAGGTGACACAGGTATTACCTATTAATAAAGGCAGATTACACCCCTTAAATCCAAACGATAATATTTTGAAAACGATATTTTTGATGAATTTAGAAAAAAGGTAAGTCGGTTCAAAACTAAATTCTGGAGGAATAAAGATGAGCCTAGCGTTAAAAGTCATTCCACCGGTACAGATTATTATTAGTATAATTTTAATGTTCGGCTTAGCCTATTATCTCCCTCAATACCATTTTTCTTTGGCGCTCAGCTTCCCTCTAATTATATTGTTAATAGCCTTAGCTGGCCTTATTGGTTCATTGGCTTTAATTGATTTTCGTAAGCACAAAACAACTTATCATCCCCATACCCCTGAAAAAACCAGTACCGTAGTAGATACGGGGATTTACGCCTATTCACGTAATCCTATGTATTTAGCATTAGTTTTAATTTTATTCGCTTTAGCGCTTTACTTTAAAAACGTCACTTGCTTCGGCGTTATTCCGCTATTCATAGGGTATATTACTCAATATCAAATAAAGCCTGAAGAAGTGATGCTTAATAAACTTTTCCCGACTGATTACCAAGTCTACAGACAAAAAGTACGGCGTTGGTTGTAAATAAAGTCTACTTATCACAAAATCCGTATGATGTTGCTAGTATTGCAAAACCACAATCAAAGGTAAGTTAATCTTTAAAATAGAACGGCTAGTATTAAAAGGTCATATCTATCATAACCTACCCTTTTTTAAAAAAATGACAACGTTTTTTCGTTATGCTTTTTTCAAATAAGCTGCGACTAAAACGATACGCGTTCCGTTTACTTTGCCTTCAATATGCTCTGAATTATCGGTTAATGAAATACCACGCACCATAGTACCTTGCTTAGCCGTAAAATTAGCACCTTTAACTTTTAAATCTTTGATCAACGTAACATTATCACCATCTTGTAATTCTGCCCCGTTGCTATCTCGGGTTGGCCCTTCAGTTTGTTCAGCTGCTATGCCCTGTTCCGCCCAAGTTCTTACTTCATCTTCTAGATAAATCATTTCAAGTGCGTCTTGTGCCCAACTCTCTGTTGAAAGTTTATGCAACATACGATATGACATTACTTGTACCGCAGGCTCTTGATTCCACATACTATCATTTAAACAACGCCAATGATTTGCATCTAACGCTTTAGTCGCTTCAATTTGAGATTGACAGTTTTGGCAAATATACACACATTGTTGTGCGCTTAAGTCACTTGTTGGTGGTACAGGAAATACGGATAAGCTATCTGTTACTGCACAAAGTTCACAGCTGTTATTACTTCGTTGTTGCAATGCTTGTTCGGTTGCCATGGTTATTCCTAATAAAAAATACACTATATTGTAATAACATAATTATAACATGCTATTTATCCTCAATAAATGCCCTGTAATCGTTAATAACAGTAATTAAAATAATGAATAGTTCAACTTAGTATCCAAAGGATAAATTAATTAAATCGGTATAAGTAGACAAGTTAGCATATCAATGATAAAAGTCAGCTTATAAATATGATTATTAGGTTAACGCAATTATGGCGGCTATAAATACTCTACTAGCAAGCGCTCCACTCCTATCGAAAATAAAAACTACAGGTTTGGTATCACAAATAATTATCGCCATAATTTTAGGTAGCTTACTCGCAGTAATAAGCCCTGAAGTGGCTAAGTCATTTTCGATATTTGGCAGTCTATTTGTCAGTGCACTTAAAGCGGTCGCGCCTATTTTAGTGTTCGTATTAGTAGCCTCAAGCATAGCCAATCAAAAAGTTGATAATGACGCCGAGCTTAAACCTATTGTTGGCTTATATTTAGTCGGAACACTGAGTGCAGCTTTTGTAGCTGTAGGTTTAAGCTTTTTATTCCCAATCACATTAACCTTGGACTTAGTCGGTGCTAGTGCTAAACCACCGCAAGGTTTGGGTGAAGTATTATCAACATTAGCTTTTAAAGTGGTTGAAAACCCAATAAGTGCGATTGCTAATGGAAACTTTATTGCGGTATTAGCATGGGGGCTTGGTGTAGGTTTTTCACTAAAACATGCCAGTAGCCACACTAAAACCACAGTCCATGATGTTAGTGAAGCCATTTCAAATATCGTTAGAGTGGTTATTCGCTTTGCACCTATTGGTATTTTTGGGCTTGTTACTAACACGATAGCCACCACAGGCTTTAGCGCTTTGGCAGAGTATAGTCACTTAGTCGCTATTTTATTGAGTGCCATGTTAATTATTGCGTTGCTCGTTAATCCGTTAATTGTCTTTTTAATCATGAAGAAGAACCCTTATCCTTTGGTTTTTACTTGTCTTAGAGAATCAGGCATCACCGCATTTTTTACCCGTAGCTCTGCTGCCAATATTCCAGTCAATATAGCATTATGTAAGAAATTAAATTTACATGAAGATACTTACTCTGTGTCTATACCACTAGGAGCAACAATTAATATGGCTGGCGCAGCAATTACTATCACCGTATTAACACTTGCAGCAGTGAATAGTTTACATATTGATGTAGATTTTGGTACAGCAATATTATTGTCAATTGTCGCTTCAATTTCGGCTTGTGGGGCGTCAGGCGTGGCCGGTGGGTCGCTATTATTAATACCATTAGCCTGTGGTTTATTTGGGATAAATGAAGATGTTGCGATGCAGATTGTTGCCATTGGTTTTATTATAGGCGTAATACAAGATTCAGCTGAAACAGCACTTAATAGCTCTACTGATGTAGTATTTTCAGCCGCAGCGTCCCACCATTTATCAAAATAAACCTTAAATTCAGAGGTTTTAGTTACTCGTTCTAGTGGCGAGTTTCATGACAAAAAACCAAGCGTAATAAAGCTTCGTAAGACACTATACTATTCCTACTCATCACCGTAGCGGGTAGTATAAATTAATGATTTAAAGTAACCGTGATAGTTAGCTCATTTTCTTTTGGTGCAAATCCTTGGCAAACAAAGTGTCCCATTGCTGCTACTAATACATCATCATAATAAATAAACGGAATACGCTTACGCTGCCATGGTGGAATATTGAGCTCTTGTAATACTTTTTTTAAACTACGTGAATGATTACGGTAATCAGGTAAGCAAGTAGGATTACTATGACAAAAACGAATTGTTACTGCTTGTCCCTTAGTGGGTAAAACTATTCGTTGACACGTATTTGAAACGTCAAGAGACTGATTGTTAGAAAAGGCTAGCCGGCCTAAACCATCAGGTAACTCTATTACGTCAGCTATAGTAACGTTTTTTTCATCCAAGCAATCAATAGTTGTTTGCCAACCACTTATCTCAATAAAATCAGCCGTTAAATACAAAGCACCTTTATAACGACGCAAATAATTGTTAGCAACTTTAACGGCAGGATTCTTATCCTCATTGGCTAACAGCTGCTGGTGAACTTGTGTTAGTTGATCCGTGCTTGGCATTAAAAGATGGTGTTGCGCTAAAAAGTACCGTATTAAATTATTAAAACGCGCTGTTGATAATTTACTCAGCTCATTCACAGACAAACATTGTTCACTTAACAGACAATTGGCTAAATCTTGTTCAGCCAATTCGTTCAACAATGACTGCCCTTCTAAACAATGGCTGCTACTGCGGTTAATGGTTTGAGCAATACTAGGCCAACGTTCATTGAGTAAGGGCATTATTTTTTGACGGATAAAGTTACGATCAAAGTGGGTATCGCTATTTGATTCATCCTCAACCCAGTCAAGCTGTTGTTGTTTCGCGTAATGAACAATTTCAGCGCGTGAAATATTAAGCAATGGCCGCATAAAAATATCTTTGCCTTGCTTCGTTTCAACTGCCATGGCCGATAAACCTTTTAAGCCAGCCCCTCTTTTAAGGGCAAGTAAAAATGTTTCAGCCTGATCATCACGATGATGACCAGTAATAATTAAAGATTGTTCGTCATAAATAGATTTTAGAGCTTGATACCTTGCCTCTCGGGCTAAGGCTTCTAATGAATGCTGGGCTTGTGTTTGAACGTTAACTTGGCATACCATAAATGTTAAGTTAAGTTGCTGACATGCTTGTTCTGCGAAGTTTTGCCACGTACTCGCATTTTCACTTAAACCGTGGTTGACATGGCAGACGGTAATAAGATTAGGGAATTTTTTTTCATGCTTTAGTTTAGCTAAAGCATGCAGTAATACTTGTGAGTCAACACCACCGCTGTAAGCAATAACCAGTGGTGTTTTGGGGTATCTATTAATAGCACTAACAAGTGCTGACTCAATCATTGTCATTTATATTATAAGTTAAAAGTTTAATTAGTCGAACTAAAGCCCGACTTGCCTATTAGCAGTAACCAAATGACATTAATTTGTCATAACGTTTATCAATTAATTGTTCTTTCGATAGACCTTCTAATTCAGCTAAATCAACTTTTAATGCTTCTTTAAGCATTGCTGCCATTTGATCCATATCGCGATGCGCGCCACCTAAAGGTTCTTCTACAATACTATCAATTAGTCCTAACTCTTTAATACGCGTTGCAGTAATACCCATAGCTTCTGCTGCTGTCGGTGCTTTTTCTGCAGTTTTCCATAAAATTGAGGCACAACCTTCTGGAGAAATTACCGAGTAGGTAGCATATTGCAACATATTGACTTTATCACCAACACCAATCGCTAAAGCGCCACCTGAGCCACCTTCACCAATAACAGTACAGATGATAGGAACTGACAAACGTGCCATAACTTTTAAGTTACGCGCAATAGCCTCACTTTGACCACGCTCTTCTGCGCCAATTCCAGGATAGGCACCAGGGGTATCAATAAAAGTGATTATTGGCATATTAAAACGTTCAGCCATTTCCATTAAACGTAAAGCTTTACGGTATCCTTCGGGGCGCGGCATACCAAAATTACGTTTTACTTTTTCTGTTGTAGAACGACCTTTCTGATGACCAATAATCATTACTGGCTTGCCATCTAAACGTGCTGTACCACCGATAATGGCATTATCATCAGCATAGGCACGATCACCAGCTAATTCATCAAACTCCGTAAAAATACGCGGCAAGTAATCAAGCGTATAAGGACGTTGAGGATGGCGAGCTACGCGCGCTGTTTGCCACGGGTCTAAATTAGCGAATATTTTTTTCGTTTGTTCTTTATTTTTTTCACGTAATTGTGCTATTTGATCTTCTAAATCAAGATCGAGATCTTGACCGTTGTTTACCAACTCAAGCTCTTCAATTTTTGCATTAAGTTCTGCAATAGGTTGTTCAAAATCTAAAAAATTTAATGACATATGTTTCCCTGTACCTAAAAAGTGTACCAAAATTTGTACGTGTTTTATTTTAGTTATTAGTACAAACGCTAATAACAGTTAATCGTTTATAATAATTTGCCAGTTTATTTCAGTTACTTAAACTGCAAGGTGACACTTTCTTCACCTAATAATTCTTTTAAATCATATAATAACACATCAGCCGGCGATACCCGCCATTGTACGCCAAGTTCTAACATGCCGCGAGCTTCTTCTCGCTGATAATATACCCTAACGGGACATGTGCCTTCTTTATGAGGTGTTAAAGCATTTGTAAATTGCGCTATAAAATCATCACTAATTGTTGCCCTATTAATTTGAATATCTAAGGACGTTACGTAGTTTTCTCTTGCCGCAGTAATAGTCATGATATCTCTGACGGTCATTGTATTACCTCCAGAGTAATCATCAAAGCTGACCTGTCCGCTACAAACTAAAATGGCATCAGTTTCAAGCAGTTCAGCAAATTTATCATAATCATCAGGAAATAAACGTACATCCATACGAGCACTTTTATCATCGAGCGTGACCAATGCCCAACGGCGACCACGCTTATTTACTAACACACGTACGCCAATGACTAATCCAACAGCGACCGCTTGTCTATCTCTGCCTGTGGGTTGCATACTCACTAAGCGACCCGTCGCATACTTTTTGATTTCACTTAAATAGCGATTAATAGGATGACCTGTTAAGTATAAACCTAAGGTTTCTTTTTCCCCGTCAAGCCAAACTTCTTCTGGCCACTTTTTGACCTTTTTAAAGCTTTGGCGAGAATCTATTTGCTCATCATTGATCAAACCGAACAAATCATTTTGTCCTATAGCTTCTGCTTTCGCATGTTGATCTGCAGCTTTTATCGCTTCTGGCAGTGTTTCAAATAAAGCAGCACGATGGGGTAAATATTTACCATCAGTCGTTAATTTATAAGTTGGTCCTAATGCGTCTAATGCGCCAGATTTTATTAATTTTTCTAATATTCGTTTATTCGTTTTCTTTAAATCTAAACGGGCACATAAATCAAATAAATCAGTAAAAGGTCCACCTGTTTTGCGCGCGGTAATAATCGCTTCTATTGGCCCTTCGCCAACCCCTTTTACCGCACCAATGCCATAAACAATTTGATTCTCATCGTTGACAGTAAATTTATATTGGCCAACATTAACATCAGGTGGCAGTAAATCAATCCCCATATTTTCACATTCATCAACCAAAATAACTACTTTTTCAGTGTTATCCATATCTGCTGACATAACCGCTGCCATAAAAGGCGCAGGAAAGTGAGTTTTCATCCACAAGGTTTGATAAGAAACTAACGCATAAGCCGCAGAGTGAGATTTATTAAAGCCATAACCAGCGAATTTTTCAACAAGATCGAATATTTTCATCGCTAGTTCGCCATCTACACCACGATCTCTTGCGCCTTGTTCAAAACCTGCCCGCTGTTTAGCCATTTCTTCAGGTTTTTTCTTACCCATGGCACGACGTAACATATCAGCGCCACCAAGCGAGTATCCAGCAAGTACTTGGGCAATTTGCATCACTTGTTCTTGATACAAGATAATGCCGTAGGTAGGCTCTAAAACGGGTTTTAAATCAATATGCTGCCAAGTTTCATCTGGGTAACTAACTTCTTCGCGGCCATGCTTACGTTCAATAAAGTTATCAACCATGCCTGACTGCAGTGGTCCGGGGCGAAACAATGCCACCAAGGCGATAATATCTTCAAAGCAATCTGGCTTGAGTTTATCAATTAAAGATTTCATGCCACTAGATTCTAACTGAAATACCGCCGTGGTTTTAGAAGCTAACAACAACTTAAAGCTCGCTTTATCTTCAAGGTCGATGGCTGAAATATCAATAGGCTCTTTGCCCGCTTTACGTTGTTTTACATCAGCCATTTCAATGGCCCATTGTAAAATAGTTAGGGTTCTTAATCCTAAGAAATCAAATTTAACTAGCCCTGCGTCTTCAACATCATTTTTATCGAACTGAGTGACTGGGTTTTTACCTTCATTATCACAATAAAGTGGCGCAAAGTCGGTGATAGTCGTGGGTGAAATAACGACACCACCAGCATGCTTACCCGCATTTCGGGTGGTACCTTCAAGAATACGACACATATCAATAAGTTCTTTAACTTCAGTATCTTGTGCGTATAACTCAGGTAGCTTCGGTTCTTCTTCAAAGGCCTTTGCTAAAGTCATACCGGGTGTTGTCGGAATCAGTTTTGAAATCCGGTCAACAAAACCATAAGGATTCCCAAGTACTCGACCCACATCGCGAATTACCGCTTTTGCCGCCATGGTGCCAAAAGTAATGATTTGTGAAACAGCATCACGACCATAAAGCTCAGCCACATGATCAATCACTTCATCACGTCTGTCCATACAAAAATCGATATCAAAATCTGGCATAGATACCCGTTCAGGGTTTAAGAAACGTTCGAATAGTAGATCGTACTCAAGCGGATCAAGATCGGTAATATCTAGTGCATAAGCAACTAAAGAGCCTGCACCCGAACCACGACCGGGGCCTACAGGTATATTGTTATCTTTACTCCACTGGATAAACTCCATTACGATCAAAAAATAACCGGGGAATCCCATGTTATTAACAACTTCTAGTTCAATTTTAAGCCGTTCATCATAGGGTTTACGTATTTCAGCGAAGTTTACTGCTTCTCTATCAAATAATTGCGTTAAGCGTTTTTCTAAACCTTCCTCTGAAACTTTGATAAAAAAATCATTAATGTCTAAGCCTTCGGTAGGGAAATCTGGTAAGACATATTCGCCAAGGCGCACTGTAACATTACAGCGTTTGGCTATTTCTACTGTATTGGCTAATGCTTCAGGTATATCACTAAATAACTCACACATTTCGTCCTGTGAACGCAAATACTGCTGTGTGCTATAACGTTTAGGGCGACGCTTATCATCAAGCGTATAACCATCATGAATCGCAACACGAATTTCATGCGCATCGAAATTATCTGGAGATAAAAACATCACCTCATTGGTAGCAACAACAGGTAAATTGTATTCTGTAGCAAAATTAACGGCAAGATGTAGATAGTTTTCTTCGTCAGTTCGTCCTGTGCGGATTAACTCAACATAAAAGCAATTATCAAAATGGCATTGGTAAAAATTGAGCATTTGTAGCGCAAGCTCATTATTCCCCTTCAATAAAGCTTTACCTATATCACCTTCTCGCGCACCTGAAAGTATAATCAAACCTTCTTTAAATTCAATTAACCATTCTTTGTCAATAACCGCTTTATCTTGTAAGTGTCCACGCATGTAGGCTTTTGAGATAAGCTCTGTTAAGTTTTTATAGCCCTTATTATTGGTGGTTAAAATGACTAAGCGAAACAATTCATCACCTAATTCATCACTTCTTACCCAAAAATCACAACCTATAATAGGTTTTACGCCCACACTATGAGCCGCATGGTAATATTTTACCAAACCACAAAGATTAGTTTGATCAGTCAGTGCTAATGCAGGCATATTTAATTCTGCTGCACGCCCTACAATAGGCTTTACTTTTTTTAAGCCATCGCACATTGAATAATCACTATGTACTCGTAAATGAATAAAACGAGGCTCGTGGTTTTGCTCTGTTAATGTCATTTCAGGCACGATTTCTTCTCATTCATTTTGTAAGGCCTAATACTCTTGCAACGGGTTTAAAGCTTTGACGATAACAATCTAACACACCATGCTCAATTATTTTTTCTAAATGCATTTTTGTTGGATAACCTTTATGCTTAGCAAAACCATATTCAGGATGTAATTTGTCCAGGGCAATCATTTCTTCATCGCGTGTAACTTTTGCTACAATTGATGCCGCACTGATTTCAATAACACGATCATCACCTTTAACAACCGCTTGGCTGTTAATGCTGCCCTGTTCGTTAGCAAATGAAGGTGTTCGGTTACCATCAACCAATACATAATCAGGTGAGACGTCTAATCCCTGAACTGCACGTTGCATGGCTAACATAGTCGCATGGAGAATATTTAAAGTATCTATTTCTTCTGGGCTTGCCCGACCCACTGACCAAGCAATCGCTTTTTCTTTAATCTCTTGTGCTAATAGCGTACGCTTTTTTTCTGATAATTTTTTTGAGTCCATTAAACCTTCAATAGGGTTGTCGGGATCTAAAATAACCGCAGCAGTAACTACATCACCCACTAAAGGACCACGCCCTACTTCATCTACGCCGGCAATACAGTAAGCAATAGGATACTCAAAAGGGTCGAATGTTTTTTTCTTAGACATGTTGGTTACGCTTTACACTTAAAAATAGGAGGGAGTATAGCAATCACAGCATTGGCGGCTTGTTGGCTAGCATTACATTTTAATTGCTGATGTATAGCGATAAAGCTATCGTTTAGTTGACTTTGATCTTGATACAAACGCTCTTTTACTAACGGGACGATACTCTCTGCACACACTTCATTTTGCAATAGCTCCGGTACTAAGGTGTTATTAGCCAACAAATTGGGTAATGAAAACCATTGTAATTTTACTAGCCATTTAGCTAACCAATACGTTAATAAATTAAATTTGTAGCAGATAACCATCGGCCGTTTAATTAAAGCCGCTTCTAATGTTACTGTACCCGATGCGGTTAATAAACAATCACTCGCTGCCATTACCGTTTGGGTTTTATCTATAATCACCTCAATAATTAAATCCGGTGCAAGCTCAGATTTTACACTATTAAACTGCTGAGCACGTTTGTCGCTGACCATAGGTGCAATTAAAATTAAATTTTCGTCATCCTGTTTTAATTGTTGAGCACTCGCAAAAAAAGGTGCTAACAAACGTGAAAGTTCACCACCGCGACTACCCGGCATTAAGGCTAGCACCTTGGCTTTATGGGGTAAACCAAGTTCATCCCTCGCTTTTTCTTTATCACTTTCCATTGGGATATCATCGGCTAACGGATGACCAACAAAAGTACAAGGCACTTGGTGTTTGTCATAAAAAGCTTTTTCAAAGGGTAATAGTGAAAGTACCATATCAGTCGCTTTAGCGATCTTAAAAATACGTTTTTCTCGCCAAGCCCAAACAGAGGGGCTAACATAATGCACTGTCTTTATTTTTTGAGCTTTTAAACGTAATTCTAAGCCAATATTAAAATCAGGAGCATCAATACCAATAAAAACGTCAGGTTGGTTAATGGTAAAATAGTCTACCAATGACTTTCTAACATGGAGTAAACGGCGGATACGTCCTAACACTTCAACAATACCCATTACCGCTAATTCGTCCATAGCGAACAGGCTTTCAAAGCCCAATTTTTTCATTTTATCGCCGCCAATCCCGATAAATTTAGCTTGTGGGTATTGCTTTTGCAGTGCAACCATTAAGCCTGCACCTAGGGTGTCACCGGAATGTTCACCTACAACAATGGCGAACACAGGCTCAGAATATGAAATTTTGTTTTGTAAAGAAACTTTCACCAAGTTAAATCCTAGGCTTTAATTCTCAGATGTTAATTCCTAGGTTAACAACCTAGAGTTTTAGTATTAGCGAATAATACCACGCGTTGATTGCTTAATTGAATCAGTAAACAGTTCAAGCTCAGATGAAGGTGTGCTTTGTTCAGTTATGGCAGATAAAGCATCATTAATAGATTGTTTTTTTCGGTAAATTTCTTTATAAGCACGTTTAACCGACAAGATAGTATTACTAGCAAAACCTCTACGTTTCATACCCTCACTATTTAAACCAAAAGGTTTGGCAGGATGCCCTGATGCCATAACATAAGCAGGTACATCTTTTAATACCAAAGCATTTGCTGCAATAAAGCTGTGAGCACCAATATGACAAAATTGATGTACGCCAGACATACCGCCAATAATAACGTGATTACCGACATGAACATGGCCAGCAATAGAGGCATTATTTGCCATAATACAATGGTCTCCCACCATGCAGTCATGGGCAACATGTGTGTAAGCCATAAATAAATTATTGCTACCAATTTGTGTTAGGCTATTGTCTTGTATGGTGCCACGATGAATAGTACAGCACTCTCGAAAAGTATTGTTGTCACCTATAATAAGCTCTGTTTTCTCACCTGCATATTTTAAATCTTGGCAATCTTCCCCAATGCTAGCAAATTGAAAGATACGGTTGCCTTTACCCATTTTGGTTGGGCCATTGATTATCACATGTGAACTAATTTCACAATCATCGCCAATCACAACAGAACTATCAATGTATGCCCATGGACCTATCGTAACATTTTTACCAATTATGGCCCCTGGTTCAATAATCGCTTGCGGGTGTATCATAACAAATACCTTAGATAAATATTTTATATATGTACCCCTTTCACTTAAAGATGATCGTTTCAGCAAGGCTGAGCGATTCATAATAAAGTAGAACGGGTATAAAGTTGTCACAACATACAACCATTTAGTTGTATGTTTTAATCTATAGGCCTTAGCACAAAATTGACGTTAGTCATGAGTACTTTTAACACCTAAATAAAAATGTAATGACGAGGTTAATATTATAAAGCGCGACGGGCACACATTAAATCAGCAGAGCACACTACTTTACCATCCACTATTGCTTCACCATAAAACTTCCACATACCACGTCGTTCTTTTATAAATTTAACATGTAAATGCATAGTATCACCGGGTAAAACTGGCTTTTTAAAGCGTGCTTTATCAATAGAGGCGAACAAATACATTTCATTTTCTTCACGTGATTCTGTACTTTTAAAACCAAGAATTCCCGTTGCTTGTGCTAACGCTTCTAATATAAGCACACCCGGAAAAATAGCTGCATCAGGAAAGTGTCCAGTGAAGATAGGTTCATTAATTGTAACATTTTTTATCGCATGTAAATATTTTCTCGGCTCATGATCGACCACTTTATCAACCAATAACATTGGGTATCTATGAGGTATAAGCGTCTTAATTTCATTAAGCGCTATTGGCTTTACTTGTCTTTCTAGAGAGGTGTTTTCTATCTCATTATTTTCCAAAAGAGTATTCCTTTCTTTGGTATGAACTAATAGGTTTGCTAACGAATTTAGAACCGTTAGTGGCTTTACAAGGCTTTATTGTTATTATTTATTTGCAACTAGTTATTTATAACTAATGATTTTATGACTGACTTTTAATAAGCGTTTCTAACTCTTTTACCCGCTTTGTCAAACTATCTAATCGTTTAATTCTCGCGTTAGTTTTATGCCATTCTTTATTTAGTGCGGCAGGCATGCCTGAGGAGTATACACCAGAGTTAGTTATATCTTTAGTCACCATCGCCATACCGGTAAAAACACAATTATCAGTAATATTAATATGGCCATTGATACCGACAAGACCTGCAATAGTACAATTTTTTCCTATGATGGTACTACCCGCAATAACACTACAAGCAGCCATTGCGGTATTTTCACCGATAATGACATTATGAGCAATTTGAATTTGATTATCGAGAATCACACCATCTTTAATAATGGTATTTTCAAGTGCACCTCTATCGATGGTTGTGCTAGCACCAATTTCAACATGATCGCCAATAACAACGCTACCCAGCTGAGGAATTTTATGCCATTTATATTGTTCATTTACCGGGGCATAGCCAAAACCATCAGAGCCAATAACGGTATTAGCTTGAATCAAACACGCTTGACCGATAACAACATTATGATAAATACTAATATTTGACCAAAGGGTTGTGCCCTTGCCGATACTAACGTTTTCACCAATAAAGCAACCTGCACCAATACTGACGTTATCGTCAAGATAGACGCCAGACTCAATGACAGTATTAGCACCTATAGAAACATTGTCACCCAATGAAACATCATTGGCTATTACCGCACTCTGGTGAATACCGTTAGCTACTGCAGGTGTCGTATCAAGCAAATTGGCTAATAATGCATAGCCCATATATGGATTATCCATCACTAAAGCATTAACAGGACACTGAGGTAGCGCTTCAGGAGAGACAATGACTGCACTGGCCTGGGTTGCACAAAGTTGTGATACATATTTACTATTGGCAAGAAAGGCAACTTGCCCTGACTTTGCATTAGCTAGCGTAGCCAAGCTACTTATGCTGCTACTTGTCACCAAGCACTCTGATGTTTTTGCCATAACCAGCTTAGCATTAATATGTACTGCAATTTCTGCCAGAGTATAACTCATAGTATATCTTTCTACTTTCTTAGGAATCAAAAACTATTTAAGCTTACTTACTTGCTCAACAACCGTGCTTGTAATGTTAATTACTGGTTTTGAAAAAACAACAGCCTGTTTTGAAAGTACTAGATCATAATTTTCTTTAGCCGCAATATTATCAACAGCTTGAGTTACTAGAGCATAAAGCTTATTTGTTTCTACATTTTTACGTTGAGCTACTTTTTGTTGAAATTCTTTAACTTTAGCTTGATATTGCTGATATAAATTAGCCATTTTAGTTTGTAAATCTTTCGTTTCTTTTTCACTCATCAGTGAGCCATTACGCTTTAAATTTTCATCTTCAAAAGTCAGATCTTTTTGTAATTGTTCTATTACTGCTTTTTCATCTTTAAATTCGGCTTCTAATGTTTGCATCAATACTGCTGATTGAGGAATTTGATTAATGGCCTCTTGTACATTCACAACGGCAATTTTTTGTTCGAAAGCCATTGCGCTACTTGCTAATAATAATGTTGATGCTGTAGCTGTAACAGCCATAGATTTAATAAATTTGTTCAATGTATTTTCCTCTTTTTTATTTTATGTGTTAATTTTTTGCTTAACCAAACTTAACAGTTAAACACGTTTGTTGGATAGTTAAATTTAAAAAGTTTGCCCAATATTAAAGCTAAAGAAGGCAGTATCATCACCCACTTCTTGTTTTATTGTTTTCGCAAAACTAAAAACCATTGGTCCCATTGGAGAAAGCCATTGGATAGATAAACCTCCCGAAGATCGAAAACGTCCAACATCGGAATAATCTGCAACCTTTTCTCGTTCAACAGGCGCTAAATCATTATAATCAGCCATATCAAACTCAGTATCCCAAATACTGCCCACATCAACAAAAAAACTGGTGCGCACACTATTGGAATAGCTTTCGTCTAAAAATGGTGTTGGTACGATTAATTCAATACCGCCTATAACAGTAGCATTACCACCAACAGATCGAGATGATACTTGAATGTAATCATTATCAGGACCTAAACAACAAGCAGTGCCTCCTGTTGGGTTTGGTGTGCCACTTACCGTTGTAGGGTAACGATAAACGGCTCGAGGACCTACCGTGTTGTTTTCAAAACCACGCAAGGTGTCAGAGCCACCCGCTCTAAAATTTTCCCAAAATGGTAGTATATGATCATTACCATTTACTTGGCCATAACCATTACCATAACCTAACTGCATTCGAGCAAGTATTGTCCAGCGTTGATTACGAGATAATGGATAATAGAACTTAGTATCAAGGTTTACTTTAAAATACTGAACATCAGAGGTGTTAGGTGTAGTCACCTTAACAGATAAACTTTGCTGAGAACCTGCTGAAGGAAATGTACCCCGATTTAAAGTTGAGCGCGAAATACTCGCACTCACATCAAAGTTTTTAAACGCCAATGCTGCACCGGGATCATTAGGATCAGTATGTAAATCATAAAATGTTTGAATTTGTTCATACGTTTCTAATGAAGTTATTTCGT
This sequence comes from uncultured Colwellia sp., assembly GCA_913058145.1. GTDB lineage: Bacteria > Pseudomonadota > Gammaproteobacteria > Enterobacterales > Alteromonadaceae > Colwellia. Next base: position 201,476 of record CAJXQM010000002.1, read on the forward strand.
TATTTTTAAAACCTACACCAAAATTAACTCGTATGTATTCATTAATAGGGAAACCCCAGTTAAGCCCAACCCCATAGGTTTTATTATTATAATCAACCAAGTTGGCGCTACCGGCGTCAAACGCTTGATAAAACATTTGTCCGCCAAGTGATACAGCATCAACAGTAAAATAAGGATCAGTATAAGAAATGCTAGCACTTTTTGAATAAGCATTGTTACTAATATTTAGACCTAAACGATTACCCGTTCCTAAAAAGTTATTTTGTTGAATACCTGCATTAACACTTAACCCGGTAGAGTCACCGAAGCCAATACCCGCAGTAAATGAGCCTGATGCTTGTTCTATAACGTTAAAGTCGACGTTGACTAAATCATCTTCACCTGAAATTTGATTCGTTTCAAAATCAACCGTTTCCATATAGGGCAAACGAGATAAACGAGCTTTAGAATGTTCGACTAAACTATTTGATAACCAAGCGCCTTCCATTTGACGTATTTCACGGCGTAATACTCTATCCGCTGTTACATGGTTACCACTAAAGTTAACTTTATTCACGTAAATACGTTTGCCAGGGTCAATAGATATAGATAATTTAACCGTTTTATCTTCGTCATTAATATCTGGAATAGTGATTACTTTTGGATAAGCATAACCAAAACGGCCTAAAAACTTACTTATTACTTCTTCGGTATATGTAACTTCTGCACCGTTATAAAGGTTATCAACTTGTAATGGATTGATACCACGAATTGTTTTTTCAAAACCAGCCATGTCACCGATAAAATCAACGCCGCTAATCGTATAGGTTTCGCCTTCTGTTATATTTAAAGCAATATAGACTGATTGCTTATCTGGTGTCATAGAGACTTGGGTGGAATCCGCTTTAAAACGGAGGTAACCACGATCTAAATAATAACTGGTAATAGTTTCCATATCACCTTGTAACGTTTGTTTTTGATACCTATCTTGCGCCATAAAATCCCACCATGGCGAATCAAAGGTTAACTCTGTTTTCTCAAGTAATTGGGCATCGGTGAAAACCTCATTACCAATGATGTTTATTTGTTTAATCGCCGCCGCATCACCTTCAGTAAAAGTAAACTCAAGGTTAACTCGGTTTCTAGGTAGATGAGTTACGGTTGTAGATACATCGGCATTATATTTACCTACGCTATGATAAAAATCTTCCAATCCCATCTCAATGCCTGAAATAACAGTACGGTCAAGTGTTTCACCAACACGAATATTACTACCATCTAGACTGTCAGTTAACTGTTCATCTTTTAAATCACTATTACCTTCAAAAGTAATTCCACTGATTGTCTCGCGTTCTCGAACACGATAAATAATACGGTTGCCGTCGCGATACGCGCGAATATCATTAAAGTGTCCTGATTTATATAACGCTTTTATTGATTGTGAAATTCTAAATTTATTTAAAGTATCACCAATATTAAACGGAATATGCGTTAAGGCAGCACCTAAAGCAACACGCTGTAAACCCTTTACTTCAATATCTTCAATTTTAAATTCTTGTGCAGCTTGTGCTGTTGTACCTAAAGCGCCTAAACAAACGGCAAAGGCTAATTTTTTAATTATCATATATTTTAACTTTTTTACTTCTTCTTATCACTGCGTAAATTAAACGCTGTAAGCTACAAGGTGTAAGTATTACACCTTAAAATATAAAAGATACATACCCTATATCTAACCCAAAACCCGACTAAAATCATTAAATAAAGCGATGCTCATTAGAGCCAATAATGCTAAGGCTCCAAACTTGAATCCCGCCTCTTGAACATTTTCCGGAACCGGCTTTCCTGTTAAAAGCTCTATAAGATAATAGAGTAAGTGTCCGCCATCAAGTACTGGCAACGGTAAAAGGTTAATTATTCCTAAATTAATACTAATTAGCGCTAAAAAGCCTAAAAAATAAACAAAACCATACCCTGCACTATCACCTGCTCCTTGAGCAATAGCTATTGGACCACTTAAGTTTTTAACAGAAACATCACCTGTTATTAACTTTCCTATCATATCAAAACTTAAAGTAATCAAACTCCAAGTACGATCTATACTTTCAGTTAGCGCAGAAAAAACACCATAACTGATGTTTATTTTATATTCGGCCGGCCAGTCATCGGCTTTAGGTGAAACCCCCAAATAACCAATTAACTCGCCATTACTGTCAATACCTTTAGGCATTACCTTTAAGACATGATTACTACCTTCACGCTCCACTGTAATGTTAACAGCTTCATCCGGGTAGTCTTTAATTTTCTTAGAAAAATCTGTCCAACCCTCCGACAAATATTCATCATTAAGCGCAATAAGCTTATCACCTACTTTTAGTCCCCCTTTTTCTGCGGGACTATCCTTACCAATACGAGCAAGTTCATTATACACTTGTGGACGATAAGGTATTACTCCTAGGCTTGTCAAGGCAGAAACTTTTTCAGGTGAGAACTGCCAATTTTCAGTACTTAATTGATGAGAACTAACATACTGACTATCCGCATTCTTCGTTTTGATCACAATAGATTCTGCGCCGATCTCGCCAATTAACGCTAAATTGACGTCTTGCCAGTCACGCGTTTTTTTTCCTGCAACTTCAACTATTTCTACTTTATTAGGTAATTGTGCCTGTGCAGCAATGGATTCAGGAATAATATCCCCAACAATAGGCTTAATACTAGGTACACCAATTAAAAACATTAAATAAAAGGCAAGAATAGCAAAGGCAAAATTGGCAAAAGGTCCAGCAGCAATAATAGCGATACGTTGATACACCGACTTACGATTGAACGTTTTATCTTTATCATGCTCTGATACTTCGTCAACACGCTCATCAAGCATTTTGACATAACCACCAAGTGGTATCATAGCAACGACATATTCAGTGCCATCTTGTCCTGTTTTTCGCCACAACGCTTTACCAAATCCTACTGAAAAGCGCTCTACTTTCACACCATTTTTTCGTGCTACCCAAAAGTGACCATATTCATGTACAGTAACTAAAATACCAAGTGCAATGACAAAAGAGGCTAAATTCCAAATAAAATCAAACATGTCTACTTCTGTTCCTTAAGCTTGCTCTGTGAAAAATTCTCTACAATTGATAGAGCAAATTCTCTAGCGCGTGTATCTAAGGAAATGACCTCATTAATATTACCTACCTGTTCTGAGACAAATTTCCTCACAGAAGTTTCATTTATTTTATAAATATCGGTAAATTTAATCTGTTCGTCTAAAAAAGCAGCAACAGCCACTTCATTTGCTGCATTAAGAGCAGTACAAGCACCTTGACCACTTTTACACGCTTCTATCGCTAACTTTAAATTAGGGTACTTTTCATAATCTACTGCTTGAAATTCAAATGAGGGGGTATTGAAAAAGTCTAACGGGGAAACCCCTGATTCAATTCGATCTGGATACGCTAAAGCATGAGCGATAGGTGTACGCATGTCAGGGTTACCCATTTGAGCAATCACCGAGCCATCTTTATATTGCACCATAGAATGGATAGTACTTTGCGGATGTAACACCACTTGAATATCAGCCGCTTCAACATTAAATAACCACTTCGCTTCAATAAATTCTAAACCTTTATTCATCATGGTTGCTGAATCAACTGATATTTTCCGCCCCATTTCCCAGTTTGGGTGGGCACAAGCTTCATTGGGTGTGACATGCTCAAGTTCAGATACTAATCTTGTTCTAAAAGGACCACCAGACCCTGTTAGTAAGATTTTACTGATGCCATTTTGTGCTAACTGACAATGGCCTACCCTCACTTGCTCTTGCCAGGGTAGACTTTGAAATATAGCATTATGCTCACTATCAATTGGTAAAAGCTCTGCACCCGATTGTTTAACCGCTTCAATAAAAATAGCACCAGAGGTAACTAACGCCTCTTTATTGGCTAATAACACCCGTTTACCGGCTTGTACAGCAGCTAGTGTTGGCATCAAGCCAGCAGCGCCAACAATGGCAGCCATTACCGTATCAGTCTGATTTGATCTTGCAAGTTCAACGAGTGCATCAACGCCTGATTTAACCTCGATAAACTCAAGGTTTTCACCAGCTAAACGTGAAGCTAATTGCTCTGCATGGGAAACTGATACCATCACCACGGTCTTAGGTTGAAACTCAAGACACTGTGCAAATATTTTATCAACACTCGCATTTGCAGATAAACTAACCACGTTGAATTTATCACGATGTAAACGGATAACATCGAGTGTATTAACACCAATAGAGCCTGTAGAGCCTAGCACGCATATTTGACGTTTATTTGATTTATTTTTCAACATATATACTTTTTAACATATTATTTTTTTAACTAAACTTTCAGACACAGCTACCAACCAAATAACACATAACAAAGAGCAAAAACTGGTGCTGTCGCCGTAAGGCTGTCAATTCTATCTAAAACACCACCATGTCCAGGTAAAATAGAACCGCTATCTTTAACACCTGCTTGGCGTTTAAACATACTTTCATTAAGATCGCCTAACACAGACACTGTCGTAATTAACACAGTCACCAATAAAACTGTGACAAATTGCTCGCTAGACCAGTTAAGATTGTAAGCAGTAATGGCAACCAATAGACAAGCAGACACAACGCCCCCTAAAAAGCCTTCAAAGGTTTTACCTGGACTAACATTGGGCATCAATTTATTTTTACCTATGGCTTTACCGACAAAATAAGCGCCTACATCCGCACTCCAAACCATTAAAAATAAAAACATTAATAATTGAGCACCATGATAAGCATCCGCTTGATAATCATTAGTACGGATGACCATAAAAGCGACCCAAGTAGGTACGAGTGTCAACCAGCCAAACATGCCACGAACAGAGCGATGCTTAGACCAGAAGGTACTTGAATTAGGATAGGAAAACATCAAAAAAGCAGAAAAAACCCACCAAGCAACAGCTATCCATAATAGAGCCACGGCATAACTATGTAATTCTTTGCTATTAAGCCATAAATCACTAGGAGATAATAAAACCCATATAGCACCAATCAGAACAAGAGTAGTGGCAACAAAACTTATGCGTTTAGTTTTACGTTTAAAGCCCATTAACGGACCCCACTCCCAAGCACCAATACCGATAACAATCATTAATAATGCTGCGAAATAGAATAATGGTAAATAAAATATAGCTAAGATTGCCGCAGGCGCTAAAATTAATGCGGTAATAATTCGTTGTTTAAGCAATTTATATCCTTTTTATCGTAGTGATAGGTTTCAATCTCCGAAGAGAATAAACTCTAATAAAACATACCTTTACTACTTTTTTATTATTAATATATATTTCTACCTGTTTATGGATATTCATAGAATAATATCCATAAACAGTGTGCAATTTGTTAGTTATTCATCTCAACTATGTGTTGACGACTTGTTCACCTGTTTTGCCGAAACGTCGTTCTCGTTGGTCAAAAACATCAATAGCTTGTGCAAACTCACTTTCATTGAAGTCCGGCCATAATACATCAGTAAAATAAAACTCAGCATAGGCCGCCTGCCATAATAGGAAATTACTAATTCGATAATCACCACCAGTCCGAATTAATAAATCTAACGGTGGCAGTTGTGCTAAACAGGTATGCTTATGCAATGAGTCTTCATTTATATCATCAAGCGTTATTTCATTAGTTTGCACTTGGCTAGCAAGCTTTTTAGCCGCATTAGTAATATCCCAACGACCACCATAATTTGCCGCAATAGATAGAACTAAGCCCGTATTATTTTCCGTTAACTGTTCGGATTTAGTAATGCTTTTTTGTAATGTATCAGAGAAACGGTTTAAATCACCAATCACTTGAAAGCGAATATTGTTTTTATGTAAACGTTTAACTTCTTTAGTTAACACAAACATAAACAAATCCATCAGCACGCTGATCTCTTTTTCTGGTCGTTGCCAATTCTCACTACTAAAAGCAAACAAAGTTAATACTTTTATGCCTGCTTTACGCGCACCTTGAACAACAGCACGGACAGAATCCACACCCGCTTTATGCCCTGAAACACGCCCTTTCCCCTGAGCCTGCGCCCAACGACCATTACCATCCATAATGATAGCAATGTGTTGCGGTGTTTTTTTTTCTGCGTTTGATAAAACTATATCAGTTGCCACTAATCATCCTTTCTATCTAGACAAAAAAACGCCAGTCAGTTTTATCTACTCTCTGGCATCATTTCAAAAAAGCACGTTTATATTTCCATTAACTCAGCTTCTTTCTTTGCTAATACTTCATCAATTTGTTTAACAAAAACATCCGTGATTTTTTGAATGCCGTCTTCTGCTTGATGATGATCATCTTCACTAATGTCTTTTTCTTTAAGTAAGCTTTTAAAGTCAGAATTTGCATCACGGCGAATATTACGAATAGCAACTTTACCACCCTCAGCTTCACCACGAACAACTTTCACTAAGTCTTTACGACGTTCTTCAGTTAATGGTGGTAATGGAATACGAATAAGTGTGCCATTAGATTGTGGGTTTAAACCCAAATCTGATTTCATGATAGCCTTTTCAACCGCACTAATCATGCCTTTATCAAAAACAGTAATTGATAAATTTCGCGCGTCGGGTACTGAAATATTACCGACTTGACTTAACGGCGTTGCCATACCGTAGTAATCAACAGTAATATTATCAAGTAATGACGCATGAGCACGGCCAGTTCTAATTTTATTAAGACTAATTTTTAAAGATTCTATGCTTTTTGCCATACGCTCTTGCGCATCTTGTATAATTTCATCTATCACGTGATTTCTTCCTAAACAGTTCAATTTTATTTAATGATACTACTTTTTAATCAGGTCTTTATTATTATTTATTAGTAATAACCGTACCTTCATCACTTCCCATAACTACAGATTTCAGTGCACCAGGTTTATTCATGTTAAATACACGAATTGGCATATTATGATCACGCGCTAAGGTAAACGCAGCTAAATCCATCACCTTTAATTCTTTTTCTAATACTTGGTCAAAAGTTAGGCTACTGTATAATTCAGCTTCTGGATTTTTAACCGGATCTTCAGAATAAATACCATCAACTTTCGTTGCTTTTAATACCACATCTGCTTCAATTTCGATACCGCGTAAACACGCGGCAGAATCTGTAGTAAAAAATGGATTGCCGGTGCCCGCAGAAAAAATAACCACGCGACCCGATTTTAGTAAACTAATTGCATTCGCCCAGTTGTAGCGTTCACACACGCCAGCTAAATCAATGGCAGACATCAAACGAGTATTAACAAAAGCACGGTGTAATGCGTCACGCATTGCTAAACCATTCATCACGGTAGCTAGCATACCCATTTGGTCACCCACTACGCGATTCATACCTGCTTCAGCGAGACCAGCACCACGAAATAAATTCCCTCCACCAATAACAAGACCGACTTGAACATCCATCTCAACTAATTCTTTAATTTCTTGAGCCATACGATCAAGCACTTTAGGATCAATTCCAAAGCCTTCTTCCCCCATTAGTGCTTCACCACTAAGCTTGAGAAGAATACGACGATAAGTTGGTCTTGAATTAACACTCATAAGAGATAAGTTCCTATTGATGATGAAGTACTTTGGCTAAAATTAACCGCGGTTATTTTAATACGTTTCACGCAGTCACGAAAGGATTAACTGAAAAAACTCTATTCTTCTATTACTTTGCTTAAAATACAGGCAATAAAAAACGCCTAACTTGATAAACAAGGTAGACGTTTTAGACTAATTCTAACTAGTTGAGCGAATAACAAGGCGCTTGAGTTTTTTTACCTTAGGCGCATATAACTATATGTAACTAAGTAAAAAAACGAATGCAACGAAGTTAGTCGTTCAAATAGGACGAATTAAGCTTTAGCAGCAGCAATTTGTGCTTCAACTTCAGCAGCAAAATCTTCTTCTTTCTTAGCAATACCTTCACCAACTTCTAAACGAACGAAGCTAGCTACTGTAATACCTTTTTCTTTCAATACTACACCAACAGTCTTTTTAGGTTCCATGATGAATGCTTGACCAGTTAAAGATACTTCGCCTGTGAATTTCTTCATACGGCCGATGATAATCTTTTCAAGTAATTCAACAGGTTTTTTCTTATTTTCATCTAGCGCATCGTTTTCAGCTTTTAATATATCAAGTTGAATACGTTTTTCATTATCCACAACAGATGTAGGTACATCTTCAGGGTTAACATAATCTGGCTTGCTTGCAGCAACGTGCATTGCAATGTGCTTTAATGATTCAGCATCACCTTCACCAGAAACAACAACACCGATATTAGCACCATGGCTATATGATGCTAATGCAGCACCTTCGATATATTCAACACGACGAACATTGATGTTTTCACCAATTTTTGTCACTAATGTAATTCGTTGTTCTTCAAATTGTGCTTGTAACTCTTCAATTGTTGCTTTTGAAGCAATCGCTGCATCAGCAACTGCATTAGCAAAACCTAAGAAGTTATCATCTTTAGCAACAAAATCTGTTTGACAGTTTACTTCAACAAGTGCAGCAACACCGTCAACAGTTTTAATTAAAATAGTGCCTTCAGCAGCGATGTTACCTGCTTTTTTAGCCGCTTTCGCTTGGCCGTTCTTACGCATATTTTCAATCGCAAGTTCCATGTCGCCTTCAGCTTCTTGTAACGCTTTTTTACAATCCATCATGCCTGCAGCTGTGCGTGCACGAAGTTCTTTAACCATTGCAGCTGTAACTGTCATAGGTAATTCCTCTGTTTTCAGTTATCCCCGTATAACGATTAACGTTATGTGATAAAACAACAAAATTACGGGAATAAATAGTAAATTAGGGTGTCATAAAAGCATTGTTCGAACTATAATTTCTCGAATTATAGAGCCTGCTAACAATGCTTTTATGAGTAAACGAAATGTTTCACTTAACTACATAACTTTATTTAGTATGTGTAATTATTCAGTTTCAACAAAACCGTCTTTTTCAGCTTGTACAACGATGTTTTGCTCACGACCTGAAATCACAGCGTTAGCAATAGCGTCACAGTATAAAGTTACTGCACGGATTGCATCATCATTACCTGGAACAATGTAATCAATGTTGTCAGGGTTTGAGTTAGTATCAACAACAGAAATTACTGGGATACCTAAATTATTAGCTTCTTTAATAGCAATGTGCTCGTGATCAGCATCGATGATAAAGATAGCATCAGGTAAACCACCCATGTTCTTAATACCACCTAAGCTTTTATCAAGCTTTTCCATTTCACGAGTACGCATTAACGCTTCTTTTTTAGTTAAAGCTTCAAAAGTACCGTCAGTGCTTTGAGATTCAAGATCTTTTAAACGTTTGATTGATTGACGAACTGTTTTCCAGTTAGTCAACATACCACCTAACCAACGGTGATTAACGAAAAACTGATCAGATTTGATCGCAGCGTCTTTAATTGCTTCACTTGCAGCACGTTTAGTACCAACAAATAAAACTTTACCTTTTTTAGAAGAAACATTGTTAATAAAAGCAAGTGCTTCATTAAACATTGGAACTGTTTGTTCAAGGTTGATGATATGAACTTTATCGCGAGAACCGAAAATGAATGGCTTCATTTTTGGATTCCAGTAACGAGTTTTGTGACCGAAATGAACACCAGCTTTAAGCATATCGCGCATTGAAACGTTTGACATTTAAATTTCCTTTATGGGGTTAAGCGTTCATACACCCAATATACACGACTCTATTTGCTGCTATCTTAAGTTAATTAATAGAATAACTAACAAGACATAAATCAGCAGAGCACCCCGGTATACCTTTAATAGATGTATGTGAGTTTATAATAAAATCAACCCACCCTTAATTTGTGTAAAGAAGTAAGTTGACCGATTTAATTGACGCTAAATTAACGTTATTGCGTTTAAATTCTATTACTAGAAAGCAATCAAAAAATAACAATAATTTCAGCGCGGAACTTTATACCATAAAACAGATAATTTAACTAGAAAAAAATTCTCTGGGCTATTGAACAATATCGCGTTAAAATCGCAGTTATATGAAATAAAATCAAAGTAAATCTTAACTATTTAGGTAAACAATGACAACATCCAGACCATCAGCTCAGTTATTTTTTCTTTATGACAATCATTGTCCTTGGAGTTATGTAGTAACGCCACTTATTAATGAGATCACCGAAGCCTTTCCTGACATTGAATTACATTTATGGCACACGGCTTATTTTGACGGTAGAAATGATAGTAATATCAATAGCAAAAATGCAATACTCGATGAAGTAGAAGATCTTGCCAACATTAATTTTTCAAGTAATTACCAGGATATACTTGATCACAGTACCAATTCAACATTGTCAGCCAACTTAATGACTTGGGCGCAACATAAAACCCCAAAATTAGCACTCGCGTTACTCAATGCATTGCAACAGGCACACTTTGAACAGGGTAATAAATTAGCTAAACAGTCTGACTTTGACGACATCATAGCAACGTTAAAAATATCGCCACCAGCAAAAATTTTTAAAGATAAACTTGTCAATGATGTTTTAGTACAATTAGAAGAAATATTTTCACTTCAAGAAATCATAAACACTGAAGCGATACCCGCATTATTATTAGCGATTGATGATGAATTAATATTGCTCAATCACAATTTCTATTTAACAGAGCCAAAAGCGATTATTGATGCTGTTCAATTAGAATTCAATAAACACACCTAAATTCCATAAACAAGTAAAGAGAATATCATGGCCATACAAATTAAAAGCCAAGAAGAAATTGTCAAAATGCGAATCTCAGGCCAATTAGCTTGCGATGTATTAGAGATGATTACCCCACATGTTAAAGCAGGTATTACGACAAATGAATTGAACACCTTGTGCGCGGATTATACCGAGAAGGTGCAAGAGGCTATTTCAGCGCCTCTTAATTACCATGGTTTTCCAAAATCTATTTGTACCTCTGTTAATTATGTTGTGTGTCACGGTATACCAGACAATACTAAACTGATAAACGGCGATATTATTAACATTGATATTACGGTAATTAAAGACGGTTACCATGGCGATACTAGTAAAATGTTTTTAATTGGTGACGTTTCCCCTGAAGACAGCCGTTTGTGTCGTTTAGCTCAAGAATCATTATATATTGGGTTAAAGAAAGTAAAACCTGGCGCCACCTTCGGCGATATTGGCACTGCAATTCAAAAATTCATAAAAAGCAAAGGCCGTTATAGCATTGTAAAAGATTATTGTGGTCACGGTATTGGTAAAGAGTTTCACGAAGAACCTCAAATTGTTCATTATAAGAACAATGATAATACTAAAATACTTGAAGGCATGTGTTTTACTATAGAGCCTATGATTAATTTAGGTAAAGCTAACACTATTTTGGATAAAGAAGACAATTGGACCGTTTATACCAGTGATAATAAAAACTCAGCTCAATGGGAACACACTATTGTTGTGACCAAAACGGGTTGTGAAATTTTAACGCTTCGTGAAGAAGAAAGTATTGGTCGACTGCTTCATAACTAATTAAGCCCAAACATAAAAGTGCCATATACCCAAGTAGAGTAAAAAACTCGATTCAGAGCGTTTATAATGAGCTTGGGTATAAGTTATAAATTCACCTCCGCGCTAGCTCTCATTAAATTATAAAGGTAAACACTTGACTAATCATCCATTGAACAATCATATAGTTCCCATGCATTTTATTGAAAGCTTAGTGATTGCTGCTGAAAATTTATCAAGCAAAGACATTTGCCAATTAACGACAAATTTTAATCATTGGATAAAACAAGCCTTTGTTGATAATGATGTTAATGACTTGTTAGTTGCTAGAGCTGTTTTTGTTGATGCTATACTGAATAAACTTTGGTGTCAGCATCATTTAGATGAGTTTCAAATTAGCTTAATTGCTGTTGGCGGTTATGGCCGAGGAGAGCTTCATCCTTATTCAGATATTGATATTTTACTACTAACGCCAAATAGTATTGACACTGAACTGGAAGAAAAAATATCAAGCTTTATCACTCAACTTTGGGATATCAAGCTTGATATTGGCCATAGTGTTCGCTCAATAAAAGAGTGTTTAAAACAAGCTATTAATGATATTACTGTTGTCACTAACTTAATGGAAATGCGACAAGTGGCCGGCAATGACACACTAACTCAGCAACTACTTCCCTTACTCAATGAAGATGTATTTTGGACCTCTGAAAAGTTCTTTATTGCTAAACGCAAAGAACAAGAAAAACGTCACCTTCAATACCATGGCGCAGCTTATACCCTAGAGCCAAACATAAAAGCCAGTCCTGGTGGTTTACGTGATCTTCAAACAATCGCTTGGGTAGCAAAGCGGCATTTTTTAGCCGATTCTTTAGAAGAGTTAGTAGAGCATCATTATTTATATCCAAATGAATTATCTGAACTACTTGAAGCGCAAGACTATTTATGGCGTATGCGTTTTGCACTTCATTTTGTTGCTAAACGTAATGAAAATCGCTTGTTGTTTGATTATCAAACTGATGTCGCAAAAATGATGGGGTTTGGTGACGAAGGTAAAGCGCCCGTTGAACGTATGATGAAACGTTATTTTATAATAATAGCTCGTGTGGGCGAACTAAATACCATTTTATTACAACGTTTTAAGCAAGAGATAATACAAGAATCTGAACAAACTACGAGTATTACCATTAATAAAGACTTTGAATTAACTGACAAACTGATTAATACCACCAACGACAGAATTTTCATGCGTTCCGTTAAAATCCTCGAAATGTTTTTGATCATAGCCCAAGAGCCAAGTATAAAAGGCATCCACTCTCATACCTTAAGACTGATGCGTAATGCGCGCCGTCGCTTAGTTTCAGGCTTACTAGACTACGCCCAGTGTCGACAAATATTTATGGCGATTATTAAACACCCTCGTGGGCTAGGGTTAGCATTCAACTTAATGCATAAACACGGTATTATCGGTTCATATTTACCTTCATGGCGGAATATTGTTGGACAAATGCAATTCGACTTATTCCATGCTTATTCGGTAGATGAACATAGCTATAGAGTGGTAAAAAATCTTTATCAGTTTAGTCAAAAAGAACATAATCATAAATTTCCGCTGTGCAGTAAAATAATGCAGAGAGTTCGTAAACCTGAAGTATTATATTTAGCGGGTATTTTTCATGATATTGCCAAAGGTCGCGGTGGCGATCATGCTAAATTAGGCGCAGTAGATGCCTTAATGTTTTGTCAATCACATCAAATGAGTAAACACGATAGCAATATGGTTTCATGGCTTGTTGAAACCCATCTATTGATGTCGGTTACTGCTCAACGTCGTGATATCAGTGATGAAAATGTTATTCGCACTTTTGGTGAAATAGTACGCGATGAAGCGCATCTTGATTACCTTTACTGTCTGACTGTTGCTGATATGCGTGCAACCAACGAAAGTTTATGGAATAGTTGGAAAGCAAACTTACTGCAAGATTTATATTTCAATACACTGCGAGCATTGCGCCGAGGCTTATCAAAACCGGTTGAAACACGTTCAAAAATCCGTGAAAACCAACAACAAGCACTCGATATTTTAGCCGATACTGATGTTGACATAAGTGATTTAAAAGCATTATGGCGTGAATTTAGGGCTGACTATTTTTTACGGTATGCTCCTGAAAAAATAGCAAGACATTGCCTACGAATTATCGGACATGACAGAAATGAACCTTTAGTCATTATCAGTGATAAATCATATCAAGGAGGAACTGAAGTCTTTGTATTTGCTAAAGAAAAATTAAACACATTCTCCAGTACGGTCGATTTATTAGGCTCAAAAAAACTGTCTATACATGATGCAAAAATCACCTCCACCAAAACAGGCTATACCGTAAATACTTTCATAATTTTGGATGCCCGTGGTAAAGAACTCAAAGAAAGTTATCAAACACAAGCCATAGCAGACGCATTAAGTGTTAAATTAAAACAAGATGATTTTTGTAATATTCCGCTCCAACCTATTCGTAGAGAAGTGAAGCAATTTCAATTTCCATTGAAAGTCAGTTTTATTGATATAAAAGCAAAAAGTAAAACAATGATAGAAATAATCACCTTAGACAGACCGAAAGTACTTGCCAGTATAGCGCAAGTATTTCAGCAACTGAAAATCAATATTCATTCTGCAAAAATCACCACTTTTGGTGAGAAAGTAGATGATGTTTTTACCATTTCAACTAGTGAAAACATCGCATTAAATGAAGAAGATAAACAAATATTAGCCGATAAATTAACACAAGAAATAGATTAACAATAACATCTAATAGGAATTTTTGAATGACTGACTTAACAACATTAGCAAGTACGATTGAACAAGCTTTTGACGATAGAGCTAACATCACTCCAACAACCGTTTCAAGTGAAATTAAAACTGCCGTTTTAGATGCACTTGCTGCCCTAAACAATGGTTCTGCTCGCGTAGCAGAAAAAATTGATGGCCAATGGCATGTACATCAATGGTTAAAAAAAGCAGTACTATTATCCTTTCGTATTTGGGATAACCAAGTAATTGACGGTGCTGAAAGTACCTTTTTTGATAAAGTACCGATGAAATATGAGGGTTATACGCAAGCGATGTTTGAAGCTGACGGTGTGCGCGTGGTACCGGGTGCATCAGTACGAACCGGTAGCTATATAGGCAAGAATGTTGTGGTTATGCCAAGCTTTGTAAATATTGGCGCTTATGTCGATGAAGGCTGTATGGTTGATGCGTGGGCAACCGTTGGTTCATGTGCACAAATTGGTAAGAACGTACATTTATCAGGCGGCGTTGGTATTGGTGGTGTATTAGAGCCCTTACAAGCAGGACCTACAATTATTGAAGATAATTGTTTTATTGGTGCACGTTCTGAAATAGTTGAAGGCGTAATCATTGAAGAAGGTGCGGTTATTTCAATGGGTGTTTATATTGGTCAAAGCACACGTATTTTTGATCGTGAGACAGGCGAAGTACATTACGGTCGCGTACCAGCAGGATCTGTTGTTGTTCCGGGTAACTTGCCATCAAAATGTGGCAAGTACAGCTTGTATGCTGCGATAATCGTAAAGAAAGTTGACGCTAAAACACGTGGAAAAATTGGTATCAATGAATTATTACGTTTAGCTGAATAGAAAAACTGTTCTGAATAATCGTTATAAATAGTAAGAAAAAGCCCCTGTAACAAGTTTTGCTACAGGGGCTTTTTACTGAATATACTTGCTATCTTTTTTCTTTTAATTTCTCATCTAACTCTTCAATTTTCGCTTTCCAAATAGCTGGACCTGTTACATGAGCAGACTCACCTGAGCTATCAACAGCAACCGTTACTGGCATATCTTCTACTTCAAATTCATAAATAGCTTCCATTCCCATGTCTGCAAAAGCAACCACTCGGGCTTTCTTAATAGCTTTTGACACTAAGTATGCTGCGCCACCTACTGCCATTAAATACACTGATTTATGATCTTTAATAGTCTCAACTGTTAAAGCACCACGTTCAGCTTTACCAATAGTGCCTAATAATCCGGTTTCAGCTAACATCATTTCAGTAAATTTATCCATACGCGTAGCGGTGGTTGGGCCTGCTGGGCCAACCGCTTCATCACCAACGGCATCAACTGGGCCAACGTAGTAAATAAACTTATCAGTGAAATCAACAGGTAATTTTTCACCCGCTGCTAGCATATCTTGAATACGCTTGTGAGCAGCATCTCTGCCCGTTAGGATTGTGCCACTAAGTAATACTGTCTCACCCGTTTTCCATTCTGCGATATCTGCTTTAGTCAACCCGTCAACATTAACACGGCGAACACCCTCGCCTACTTCCCAAGTAATGTCTGGCCATTCTTCTAATTTAGGCGGTGTTAAATCAGCTGGGCCCGATCCATCAAGATGAAAGTGTACATGACGAGTCGCGGCGCAATTAGGGATCATAACGACAGGTTTAGATGCTGCATGGGTTGGCACAGAATTAATTTTCACATCAACCACTGTTGTTAAACCGCCAAGACCTTGTGCACCTATACCTAATTTATTAACACGTTCAAAAATTTCTAAACGTAATTCTTCTTCCGCGTTTTGTGGGCCTCTATCCATTAAGTCTTGAATATTAACAGGATCCATCAAACTCTCTTTAGCAAGAACAGCTGCTTTTTCTGCCGTGCCACCAATACCTATGCCTAGCATTCCTGGTGGGCACCAACCTGCGCCCATTGATGGCAACGTTTTCACAACCCAATCAGCAATAGAATCTGATGGGTTTAGCATCACCATTTTAGTTTTATTTTCACTACCGCCGCCTTTTGCCGCAATCATGACTTCAATTTCATCACCTTCGATGAGATCAATATGAACAACGGCTGGCGTATTATCTTTAGTGTTTTTACGAGCGCCTGCGGGATCAGCAACAATAGAAGCACGCAATGGGTTGTCAGGATTTAAATAGGCACGGCGAGTACCTTCATCAACCATTTGTTGTACTGTCATGTCAGTTTTATCCCACTTAACTGCCATACCTACTTTAACAAAACAGGTCACAATACCGGTATCTTGGCAAATCGGACGCTTGCCTGTAGCCGACATGCGTGAGTTAATAAGAATTTGCGCAATCGCATCTTTTGCCGCGCTACTTTGTTCTTTATGATAGGCTTTTTCTAACGCCTGAATAAAATCCAAAGGATGATAATAAGAAATATATTGCAGTGCATCTTCAATACTATCGATTAAGTCTTGTTGTTTGATTATTTTATCGGACATCTTGCTCTCAGCTTTCGTTAAAAGTGTGTATAATTGCGTATAATATTTTTACATTATAATACCTTTCTATTGAAACTGCTGCTAGTAGCCAATAGTAGAATATGAAATTATCTATCAAATAACCGCGTAAATTATCAGAGTAATTATCACCTTGGCTTCTAATGCGCTACTTCATGTACATCCATTAACCTTATCCGTTAAAAAGTTAAGCTTACCAACAGATGTCACACCGTTAGACTTATTCACCCCATTAGCAAATGAGTCTTGGGCAATGTGGCTAGATTCAGGACAAAGTGAACATATTGATGCCTGCTTTGATATTTTAGTTTGGCAACCTGAAGTAACTTTGTGTACTTATGGTGATAAAACAATTATTCATCATACAAAAACTAATAAAAACGCTATAAGTGAAGAAGATCCCTTATCCTTACTAGAAAATATCCAACAACAAGTATTAGAGACGTTAGCTTCCTCAAAACAAGAACTACCTTTCTTAGGCGGTGCTTTAGGTTATTTTGCTTATGATTTAGGTCGACGCTTTGAAAATTTGCCTAAGCAAGCTGAACAAGATATTAATTTACCCGAAATGGCGGTGGGTATCTATGCTCAAGCAATCATATTTGATCATAAGCGCGAACAGTATTTTTTAATTTGCCAAGAAGAAAAACGCTTAGAATTAACACTTTTTATTCAAATGATTATCAATAAAAAACAGAGCCAAAAATCAGAACAAGAAAACTTTGTATTAACATCTAGTTGGCAAAGTAATATGGACAAAGCCAGTTACATCGAAAAATTCAAACAAGTTCAACAATTTTTATCTTCGGGTGATTGTTACCAAATCAACTTAGCGCAGCGATTTAGTGCCAATTATCAAGGTAACGAGTTTCAAGCATACATAGCACTGCGAAATGAAAATAAAGCCCCTTTTTCAGCCTTTATTCGGTTAGAGAATACAGCAATATTAAGTGTTTCTCCTGAACGGTTTTTACAATTATCTCAAGGTAAAGTACAAAGTAAGCCTATTAAAGGCACTATGCCTAGAGGTGAAAATAAACAACAAGATAATGAATATGCCGAACAACTTGCTAATTCAGTCAAAGATCGCGCTGAAAACGTGATGATTGTTGATTTGCTGCGTAATGATATTTCAAAAGTATGTAAAGCTAACTCTGTCGTTGTACCTAAACTATTTGACATCGAAAGTTTTCCAGCGGTACATCATCTTGTTAGTACCGTTGAAGGACAACTTGCTGAGCAATACAATGCCTGCGATCTACTACGAGGTGCATTTCCTGGTGGCTCAATTACAGGTGCACCGAAAATTCGTGCCATGGAAATAATTGAGCAACTTGAGCCTCATCGGCGCAGTGTTTATTGTGGATCAATAGGTTATATCTCAAACTGTGGCACGATGGATACTAACATTACAATACGTACGATTATTTGTCAGAAAGGTGTTCAGAAAAACAAACCAGGTAAAATATATTGTTCCGCAGGCGGAGGATTAGTTGCCGATTCAATTGCAACAAGTGAGTATCAAGAAACCTTTGATAAAGTAAACCGCATTTTACCTGTTTTAGCAAAATTTACCGTAACGCGGGCAATTAAATCAAACAGTAATAACAACAGAGGGTATCATGAATAAAGCAGAATTCTTATATCGCTTCAATCTTCTGCAACATGGTGAATCTTGTCATAAATATCAGCATAATTCACCACTAAAATCTGCGGCTGTACTCATCGCTTTAGTTAATAATACTGATGAAATGAATATTAGTGGCTTACAAGTACTGCTGACCAAACGTGCTAGTCATTTAAAACATCACCCTTCTCAAATAAGTTTTCCTGGTGGTAAGGTAGAGCCAACAGATAAAAATTTAATTCATACCGCGTTAAGAGAAGCACAAGAAGAAATAGGTTTATCTCCAGAAGCGGTTACCATCATTGGACAATTACCCAATTATGAAGTTATCAGTGGTTATCAAGTAACGCCTATTGTTGCCATTATTGACTCACCGCAATATTATCAAAAAGATGCCAATGAAGTAGATGAAATATTCCAAGTACCCTTACAGCATCTTTTGCAACCTGAAAATCACCGCAGCATAATTTCCTATCGCAATGGCGACCATCACAATGTCCATTTTTTCCCCTACAAACACTATAATATATGGGGTGCAACGGCTGCCATGCTAAAAGACTTGGTAGATCACATTAAGTCGTAAAATTAAGACACATTTTATTTACTGCTAAATCAAAACGAATATGGTTGCCACAAGTCAAGTCTTTCAGTTAGTACAAATAACAGGAAAAACTCTTAAAATAAAATTTTATTCGGAAATACTTATGATTGGTGTATTTGATATGTTTTCAATCGGCATAGGCCCTTCGAGTTCTCATGCTGTTGGCCTGATGAAAACAGAAAAAATTTGTTAATGAACTTAACAAACAAACATTATTGATCGTGTAAAATGTGAGCTATTTGGCTCACTTAGGCCGACTGGTAATTATATGAAAACTAAATATAAAGAAACTTCACGAGGTGGTTTAGCCGTTAATATTACTGAGTGTTAAATTAAAAAATTGAAACATCAAAAAATTCTACTTTAGAATAGAATAACCAGTAAAGAATAGCGATTATAGGCACACGGTTAAGCTGTTAACAGCGTGCCTTGGAAATTCGTAACCTAGTTACTTTATCGGCAGATCTATATCAGTAAAAAGCTCATCTACCTCAACATTATTTTTTAACAACATAGCTTGAGTGACTACATTTTTAGTTAAATGTGGTGCAAAGCGTTCTATAAAGTCAAACATATAACCACGTAGGAAGCTGCCACGTCTAAAACCAATTTTAGTCGTACTCGCTTTAAATAAATGACTCGCATCAATAGTCACTAAGTCACTATCAATTTTCGGATCAATTGCCATTGACGCAATAACACCAATACCAACACCTAAACGAACATACGTTTTGATAACATCAGCATCGGTTGCCGTAAACGCAATTTTAGGCTCTACGCCTGCCTTTTCAAAAGCAGCATCTAATTCTGAACGGCCAGTAAAACCAAAGACATAAGTAACTAACGAATACTTAGCAACATCTTGAATAGTTATCCCTTGCTTTCTAGCTAAAGGATGGTCTTTACAAACAATGATACTACGATTCCAGTGGTAGCAAGGTAACATAACGAGATCGTTATATAGATGGAGTGATTCAGTCGCAATAACAAAATCGGCATCGCCTTTAGAAGCTGCTTCACTAATTTGTGCAGGTGTACCTTGCGACATATGCAGTGATACTTTGGAGTATTTCTTTATAAATCCTTGTATTACAGAAGGTAACGCATAACGTGCTTGTGTATGTGTTGTTGCAATACGCAGTTTACCTTCATCTGGTTGAGTATGTTCACGCGCAACCGCTTTAATGCTTTCGACTTTAGATAGAATTTGTTGAGCAATGGTAATAACTTCTTGTCCTGGGGGCGTTACATGAGTTAAATGCTTACCGCTACGACCAAAAATTTGAATACCTAGTTCATCTTCAAGCATGCGTACTTGCTTAGAAATACCGGGTTGAGAAGTAAAGAGAGCCTCCGCAGTTGCAGAAACATTTAGGTTATTATTTAGCACTTCAACTATGTAGCGTAATTGTTGCAATTTCATATATGAGCTTCAGGAACTTTTTTAGACCAAAATAATATACTTTATTGACCATTTATTCCATCTCAAATTGAGTTTTTTGTAAATTTAATTTTACATTTCGGGCGATTATGATTATTTATTGGTGATAATTTAAGCTTTACACGCGTACAAATACTTAGCGTTTAATTGATGCTGGTCATAGAACGTTGGTATTGATATACCTCTAATTACTACAAGACTTTTGCACTCCTCGGAAGTTTTACGACTCATATATTGATTCTTTATTACTTGGAGAAAATCTAGGATTAATATTCAGCTTAGGCTAGATACATTTGCTATACGTTCACTGTTTTTCAACCAATTGTGCTAAAACCACGTCATTTACAAGAATATTTTTTGTAAATAAAAATGAGAAAACATCAACGTCATGAGTATAAATTTATTCACAACAAGAATTTTTTATTAATACCTTTAACCCTTTGGTAAATTAGTCTTTGACTTTATCGCTACACATAGGATGACTATATACCTTATCCTTTAGATAAAAGTTTATCTAAAATATAAGTGGGTAGAACTCGCTTCAAGACTGCAAATAATTTAGTCGGAAAAGTAATTCGATACCGTGCCTTTGGTTTTTTGCTTTCTAGTGCATGAAGTAAACAGTTAGTTACCGCGCTAGCTGGCAAAGTAAAACCACTTGCAGGCTCTTTACTTGCCAAACGTTGTATTTGTTTCTGATATCTTGTTGCGTGTATACTATTTTCCCAATCAATGTTTTGTTTAAAAGCAGCAAGTGCATTAGGACGAAATTGAGTATCAATAGGACCCGGCTGTAATAAAACAACCTGAATATTAGAGCCAACAAGCTCTAACCTTAAAGTATCGGTTAAGCCTTCAATCGCAAACTTAGACGCATTATATGCACCTCTATATGGCATACATACAAAACCTAGCACCGAACTGTTTTGTACTATTCTGCCATGCTCTTGTTTGCGCATAACCTTAAGTACTTGCTTGGTGAGCTGATGCCAACCAAATACGTTGGTTTCAAATTGTTGACGTAAAACTTCGGTAGGTAAATCTTCAATAGCACCTGGTTGGCCGTAAGCCCCATTATTAAAAAAATAATCGAGTGTACCACCGGTCGTGATTAAGATTTGATCTAAAGCGTTACTAATAGATTGCTCACAGCAAACATTAAGTAACAGTGCATTTAAACCTTGCTCGATTAAGGCATCTACATCAGTTTGCTTTCTGGCACTAGCAAATACTTGATAGCCACGTTCATGTAGCGTTTTAGCTGCGTCAAAACCGATACCTGTTGAACAACCAGTAATAAGAATAGACTTTTGATTCATTTGAGTTTCTTTGAATGAAATATAGGTAGAATATACCTCTAATAAAACGAAGGATCCATTAAAACTAATTAACCTATCTATGGGGTAATTATTCGTGGGTATTATTCCCTCTAACCTTACTCATTATTGGCTATATTTTCTGGCTCCTGAGTTCGTCATATCTCCCCTAGTTACTAAATAATCTCGAGTGATTATTTTATGCCATCATTACATCTAAAAGAATCACGACAGTTACTTGCCACACTAACAACGTAGCGGTACTTATTACACAGTACATTCGATAAACATACTTATCCCTTCATTGATGACCTTTAACGTTATATAAAACAGCACTAAACCCCAATATCTTCCATGTTGAACTCAGTATGTGATCAATTTCAATATTTCCTTGGCTCAATAAATCGGCGGTTAACGATAGTAAGCTCAAGGTCTTTGTGGCAGAATTACTTTTATTATTATGGTTGTCGGTGCTATAAAACAAGCTGGCTTTTCTTTTTTCTAGAGTAAACAAAGATTAGAACGTGGAAAAAACAAACACAGTTACCTTACCCTCTTTCTTACGTAGAACCATGAAAGCTTATGTGTTAAAAGCTCATATGAGGCAACAAGGGTGTGAACTTCATCGTATTGGTCGCTCTAGAAACTGGCAACTCAAGGCTAATTTTGAGCAATTACAAACTATCATTACTTTTGTTGATGCATCAAATGAACCTAGTTGGCTTTGGTTGGCAAAAATATTAAGAAATGAATATAAACATTTATCGCATGATGAGCTACTCAGAATAGCATCAACATTAGAAGAGATAACAATAAATACGTTAATTGCCCGAAGCGACTGCACCATTGCCCAAGCCAGAACTATTATTGATGAACTAGAAGGCTTGGATTAGGTTTGTATTGATCATAATCTTCTTATTTTTACTCGCTAGAATACCTATTTGTTAAAACAAGCTAATTTGCTTACTCACCATTATTTCAAATGATTTTCCAATAAAGGGTAATACATCATCCGCTATGGGTTTAACCTGCTTATCAATATAATGCTCATAGTCAAGATTACCTTTTGATAGTTCTATTGGCATAACCCCATTTAGCGTCATGACATACTCAATTTTACTGCCTTTTCTATATTTAGGTTTACCCCCTAAATCCACTAATGCTTTGTTGGCAATTAAACACGCTTTGATATGAGGTGGAGTGTTAACATAATCATCAAGCTTTCTTCTTATTTTTTTCATGTAAATAAGCTGACTGTCGTATTCTCCTCCCTTAATCTTATTTACTATAGAGCAGATGTACTCATCAACGGGTAAGTCATTAAATATCAGCCTAAATAGTTCCTGTTGGAACACTTTACTTATTTGTGTCCAATCACTCCTGACAGTCTCTAATCCTTTAAATACTAGTTTTCCCTCGCTTAGACCAACATACCTTTTTTTTGTGCCAGTTTTATGTTCTTTAGCCACATCTTGTCCGCGAATAGTTGGCATTAAAAATTTTGTAAAATGTGTTTCAAATTCAATTTCCAAATGACAATCTAAGGCAAGTTCTTCCGTTAAATATTTTCGCCAGTTTTGATTAATGAAACACTGCAACTCATTACCTAACACTTTACTTTGTGCGGGCGACTGCTCTGGACCGATATGAACAAAAATAGAATCTGTATCACCATAAATAACACGATACCCTTTAGCTTCAATCCATGATTTAGTCGTTTTTAAAATTTCATGACTACGTTTAGTGATAGAGCCTGCTAAACGTGGATCGAAAAATCGGCAACCCGTAGAGCCTAATACGCCATAAAAACTATTCATAATAATTTTAATGGCTTGTGATAAAGCGGCATTATGCTGAAGTTTGGCTTTATCTCGCTCTAGCCAAAGGGAGGTGATAATGTCAGGTAAAAAGTGTTTTTTTCTTGAAAATAAAGCCCCATCAAAACCTGATATGCATTTATCACTTACGCGTGTAGTATTCGCTGTTTTTTCATTCATTCCTTCAATAAGACCCATAGGATCTATTTTGAAACTGCGAATAATACTGGGGTAAAGTGATTTAAAATCAAGTACTAATATGTTTTCATACAACCCTGGGATTGAGTCCATAACATAACCACCAGGAGAAATAAGGTCTGAATCACCATCGCCCATATTAGGGGCAACATAACCACTTCGATGTAACTTAGGTAAATACAAATTAGTAAAAGCAGCCACAGAGCCACCTACTCTATCAAGAGCAAGCCCCGTTAATTGTGCCCTAAGTTGAGCAAACTCTAATAGTTGGGTTTTCTCAAATATTAACCAAACCAAGCGGCAATCTTCTAAGTTATAAGCCGCTAATGCTGATTTATCATGGTTAAAGTTGTGGTTAATTTCAGCAATTCTACTTTCCGGTGTGCTATTAACCGTATTCTCTATTTTTTTCCCTATGCCTAGTAACGTATTGGCCACATTATCAAGTGAAAAACTGGGGAAGCTATAAGTTGCTGATTTCAGTAAATCAATACCATCAAGTACCACGCGTCCCGCTATTTCAATAAATATTTGTTCAGTATTATTGTTATTTTTACGCCAACGCGGTGCACTACCATCTCGGCCAATAGCAAATTTTATTCCGTGTAAATCCATCCGATTTTGTAATAAGCGAAAGTCAAAATTAATAACATTCCAACCAATAAAAATATCCGCATCAATCAGTGATATTTGCTTAATCAACTCAATTAGTAGTTTTTTTTCATCGTTAAGCCAAACAATATAGGCGTCAGCATCAGCTTGTGGTTCGCCTATCATTAATACCCGTTTAAGTTCATGTTCATGTTGTTCAGCATTTGTACTTTTATTGTTGGTACTCTTATTTTTTGAATAAAGCCCAATAGAATAAAGTTCACCGTCCATTGAACATTCAATATCAAGCGATAACATAGACAACACAATAGCTGACTTTTCAGCCGAGACTTTGCACTTGGTTTCATTAACACAATCAAAATTAGCCATGGACTGGCTATGACCAATAAAATCAATATCGGCCGTAATAAAGCGTTCCATCAAATATCGATCATCAGGGCGTATATCATCTTCATAACATTTTATTTGTGCTAGTTTTAAACAGTCACGCGCGCGATAAAATTGGCTTAACGTATTAAAATAGAAACCATGTACTGTTTTTTGAGAAAACGTTTTTAAGGCTAATAGTTGTTGTTTAAACAAGGTGACCCCCTGTTTAAACAACAACTGCTCAGCTTTAGCTGCTTGTTGTTCTTCGACAAAAAAAACGGTTAACTCATTATCAACAATAAGCTTTTTGGCGCCAGTGGTTGTTTTTAGCCATAATATTATTTGTAAGCTGTTGCCTCGGTCTTTTGCTTGACGAGTTAATAGAAAACCATTTTCAAGTTGCTGCTGCTTTGTTGGCATATATTTTTTTGCTATTAGTTAAATTTATTGACTAGTTTGTGTATAAAAAACAAAAACCTGTTAATATATACAGCAGTGTACTTTATTATTTAAACTTTGGAAACTGCCGTTAATGTTAACTGACAAGTTAAAACAAGCGATCCGCCAAGCGTATAAAACTATCGGTGAAAACTTAAGTAATTTCAATCCGCGTAAACAACAAACGTTTTTGATTGCCGAAATAGCAAAAACATTAGCCGGTGAATACAGTAAAGACAGAAAAATCATCACTATTGAAGCGGGTACTGGCACCGGTAAGTCATTAGCTTATAGTTTAGGCGCTATACCACTGGCGTTAGCGCGCGACAAAAAGGTCTGTATTTCTACAGCTACCGTAGCATTACAAGAACAATTAGTAGACAAAGACCTACCTTTTTTAAAAAAACATGCCGGTATTAAATTTGATTTTGCCTTAGCTAAAGGTCGACAACGCTATGTTTGTCGACAAAAACTAACCCAAGCAGTTTCACATAATACTGATTCCCCACAAGTAGGTTTTACTTTTGCTGAGAAGCCCAAAGCCAGTGATGTACGCACATTAAATGCCATGCATAAAACCTTAACCGATGGTAGTTGGTTAGGTGATATTGACTCATGGAAAACCCAACTACCTCATCATATATGGTCACAAGTACAAAGTGATAAACACAGCTGTTTAAAGAGCTTAAGTGAACATAGCCATTGCCCGTTTCATAAAGCACGCGAAACAATGGATCAGGCGCAAGTATTAGTGGTAAATCATAGTTTATTGTTGGCCGATCTCGAACTGGGCGGCGGTAGAATACTGTCTTCGCCTGATGAAACCTATTACATTATTGATGAAGCTCATCATCTCCCAAAAGTAACACGCGATCATTCTAGTGCTAATATCACCTTGCGTGGGGCAATAGATTGGCTCACTAAACTAAGAGATACTGGCGATAAAATGTCTAAGCTCATTAAATCGCAACGAGCTATTTCTCCGGCATTAAAATTAGGAGATGATTGCCAAGATTTATTAGTGGAAATACAAAAAGTACTTACCTTTATTGATAATAATGCTAGCGTTTATTTTTCTGAAGATCAGGCCAATAACACCTCAAGAAACACCTTTAAAGGTAATAACAAAAATGATGAACAAGTCTATCGTTTTGACAATGGTATTCTCCCCAAAACGTTGAAAAATTGGGCTGAAGATATTCATGAACTTAGCAAAAAATCACTTAGTCATTTAAACAAACTCTACAGCGCCTTAATGGAAGCAGTTAAAGACGGTGATACCCAAATGTACGTAGCAGAGCCCTTACTAGGTGAGGCGGGGTTTATGCTGCAACGGCTAGAGAACTTAACGGCACTTTGGAAAATGTACGCAAAAACAGACAGTGAAAAAGCTGCCCCTATGGCCCGTTGGATACAAAAACAAAACCTAAGTAAAGGCAATGCTCGGCAAGATTATTTAGTCTGTGCTTCTCCTATTGAAGTGGGTTTTACGTTAGAAGATAAGCTATGGAGTCAATGCGAAGGGGCAGTGTTATGTTCAGCAACCTTATTAGCACTAAATTCTTTTGATCACTTTCGTTTTCAAGCGGGTTTAAAAAATGACGATGGCAGCCAATATCAACAAGTCGGCTCACCTTTTGACTATCAAAATAACGCGCAGCTAGTTGTTGCCAACATGACCAATGAGCCAAGTGCCGTAGAATTTACTGACGAACTTATTGAAAAACTCCCCAAATATCTAGCACAAGGCAATGCGAGTCTGGTGTTGTTTTCGTCTTATTGGCAAATGGAAAAGGTAGCGCAAGCGCTGCGTGAACAGCATGATCTAGACATTGTTATACAAGGTGAACATTCTCGCCAACACATTATTGAAAGCCACAAGAAGCGTTGCGATGACAATAAAGAAAGTATAATTTTTGGAACACAAAGTTTTTCAGAAGGATTAGATTTACCGGGTAAGTATTTAACTAATTTAATTATTACCAAACTCCCCTTCTCAGTACCCACCTCACCAGTAGAACAAGCACAAGCAGAATATGTGAGTGCTAAAGGTGGCAATCCGTTTATGACCTTATCTGTACCTGACACCTCAAAAAAACTGGTACAAGCCTGTGGTAGATTACTCCGTAATGAATTAGATGAAGGCGTGATTACCTTAATGGATAAACGGGTAGTGACAAAACGTTATGGCAAACAACTACTGGATTCTTTACCACCATTTGAACGGGTTATAGAAAGATAGAAAGCTAAATATTACCACTTTATATATGCTAGAAAGCCTTAGATATTATTCACTTAATAAAATACCCTTATTAGATAATAAGGGTATAGCGGTTTACAAATAAGAAGTCTAAAAAATTAGTTGCATTTTAATCAACAAAAAAATTAGCTAAATAGAAACTTAAAGACGCCTTCTTATAGGCGACTTTTTTCATGACTTCTATTATATTTATACTAATGACCTTACGTTAAACTCTGATATATACCTCCTTTTTTATCTACAAATATGACCCATATTGGGAGTTGATCGCACGATGAATCACTGATTATTTGCCATTTGACTTTGTATTTTTTGCGAATATTTTACTGGTGATGTTCTATGTAATTTTAGTACTACACGGCGGTCATAAAAGCTAACTTCACGCTCACTATTGGCTACCACAGGTGAATCTTCACCAAAAGCAAAGGTCGCTATTTGCTGTTCATCCACGCCTTGCGCCATCAATAAGGTTCGCACCGACTCAACTCTAGCTTGTGATAACGTTTGATTAAGTGATTGTTCACCAGTTAAATCAGTATAACCAGACAAATCAATTTTCATCGCTGGTGAGTCATTTAATATTTGTGCCAGTGCCGCTACTTGCTCTTGATAGTGTGGTGCTATATCACTTGAGCCAGTAGAAAACTGTAAGCTCATTAACAAGTTGTCTGCTTGTAACTGTCCAGGTTTATTTTTTTGCTTTTCCAACGCCACTAATTGTTGCTGATATAAGGTTTCTAAGCGCTGTAACTTAGCTTGATATTGACTTTGTATTTGCTCATTCGATCCTTGTTTTTGTTGCTCTTTAACTAAGGCATGACTTAATTCATCATTGTGGTCGTTAACATTAATGTATTTAGCAATAAACACCCCACCAATTCCCACTACAAAAGCGCCTACAGGTCCAGCCACAATAGCACCAATAATAGCACCGGTACCAAAACCAATATTTTCATCCTTTGTTTCTTGTTGCTGTGTTTTTACTGACGTTAAGGTGTTTTCTGTCGCACTAACCGAACTAGTCGCTAAAGCCGCAACAAGTGCAGTAGTGATGATTAATTTTTTTCCTGTAATTTTGTATAGTTGACCTTGTGGTAATTGAATCGTGTTTTTCATAAGTTTTCCTTTTTTATGCCGTATGGGTTGTTAAGTAGTGTTAATAAATATGTATTGTTAAACTGTGCTGCTAAATATGTTTTGATAAGCCAGTGTTGTTGACAGGAGTTATTAAACCGCAAAAAATGGGCATTGCTCTGCTCGAATAAAGGCAAAGTAGTGAGCAATTGTGGCAACAATAGGGCAATTTCAAAAATTAAGCGCGTTAACGCGTAAAGTTAGATATAGTCGACGTAATAACGGGTAACAGCTATTAGCAAACAATCAAAAGTGAATACAAATGAGTAAAAGAATTGCCATCGTAGAAGATGAGGCTGCTATTAGAGAAAACTATGCAGATGTATTACGTAGCCAAGGTTATCAAGTGCAAACCTATGCAGATAGATCTAGCGCGACCCAAGCCTTTAATTTGCGTTTACCCAATCTAGTCATTTTAGACATAGGTTTGAATGATGAATATGACGGTGGGTTTGTTTTGTGTCAGCAACTTAGAGCCAAGTCGGCTACTTTACCTATTATATTTTTAACCGCACGTGACAATGATTTTGACACGGTATCTGGTTTACGCATTGGTGCCGATGATTACCTAACCAAAGATATTAGCTTACCTCACTTAACGGCGCGCATATCAGCATTATTTCGCCGTCAAGAAGCACTAAAGAAACCTATTAACGATCAACATATCACTCGCTCTGGTGCGCTTACAGTAGATAGCCAACGTATGAATATTACGTGGCAAAACAGCTCTATTGATTTAACCATTACCGAATTTTGGTTAGTGCATGCCTTAACCAAAAACCCTGGTCATGTTAAAAACCGTACACAATTGATGAGTGATTCAAAAATATATGTTGATGACAGTACAATCACTTCACATATCAAACGAATTCGCAAAAAATTTATTCAACACGACACCAGCTTTGACTGCATCGAAACCGTTTATGGCATGGGCTACCGCTGGCTAAGTGCCAAAAAAACTATGGATGATGAAACCTAATATGGTTAACAATAAACGCCTTAAACTACGTTTTGGTCTTAGATCAAAACTGTTATTGCTTTCAAGTTTTCTGTTTGTTATTCCTTGGTTTGGTTATCAATATGTGTGGGAAATGGAAAAGTATTTGCGCTTTGGACAAGAGCAAACTTTAGTAGGCACAGCACGCGCTTTAGCGACTGCTTTGCATGAGCGAGAAAACCTATTTAATAATCAAGCGAGTTTTTTACCTAATGTTGAACAAGGTAAAGATCTTTATGGCTATAAATTAACGCAGGCAGTTCAATTAGACGGTCTACATAACGATTGGCCTGATTTTAATCAACGTACTCACTTTTATCACCATCAACATCAACTCTTTGCCAAAGAGCCATTAAGCCTTAATTTTAAAGCCAGTGTCGGCAAGTACGATAACTATTTATATTTGTTTTTTCAGGTGGTTGATAACCATCTTATTTTCCGCGAAAAAAATAATCGTAGCATCACTAATAATGATTATTTAGCCCTATCTTTTAGTGATAATAACAACCAGCTAAACCGTTTTATTATTAGTAATAAAACAGCAGGTTGGATATCTGCTTTTCGCGTTACTGATGAAGAGAATAATATTCCAACACCTGAACCACACATTCAAGGGCACTGGTTATTAACCCCGCAAGGTTATAATGTAGAGTTAAGAGTACCTTTAGATAATTTAGGCGATAATATTGCTTTTGCTTTTTTTGATGTAGATAAAACCGATAGCGAAGCGGTTTCTGCAATTGGCTCAGCAGATCCAAGTAAAGCAGAAAGTTTGGGGACTATTGTTGTGCCCTCGCCCGAAATTGAACGTATTGTTAAAGGGATGCGTTATACTAATTCTAGTATTTGGGTGGTTGATCAACACCACAGAGTATTAGCTAGCGCGGGTTCACTAAAATCAGCCAGTGGTGTATGGCATGCGAAGAAAAAACAACCCAGAGAAGATGAAAAGAACAGTCTTTGGTATCAGTTTAAGCAACAATTATTGTTACCCTTGTATTATAAAGTATTAACTAAACCGTCAACAGATTTTATTGACCAGCTCTATGATGCACAACATTTACAAGGCTCACATATTGTTAGTGCCTTAAATGGAAAAGCAACCTCTCAATGGCGTTTAACTACCGACAAAAAAGCCCTAGTCCTTTCTGCTGCTTACCCTATTTTTATTAATAATCAAGTGCAAGGTGCTGTCATTGTTGAAGAAACGACTAACGGTATTCGTACCCTAAGAAACCGCGCTTTAGAAAAGTTATTTACCGTGATTTTAGCCATTATGAGTTTAGGCGCCTTGGCTTTTCTGTTATTTGCCTCACGCATTTCATCACGTATTCGACATTTATCTACTCAAGCCGAATTAGCCATTGATAAGCAAGGACGAATTACAGGCCAAATGAAAGCATCTAACAGTAATGATGAAATAGGTGATTTATCTCGCAGTTTTACCACGGCAGTTAACCGCTTAAGTGAGTATAATCACTATTTAGAAAACATATCATCGCGTTTATCTCATGAATTAAGAACCCCTATTGCCGTGGTTAAAACCTCATTAGACAATCTAAGTTTACAAAAAGCGCCAACGCATCAAACAGATAAAAATAACAGTCCCTATATTGAAAGAGCGCAAACGGGTATTAATACGCTAAATTTAATTCTCACCAACATGAGTGAGGCTACTCGCCTTGAACAAATGTTATCAACCACTGAAAAAATTAATTTTGACTTAAAAGAGGTTGTTAACGGCTGTATTTTAGGCTACCAGCAAATATACCCAACCATAAAGTTTGTCTTTAATGTAGAAAGGAATGATTCCAAAATAAGCATATTCCTTTTTCATGGTTCACCTGAACATATAGTTCAACTGTTAGACAAGGTGATTAGTAATGGCGTTGAATTTAGCGAAGACAATCGCATCACTATTACGTTAAAAAAGAGCAGTAATAATGCTGAATTATTCATTAGTAATAACGGCATATTACTACCGAAGCAACTAAGTGACAGTTTATTTGATTCTATGGTGTCATTACGTGATACAAACCAAAAAGATAATAGTAACCATGATGTGCCACACCTTGGTTTAGGTTTATATATTTCTCGATTAATTTGCCAGTTTCATAACGGACAAATCAGCGCTTATAATCATAAAGCGCCTGATGGCGTTACGGTTCATATTAGCTTGCCCACCAATGCCTCATAACACCCTTTTTTAACCCGCGCTTATACTTTTATACTAAATTTACCTCAAGATGAAAACTCAGTAGGTATTATAAGCGCCTTTTGTTACACTCATCTATAAAAATAAAAGTTCCCTATTTATACTTTTAAGGTGTTGTAATTATATTAATCAATAAAATATCTAGTAAGCATATTAAAGGTGATATCTTTGGCGGCTTAACCGCTGCGGTTATAGCACTACCTTTAGCATTAGCATTCGGTGTTTCATCAGGTGCAGGGGCTATAGCTGGTGTTTATGGCGCCATTTTAGTTGGTTTTTTTGCTGCCTTATTTGGAGGAACTGCCACACAAATATCAGGGCCAACAGGGCCTATGAGCGTGGTAATGGCATTAGTATTAACTCAATTAATAGCGAGTAATCCTGACACTGGGCTGGTATTAGCTTTTACTTGTGTAATTTTAGCTGGCTTATTTCAAATATCATTTGGTTTACTTAAACTAGGTAAATATTTTGTTATGGTTCCCTATCCTGTTATTTCTGGTTTTATGACAGGTATTGGTATTATTATTATTTTGCTGCAGATATCCCCGCTTCTGGGTAACTCAAGCTATAGCAACGCATTAGCTGCACTAACGAATATAACCAACACATTTAATCAGCAAAATACTTTTGCTACTTTACTGGGTGTGTTCACTCTTTTAATCATGATATATTGGCCTGAAAAATGGTCTAAAATAATCCCCGCCCCCCTATTTGCCTTAGTCACATTAACACTTTTGAGCTCAACCTTTTTGACCCAACAAGGTATTGCTGTTATCGGTGTAATTCCGACCGGTTTTCCTGGTCTAATATTACCTAGCCTATCTTTAGATACACTGTATCAAGTTAGTTATTTCGCCTTTTTATTGGCTGTATTAGGCGCTATTGACTCATTACTCACCTCAATGGTTGCTGACACAATGACCGAAAGTCATCACGATAGCGATAAAGAACTTATCGGCCAAGGAATTGCGAATACCATTGCGGGTTTTTTTGGTGCATTACCGGGCGCAGGAGCCACTATGCGCACTGCAATTAATATTCGTGCCGGAGGTAAAACAGCCCTATCTGGCATAGTACATTCTATTACCTTATTAATTGTTATACTCTGGGCAGGAGAATACGCACAGTATATTCCTCATACAGTTCTCGCTGGTATGTTAATTAAAGTTGGTCTTGATATTATTGATTGGCGCTTTATTTTTCAGATAAAAAAAGTAGGCGTATTTTCGGCTTCATTAATGTTATTAGTGTTAGTACTAACCGTATTCATTGATTTAATTACTGCCGTGTTAGTCGGTATGTTTATTGCTAATTTAGTAACATTAGATCGCTTGACTGATATTCAACTTGATAACATTACCTTTAAAAGAGGAAATGAATTAATGAGTGAAATATCATCAAGCAACCTCAATACAGCATTAACGGATGATATTCAAAAAAATAGGAGTAAATCCTTAGCGAATACTGTTTTATTATCCATTGACGGCCCTGTTAGTTTTGCTGTTTCTAGAGAGTTATCTCGTCGCTTTACTGAAAACATTGCATTTACAACATTAGTAATAGACTTATCACAAGCTAAATTGATAGGGACAACCACCGCTATTATGATCATCGATCTTATAGAGCGTACTAAAATAAAAAATATAAACGTGTTGGTTATCACGGGTAACGATAAAATTAATCAATCACTAAATAAATTATCTTTAGAAACTTTATTAGATAAAAATCATCAATTCAATAATAGAGAACAGGCACTTCAAACTATCATTTAACAAGGTATTAAAATGTAGATAATTGCCATAGCTGTTTGACGTAGCTCTCCTAGAATAGCTAAAGCCTTTGTAAGCCGTCCAAACAGAAACCATTTATTGAAATAACACCACGGTAGTGGCATCCATGAATAATGCTAAGCAATGACACATATAACACGGAGTTAACTCAGTTAGAATTGGGCTGAATAAGTGCCTTAATGCATATAGCGCTTAATGAGTTTTTGCTTGATGAAACTCCGGGGATTTCAGTATAAAAAGATCCTCTACATAAAACTGCTCAGCACTACTCGCTTGCCACCAATGTTGCCATGATTCATCAACCTCTACGTTATCTATTAATGCTCTAAAAGCTAACGGTTCAACAAGACTGCCCATTGACATTTGAGCTCCGTAAGGTGAACGCCTTTTTATCATCTGCGGTACAAGTTTAGTCGGATCATCCAAGCCCATACTACCCAACAATTCAAAAAAACTAGCGAGTGTATTGTGATGAAAATTTTTCACTCGCTCACTTTTTACATCAACATCTATTGCTTTAGATCTAGCTGGATCTTGTGTGGCAATACCTGTTGGGCAACGATTGGAATTACAGTGTCTTGATTGAATGCAACCAATGGCCATCATCATCGTTCTAGCAGCATTAACAATATCTGCGCCAGCGGCTATTTTGGCGAGTAAATCAAAACTTGATGCGGTTTTACCAGAGGCAATTATTTTTATTTTCTCTCTAAGTCCTACGCCAACCAATGCGTTATTGACTATGCTAACTCCCTCTAAACAGATTAAGCCTAAGCGGTTTGAAAATTCAACAGGAGCAGCACCTGTACCGCCTTCTGCGCCATCGACTGTAATAAAATCAGGCGTAATACCAGTTTCTAACATTGCTTTACAAATACTTAAAAATTCTGCCGGATTACCAACACATAATTTAAAACCAATAGGTTTACCACCACTTAAAGTGCGTAACTGCTCGACAAAAGCTAACAAGTCTTTTGGCGACGTACATTCAGGGTTAACTGCTGGTGAGATACAATCATGGTCTTTTGAAATATTTCTGATGCGGGCAATTTCGTCGGTTATTTTCGCTTTAGGGAGCACACCTCCATGACCTGGCTTAGCCCCTTGGCTCAATTTTATTTCTATCATTTTGATTTGCGGTAATTTAGCCGTTGTTTCAAATGTGCTTGGGTTAAAGCGCCCTTTATCATCACGACAACCAAATAACCCTGTACCCAATTGCCAAACTAAATCGCCACCGTGCTTTAAGTGATAGGGGCTTGCAGCCCCCTCACCGGTATTATGAAAACAACCTGCTTTTTTAGCGCCTAAATTAAACGCTTCTATGGCATTAGTGCTTAATGAGCCAAAGCTCATCGCTGAAATATTTAAATAAGAGGCTAAATAAGGTTGTTGACAGCTAGCACCGCCAATAAGAACACGTTTACTGCTTTCTTTAATATGAACAGGTGATAATGAATGCCATAAACTTAAGTAATTATCTTCAAGAAGGTTACGCTGTGTGCCAAAAGCAATAGTATCACGCTCATTTTTAGCACGTCGATAAACTAACGTCCGTTGCTCTCGATTAAAGGGTAACTCTTCGGTGTTATTAGCAATAAAATATTGCTGAATTTCAACCCGGAAAGACTCAAGAAAATAACGTATATACGCCACAACAGGGTATAAGCGATTCAAGCTATGACGGCTATAAAAAACGTCATACAATCCAATAATGCTATAGAGTAATGTTGCGATTAATAAAGAGACACTAAAGGCACTATCGCTATGCATATAATAGTACCCTGCTGAAAAATTACCTAAAAAGACAATTAACCAAAGCGTTTTTTGCATAATAGTCATAAAAAATCCTTATATAATTATTAATAACAGAGCTTGTGAACGATAATTTACCACTAGTTATTCACCCTTAAATACGATAAGTTTTATCGTGTTAATTAGCATGCTTGATTTATCCTTTAATGGTTAACCTAATGGTAAGCTAACACCATAATTATTCAAGGCGCTATCAATCAAATTAGATAATAACACTTCGATAATAAATTAAAATACTCTGGTGTGAAAACGATAATAGAAGGGCATAAAAATGATGTAAAATAAACATCGGGATTTATTCTTATTTGGCTAAAAATCAATGTTTTTTTATTAACCTATAGGTTTTAGTCTGCTAAGTATAATGATGCGTTATCAAAATATATTTATATCTTTAATTTATAACCAACACCTTTAATTGTTATGATCCAATACGGATTATCTGAGTCAAATTCAACCTTTTTTCTCAATAAATGCATGTATTGATAAAGGTCAGATTTATTTGCCCTATCTCTATTTGGCCATAAGTGAGTTATCAAGTTCTCGGTCGTACATACGCGTTCAGGGCATTCAGCTAACAAGTTAAAAAGCTTAAACTCCTTAGCGGTAAGTCCTAGGTTTTTTCCTTTTAAATAAACGTTTTGACAATCTCTGTCTATTTCAAAAAGACCTAATGATTCTAGAGCATCAACTGGATTAATTAATTTAAGCGCACCATTAAGTTCTTTGGACGAAAAAGAGTTAATTGTTTCTAATAATGTACGGCGATCAACCCCTAATCTGCGATTGTTATTCCTTCGCTCATCAAAAACATGAATAAAATCTATAATATATTTATTAATGTTTTCATCAAGTTTTTCAAAAAAAGTCTCGTCTTTATAATAGTTTACCCATGGTAACATTAGATAACGTGGCATTATATTCATATTATGTATGGCACAAATAGGAATAGAATATTGATTGTGAATATTGCTTAATGATTCAAAATGATCTTCAATCAGAGTAGAAGTCAGCTCACGTAAATCAATAATAATTAATTTAAACTTTGGACTAGCACCATTACTATATAGAGGTTTAGAGCGAGATATGCATTTAAGCGTAAAATGATTAGCTACACAATAACCTGTTAATAAACCAACAACAAAACTATCATTTGAAATTATTAGCATACTATTTTCAGGCTGCAAACACTGCATATTAAAGTCCTTTACTAATTTAAAATGAGGTAATTAATCTTAGTCTATGAATTACAAATCCACTAACATATTACTGCTTAGCGCTTAGCTGTTAATGATGCTAGCTCAGGTAAAGTAAAAATTTAAATTAATGTAAAACCTTACACAATATAACCTTATTATTTTGGGTTTCCTCTGATATAAATCAGTTTTTATCCGTTTGTAAACTCTATATATCACACCACCTGAATCTGTACATATTCATGATTTTTTAAGTGCTTTTTGATGTGCTTTTAATGGAATTTCAAGTTAGCCGTAGACTATTATTGACAGTGAACACAAGGCCTCTGTATTCAGATATATGTTAACTTTTTTATATGTTAACGATTTGATATAGGCTTATATGGACGTTTAAGGTGTCACTATTTTTCTTATTATACGTTAGATATTTCAATTAGATTAATGGTTACAAAATAATTTTTAGTGGAGTATAAAATATGAAATTTTTTAACAAAAATATACTAGCAGTAAGTATTGCCCTGATACTTAGTTCTGCTGCCAATGTAGCATTGGCAAATGAAGCGAATAATGGTTCATCCGCAGCAAATGAAAGCTCGACGGCAACTACCAGTAACGACAATTCAGATAATAGTAACGATTTAGCGGTTGATGTTGCAGATTCAGGCAATAACTCAGCTAATGACAATTCTGATAACAGTGATGCTTCCAATAACTCGGATAATTCGGATAACAGTAATGACTTAGCGATTTCAGATAATGCTAATGATAACTCCGATAATACCAACAACTCTGATAACAGTAATGACTTAGCGATTTCTGATAATGCTAATGATAACTCCGACAACACCAACAACTCTGATAACAGCGATAGCTCAAATAATTCGGATAACTCGGATAACAGTAACGACCTAGCGATTTCAGATAATGCTAACGATAACTCCGACAATACCAACAATTCGGATAACAGTGATAGCTCAGATAATTCTGATAATAGCGATAATAGCGCTGATCTAGATGTTGCCATTTCAGACAATGCTAATGATAATTCCGATAATACTGACAACTCAGATAACAGCGATAGCTCTAATAATTCGGATAATTCGGATAATAGTAATGATCTGGCTATTTCAGATAATGCTAATGATAACTCCGACAATAGCGATAATTCTGACAATAGTAACGATTTAGACGTTGATATAGCCGACTCAGGCAATGACAGCTCTAATAATTCGGATAACTCGGATAATAGTAATGATTTAGCTATTTCAGATAATGCTAATGATAACTCTGATAATAGTGATAACTCAGATAATTCGGACAGCTCAGATAATAGTAATGATTTCGACGTTGATATAGCCGATTCAGGTAATGACAGCTCGGATAATTCGGATAATTCTGACAACTCGGATAGCTCAGATAACAGCACTGATTTAGACCTAGCCATTTCAGATAATGCTAACGATAACAGCAATAATTCTGATAATAGTGATAACTCTGACAACTCAGATAATTCGGATAGCTCAGATAACAGCAATGATTTAGACGTTGCTGTTACAGATAGTTTTAATGATAACTCCGACAACTCAGATAATAGTGATAATTCAGACAATTCTGATAATAGTGATAATTCTGATAATTCGGACAACTCAGATAACAGTACTGATTTAGATTTAGCTATTTCAGATAATGGTAATGATAATTCGAATAATTCCGACAACAGCAATAACTCGGATAACTCGGATAATAGTATGACTAATGCTAATGCTATGGGGTCTGCAGCTGCTAACAATGGTGGAGTAGCTACTGTTGATAACACCAACAACAGCGATAACTCTGATAACAGTGACAATAGTTATGCTGAGGCATCTGATCACTCAGCTTCAGCGAATAATGGCGGGACTGCCAGTATTGACAACAGTGATAATAGTACCAATACAGACAATAGTGATAATAGTGGAGCTTGGGCTGATGGATGGGGAACATCTTCAGCGAATAATGGCGGCACAGCTACTACAACGTATAGAGTTAATGAATCTGTTCTAAACGGTACAGTGACTCAAAACAATGTAGCATATAATCTCAATGGTGCTTCTACAGTCACGAATAGCAACAATATGACAGATACGTTCAATGGCTGTCTCTTATACACATCTCCGAGCCCACGAGACTAAGGCGAATCTCG